>DASVKO010000254.1:0-25641 GCA_036385355.1 Dermatophilaceae bacterium
GAGAACTTCCTGCGCTGCTGCCGGCGGCTGCTGGGCATGTCGACCAAGGCCGACACGGTCACCTTCACACCGCCGGGCGACGACGCCTCCGCACGACGAACCGTCCGGGCGAGCGCGATACCGATCTCGGTGGACTTCCGCGGACTCGACGACCTGGCCCGCACCCCTGAGGTGATCGCCCGGGCGGCGGAGATCCGCGCCTCGCTCGGCGACCCGAAGATCCTCCTGCTCGGCATCGACCGGCTCGACTACACCAAGGGGATCCGGCACCGGCTCAAGGCCTACGGGGAGCTGCTGCGTGACAAGGCGATCGCCCCGCCCGACGTGACGCTCATGCAGGTCGCCCTGCCGAGCCGCGAGAACGTGGACGCCTACCGCCGGTTGCGCGAGGAGGTCGAGCACACGGTCGGGAGCCTCAATGGTGAGTTCTCCACCCTTGGCCAGCCAGCTGTCCACTACCTGCACCTCTTCTACCCGCTCGCCGAGCGGGCGGCGATGTTCCTGGCCGCCGACGTCATGCTGGTGACCCCGCTGCGTGACGGGATGAACCTCACCGCCAAGGAGTACGTCGCCTGTCGTCACGACCTCGGCGGCGCCCTGGTGCTGTCGGAGTTTGCCGGGGCCCGGCAGGAGCTGCACCAGGCCTACATCTGCAACCCGCACGACGTCGAGGGCCTCAAGCAGACGATCATGGCCGCGATCACCGCCCCCGCGGACGAGCGCCGGCGCCGGATGAAGGCCCTGCGAAAGCGGGTAGCCGTCCACGACGTGCAGCGGTGGGCCACCAGCTATCTGGACGCCCTTGACTCGGCGCCGGTCAGGCCGCTCGGGTCAGGCCGCACCGGATCCCTCGAACCAGCGAGCAGGAGCGGCGAGGTCTCGAGTGCGCCAGGGGGGTCCGGCCAGCGGGTGCTGCACCACGCCCGGAGCGGGTGAGCCCGTGACCGAGTACGGCTAGCCGGCCGGCCATTGGTGGTCGGGGGTTGAGGCGCTCCAGATCTGGCACAGCCACCACAGGTCGAAGGCAGCGAACGTGTCGCCGGGATCCAGCCCGGTGGCGGCCGTGAGCGAGCCCACCCGGTTGCGCACCGCGTTGGGATGAACGAACAGGCTCTCGCCATCCCACCATCCGTTCCTGTTGTGACGCTGCACTCCGTTTTGTGACACCGCACAATGGGGGACGTCAACGCGGGGGCCGCACCCAGGACTGGAGCGGAGAGCCAGCCTTCATAGCCCTGCCGGCGCGTGGCGTCCGGCTGGCGCTCCGGCTGGTGAAGCGGCTGGGGGTGGGGCGCCACGGACCCGAGCAGGTCGACTTCCTCCTGCACCGCCCGGTTCTGGACAACACCAGGCTCCGACGCGACTTTCCCGGTATGCCGCGGAAGACGACGCATGAGGCGTACGAGATGTTTCGGCAGGGCCGGGCCGGGTCCCGTGGCTAGCAGCCGGTTCCCCTGGCGGCGTGGCCCGGGCAGCGCTGTCAACGGCGCCGTGGCGGTCGTCACCGGGGCCGGCGGTCAGATCGGTCGCTGTCTCATGGCCGACCTCGAGGCGGGAGGGGCCGCTGTCGTGGGCCTGGACCTGCCCGGCGCCACTCCTGAGGGTGACGATCGCCGCGTCGCCTGCGACATCACCGACGAGGCCCGGGTCCGGGAGGCCTTCGCCGCAGTCCGGGCCCGGTACGGACGTCTCGACCTGCTGATCCACTGCGCGGGCCTGTCGGCCATCGGACGGTTCGGGGACCACGACCTCGAGACCCATCGCCGCGTTCTGGAGGTGACCCATCTCCGTGCCGTGGCGTGCACGCTCGCGGCTCTGCCGGACCTGCGGCGCTCGCACGGTCGGGTCGTCATCATCGGGTCGGTCGCCGGGTTCGCGCCAGTCCTGGGCGGCCGCCCTATGTCGCGGCCAAGCACGCGGTCACTGGCCTGTTCACGGCTCTGCGCGCTGAGCTGGGCGCCGACGGAGTCGCGGTGACGATCGTCCACCCGACCTTCGTCACTGGTGGTATGGCCGAGGTCGCCGGGCGCAGACAGGGGACACAGCGCGCGACGACGGGCGAGGAGCTCACGCCCCAGGACGTCTCGGCAGCGGTCATCGACGCCGTGCTGCGGGGCAGGGACCTCGTCCTCGTGGGCCGGACGGCGCGATCAGCGCAGAGAACGTCGACACGATCAAGATCGCGTTCAACGCGAGCTGGATGATCGTGCCGCGGATCGTCATCGCCACGATCCTGTTCGGTATCGCGCTCGACACCCGGCCCGAGGACTTCCGGGAGGCGGCCCGCCGGCCGAAGGTCATCGCCCTCGGCGTGGCGGCGCAGTTCCTCCTGCTCCTCGCCATCACCTTCCTCCTCACGCTTGCCCTGCACGTGCGGGGATCGGTGGCCCTCGGGATGATCCTCGTCGCGTGCTGTCCGCCGGGAAACGTCTCCAACATCGTCACTCACCAGGCGCGCGGTGACGTCGCTCTCCCCGTCTCGATGACCGCGGTGAGCAACCTGCTCGCGATCGCCCTCATGCCGCTGAACTTCGCGTTCTGGGTGGTTTGCACCCCACTGGTGCGGCGATGATGCGACAGATCAGGCTTGACCCGGTCGACATGCTCATCGAGGTCGGGATGGTCATCGGCGTGCCGTTCGTCGCCGGCTTCCTGCTCGCCCGCCTGTTCCCGCGGCTCGCGTCGCGGGCCGGCAAGATCATCGGCCCGCTGGGTTTCCTCTCCCTCGCCTGTCTCATCCTCATCGCGCTGCTCAACAACTGGGCCCTCTTCGTCGCCTACATCGGCGTCGTCGTCATCGCCGTCTTCTTCCACGACACGCTCGCTCTGGGGCTCGGCTACGGGATCGCGCGTCTCACGAGGCTGCCGGAGGCCAGCACCCGAGCGATGACGTTCGAGGTCGGTATCCGCAACGCCGGTCTGGGGCTGCTCCTCGTCTTCAGCTACTTCGGCGGGCTCGGCGGGATGGCTCTCGTCGCGGCCTGGTGGGGGATCTGGGACATCATCGCCGCCCTCGCGCTCGCTCGCTGGTGGCGGCGCCGCGTCCCGGCCGGCCCGGGCGGGACCACCCGCTCCCTGTCGGGGGCTGCCCTCGAGTAGGCCGGCAGGAGGTGTCGGCGCAGGGGCGCGGCCCGTGAGCAGCGGATGCCGTGCGGCAGATTCCTAGGCGACCAGGTGGGCGAAGGCGACGATGTTGTCGACGTAGTGCCCGCTCTTCTGGTCGAAGGATCCTCCGCAGGTAATCAGGCGGAGCTCGGCCCGGCTGGTGCTTCCGTAGACCAGCGCCGTGGGGAAGCGGTCCTTGGGGAAGCGTTGGACCCGGTCGACGCGGAACGTCGCGGTCGAGCCGTTCTTGCGGCCGACGGTGACCCGGGCGCCCGGACGCAGGGCGCCGAGGCGGTAGAAGATGGCGGGTCCGTTGTGGCTGTCGACGTGGCCGCCCAGGATCGCCGGGCCGAGCTGGCCCGGAGAGGGTCCCGCGGTGTACCAGCCGACGGAGGAGAAGTCCCCAGGGACCTGCAGGCTGCCGTCGGAGGCCAGCCCCAGGTTCACAAGGTTGCTGGTGCGGACGCCGATGCTGGGGATGTCGATCGCGACCGGCGGTGAGGCAGTCAGGATCGGTCCGAGCTCTGCGCCTATGGCTTGCTTCGCCGTGGCTGATGACGAGGGGCCCGGGTCACGGGTCCCGGGAGAAGCGGACCCGGCCGGGGTGGGTGTCGCCGGGGCCGAGAGGGACTGGCCGGCGTTGGCCGGTGGCTGGGGTGGGCCACCAGTGCCGGGTATCCCCAGCAGAACAATCACAGCGCCGATCAGGGCCAGCACGACGCTGGCCGCCACCATGATGGTGCGGCGGCGGCCAGCGTGCTGGGTGCTGGTGTTCATCAGCCCCGGGCGCGGTTGCGGCTCACGGAGTACACGCCGGAGCCGGCTGCGACAAGCATCAGGCCACCGCCGAGGGCGAGCATGCCCTCGTTGGAGGTCCCGGAGGAGGCGCCGCCGGCGCCGGTCTGCATCCCGCCGGCGGGCATGGCGCTGAGCGCGCCGCACAGGGCCGGGTCGGTGGCCTCGGTGGGCAGGGTCGGGGCGAGGTCGCTCTTGGTGGCGCCGTCATACTTGCCGTTCTCGTTGTAGTCCACGCCGTGGACCACGACGACCGACTTGCCGGCCGAGATCGCGTCGGCCACGGTCTGGGTGACTGTGATGCTGCCTCGTTCGTACGAGATCTTGCCGCCCTTGGCGGTGTCGAAACGGTCCACGGCCAGAGTGCTGGCCGCGGTGGTGTCGCCGGTCTTGGTCAGTGAGACCTCGACCGGGCCGTACGCCGGTCCGCCCTCAGTGGTGTTGAGGTGCCCGTCCTTGTTGGAGTCGTCGGTGACGACCGGGCATTCGTGGCGCGCGTCGGCGCCGAAGTGGATATGTGCGGCGTGGGGGCTGTTCGCGAGCAGCCCGTTTGCGGCCATCGTGACGGTGATCGTGGTTCCCTTCACCGCGACCGAGGCCATGCCGCTGCCGTTGACGCCGTTCAGGGCAACTGGTCTGAGGTTCGCGTTGACGTTGACGTTGCCGTCAGCGGCGAAGGCGGTGCCGGCGCCAAGAATGGGCAGCAGGGCGGCCGACCCGAGTGCGAGGGTGGCGAGCTTGTAGGACGTACGCATGTTCACTCCTTGTTCGGGCGACCTGGCGGCCGCCGGCTCCGTCGAGTACTTCCGGGTATGAGCCATTCGGTGCGCCGCGCCTATTGGATTGGTGAGGTGCTGCGAACGGCCGGCAACCGGGTCTCAGGAGGTCAGCAGATGAACGTCAGGACGCGATCCGTCACCATGACGGTCGCTCCATCGCGGTGGGCGTTCCTGACGACACGGCGGAGCGCCGGTATGGCGACGGGCGTGGTCCGCCTCCGTCTCGCCGGCGGCGTCGGGTCAGGCGTCCGCGGGGGCGGCCGGGGACTCTTCCCTGACCCCGGGCCGCTCGTGCGGGAGATCCTTGGTGAACCCGAGGGACGCCAGGGCCAGGAGCGCCGTAGCCAGCAGGCCGGCCTTCAGCGACTGGATCTGCGCAGTCTCGTAGTCGTCGACCAGGGCCGTGGTAGTCGCTTCGTCGAGCCCCGCCTTCTGGGCGGCCGCCGTGATCTCCCCGGCCGTGATGAAGTCGATCCCGGGCTCGACCGCCGTCGTGACCTGGGACGCCACTTCGGAGCTGATCCGTGTGTCGCCCTCGATCTGTGACACGAAGACGCCGGTGAGCCCGGTCAGGACGATCGCACCGATCAGCGCTACCCCGAGCGAGGAGCCGAGCTGTTGCCCGGTGTACTGGAGGCCGCCCGCCTCACCGCGACCTGATGCGTCGACCGACGACTGCACCACATTGCCGAGCTGGGAGACCATGAGCCCCATCCCGATGCCGAGCAGGGCCATCGACCAGGCGAACATGGAATCGGTCAGCTCGGGTTGCACGGTCGCCAGGAGCACGAGCACTGCCAGGACGGTGACCGTGAGCCCGGCCCGGACAATCGTCCGCACCGGGAACCTGGAAGACAGCCGGGAGCCCACCGCGGACGTCAGGAACATCGTGATCGATACCGGCAGCATCTTGATGCCGGTACCGAGAGCGTCGAGGCCCAGCACCAGCTGCAGGTACAGCGGGACGACGAAGAAGATGCCCATCATGATCAGGTTCTGGGTGAAGAGGCCCACCACCCCTGAGCGAAGCGGCGGGATCTTGACCAGGTCGAGGTGGATGAGCGGGTCGAGCCCGGTCGCCTCGCGGTGGCGGCTCCAGGCCACGAAGGCCCAGAGCAACCCGGCGCCCAGCGCAATCACGAACATCGTCAGCGAGAAGCCGAAGGGCTCGACGGGAGAGTCCTTGGGCTGAACCCATCCCCAGGTGGTGGACTGCAGCACCCCCAGGACGACGGCTCCGAGTCCTGAGGCGGACAGCACCGTGCCGACGTAGTCCAGGCGGGGGATGCGGTCGGCGCGGGGGGCATCGCCGATCAGCCGGCTCATGGCCAGGATCACCAGGCAGAGGACGACCTCGCCGACGAACACGATGCGCCAGGTGAGCTCGGTGGTTGCCCAGCCGCCCAGGATCGGCCCGATGGCGATACCCGCACCAGCCACACCTCCGATCACGGCGTAGGCGACCTTGCGCTCGGGTCCCTCGTAGTTGCCGGCGATCAGCGCCGCCAGCGCAGGCAGGACCATTGCCGCACCGAGCCCCTCGAGGATCGACCAGCCCAGGGCCAGCACGGCAACCGTCTGGGAGGCGGCCGTCAGGGCCGAGCCGCAGCCGTAGATGACCAGGCCGATGACGAACGCCCGGCGACGTCCGACGATGTCGCCGATCTTGGCACCGGTGAGCATGAACATCGCCATCACCAGGCAGTACAGCGTGATGACGGCCTGAATCGTGGTGACCGTCGTGTCGAAGTCCTTGACCAGGGTGCTGATCGAGACGTTCATGACCGACTGGTCCAGGACCATCACGAACTGTGCGATTGCGAACGCGACCAGCGGCCACCAGCGCTTCATCGGGCAACCCTCCTGAGCCTTCTGCGCACCGTGACACAGCGTGCACGCTGGCAGGATCGCGGCTTCTCCGGTTCCGTGTGATCACCCGCGCCGGATGAGTCCGCGTGGGCGGGACGTCGTGATCGGGAGGTGGTCAGCTGCCCTGGGGCTGGGCGGTGTTGATATTGACCAGCCAGCTGACCCCGAACTTGTCAGCGCACATTCCGAAGACGTCGCCCCAGGGGGACGGCTCCAGTGGCATCGTGACAGTGCCTTCGGCCGAGAGCCCGTCCCAGAAGCGACGCAGCTCCGCTTCATCTTCGCCACTGAGGGAAACAGAGTAGTTGTCCCCCGGCGTGTAGCTCATGCTGTTCGGGGTGTCGGCGCCCATCAGGGTGAGCCCGCTGTCGGTGACGAGCATCCCGTGCATGATCTTGCCCTGTTCGGAAGGGTCTTCGCTGGCCTGGAAATCGGCAAAGGTGCTCAGCGTGAGCTCGCCGCCGAAGACCGACTGGTAGAACTCCATCGCCTGCCTGGCCGTGTCGCGAAAGCCAAGGTACGGATTGAGTTTGGTGCTCATGGCGTCTCCTCTGACCGTGGGTAGCCGCTCCCGTACGGGGCTGAACCTCGTACCTGGGACTGTCGTGAAGAGACAGTCTTACCGGACTGGTGCACCCGCCGACAAGTGGGGTTGTCAGCTGTTCCGCGGGACATCGGACACGCTCCCACCCGGGCCAACGAGTCGCCGGGGGGATCGACGGGCACCTGTCGGCCCTGCCGGTTGATCATGGCTGACTTCTTGGCCGCCCCGGGTCCGGCGCGGGGCCTCGGTGCTCAGCACGAGGCATTGACAAGGGTGGCTACAGTGAGCCCACCAAACCCAGACAACCCACATCTGACCTGGCCGGGTGGTAGAGAAATGCCGCGGCCAGACGGGAGCAGGACTATGCGAAAGTTCGTTGTGTTTGCCTCGGCGGCGCTGGTGGCCGTTGCCAGCATCGGGGGGTCTGGCGGGTCTGCCGGAGCCTCGAGCTCGGCCGGATCCGTGATCGGCCAGTCGTCATCCTCGGTGGCCAAGCAGGCTCCGACCGAGTATGTGGTGCTGTACTCGCAGGGCGGAAGCGTCGCTGCCGTGCAAGGCGCCATCTCCGCCGCCGGCGGCACCCTCGTCTCGCAGAACGCCAAGCTCGGGTACGCCGTGGCGCGCAGCTCGAACGCATCCTTCGCCACGAGTGTGGACAAGTCGTCGGCCGTTCTCGGCGCGGCCCGCAACCGCGTGATCGGCGTCGCACCACAGGCCAAGCGTGCCCGGTCCAGCGACATCGAGCGGCTGCAGGCCGAGCGTCTCGCCGCCCGAGGTACCTCCGCCGCAGCCGCCCAGTCGGCACCAGCCCCCGCGATCCCGCTGGCGGAGCCGCTGGCCAACCGGCAATGGGACATGCGCCAGATCGGGGCCACCCCGGCGGGCTCCTACGCCCGGCAGCCAGGCAAGGCCGGAGTGCTGGTCGGCGTGATCGACACCGGCATCGACGGAACCCACCCCGACATCGCGCCCAACTTCGACGCTGCCCGGTCACGCAATTTCGTCAAGGACATCCCCTCCATCGACGGTCCGTGCGAAGTGCCGTCCTGCGTCGATCCGGCGAATGTCGACAACGACGGCCATGGCACGCACGTGGCGAGCACCATCGCCTCCCCGATCAACGGCCTGGGCATTGCCGGGGTGGCACCCAAGGTCACGCTGGTCAACATTCGCGCCGGTCAGGATTCCGGGTACTTCTTCCTCGCCTCAACCCTGGCCGCGCTCACCTACGCCGGTGACATCGGCGTGGATGTCGTCAACATGAGCTTCTACACCGACCCGTGGCTGTTCAACTGCACGAACAACCCGGCCGACTCTCCGGCCGAGCGGGCGGAGCAGCGGGTGATCCGCGAGGCCACCCAGCGGGCGATCAACTATGCGCGGGGCCATGGAGTCCTGCCGATCGCGGCGATGGGCAACGAGGCCACCGACCTCAACTCCCCGACGACCGACGCGACCAGCCCCGACTTCCCGGCGGGCGGTGAGAAGACCAGAAAGATCGACAACTCCTGCCTCAGCGTGCCGACCGAGACCAAGGGTGTCCTCTCGGTCAGCTCGACCGGTGTCAGCACGCGAAAGGCCTACTACTCCAACTTCGGCACGGAACAGACGGAGGTCGCCGCCCCCGGGGGAGACGTCTATGACTCCCCCGACAACACCAGGGATCCTCGCAGCACCATCCTCGCCGCCTACCCCGCGGAGGTCGCAAAGGCGAACAGGGACCTCAACCCCGATGGCACGCCGAACAACCCCGCCGTCGTGCGTGACTGCAAGGGCGCGACCTGCGGCTACTACCAGTACCTGCAGGGCACGTCGATGGCCGCACCGCACGCGGTGGGTGTTGCTGCGCTGATCGTCAGTGAGTTCGGCAAGACGGACCGGCGCCTGGGCGGGCTGACCCTGGCGCCCGAGGTGACGGCCAGACGTCTGGTCGACAGCGCGGTCGAGCATGCCTGCCCCGAACCCCGTCTGTTCCACTACACGCGCATCAATGACGCTGGCACGGTCTTCGAGTCGGACGCCCTGTGTGTCGGGCCCAAAGAGGCCAACGGCTTCTACGGCTCCGGCATCGTCAACGCCTACGCGGCGGTGACCGGCCGGCACTAGAGCCCGGCTGGATGGGCCCCTGCTCGGCGGAGACGCAGAGCAGGGGCCCTTCCTATGCAGCCGGTGCCTGGTTCGTCTCGGCATCCACGATGGGCGGGCCGGACGTCACCCGCTTCGGCAGCGCGAAGACGAGCAGGAAGGAGACCACCGCGAACGCCGCACTCACGGCCAGGGCAGAGGTGGCGCTGTGGGTGAACGCCACGGCGAGCGCTTCGGCGCTCGGGCGTCCCGTTCCCGGGATCGACAGGGTGCCGAAGAAGACGCTGCCGATGATGGCGATGCCGATCGCACTGCCGACACGCTGCATCGTGGAGATGACTCCGCTCGCTGCCCCGGCCTCCTGACGATCGACGGTGGCGATGATGAACTGGGCGTTGGGGGCGATGAACAGCCCGCTGCCCGTTCCGGCGACGAGCAGGGGTATGAGCAGATCCCAGTTCGTCAGGTCGCCCGGCGTGACGAGCATGAGCACGAGCCACAGGGCGACCAGCCCGGCCGCGACCATGCCGGCGCCGATGACGAGCACCGTACGGCCGATACTGGCGGCGAGCCGGCCGCTCTGCGAGGCGCCGATGATGCTGCCGAGCGCGAACGGGATCGAGACGATTCCGGACTCGAGGGCGGTGTGGCCGAGGCCGGCCTGCCACAGGATCGAGATCGTGAAGAAGATGCTCACGAACGCGGCGAAGTAGACGAGCGCGAGGATCACGCCGCCGGTGAAGGCGGGGTGTGAGAAGAGGTGGGGTGGGACGAGAGGACTCCTGCCCCGCCTGGCCACGGCCACCTCCCAGGCGCCGAAGAGCGCGATCAGTGCGACCCCGCCGGTCAGCGACAGATACGTCCACAGCGGCCAGCTCTGGTCCTGGCCCTCAATGAGCGGCACGAGGATCGCGATGAGGCCGCCCGAGAGGAGCAGGAGACCGAGGACGTCGACACCCTCTGACGTCCCGGTGCTCTCGGAGCCCGACGGCAGCAGGAAGGCCGCCGCGATCAGGGCGACAGCGCCGATGGGCAGGTTGACGACGAACACCAGGCGCCAGCCGTTGGTGTCGCCGAACGCTTGGATCAAGAGCCCGCCGATGAGGGGGCCCAGGGCTGAGGAGACGCCGATCACGGCGCCCATGATGGCGAAGGCCTTGCCGCGGGTGCGGCCCGTGAAGAGCAGCTGGATGTAGGCCGTCACGGCCGGGACGTAGATACCCGCGGCCAGCCCCTGGACAACCCTCGCGACGATCAGCTGGGTGCCGTCCTGGGCCAGCCCGCAGGCGAGGCTCGCGACAGTGAAGAGAGCCAGTCCGGTGAAGAAGACCCACTTGTGGCCGTACCGGTCACCGAGTCGCCCCGCTGGAATCAGGGCGAGACCGAAGGCGAGCGCATAGCCGGAGATGATCCACGACAGGGTTGCCTCCGACGCGTCGAGGCTGGTGCGGATCGTCGGCAGGGCGACGTTGACGATCGTCGCGTCCAGCAGCGACATGAACATCCCGGCGAGCAGCACGCCCAGGGCTCGCCAGGCTCGACGCTGGGCGGCCCCGACACTGCTCGGCGGGGTGGTGGTCTGTGACACGGTCTGCAGTCCTTTCGGGGCGGAAGGCTCGGGTCAGCGAGAACGAGAGGCCCCGCGCTCGGTCTCGGAGGCGCCGACGTGGGTGTCGAGCCATCCGGCCAGGGGCAGTGATGCGCGAAGGACCGCCACGACCTTGTCCTTCGCCGTGGCGGTGGCCAGCCAGGGTTCGACCGGCCACTCCTTCCAGGTGACCAGCCCCTTCATCCGCAACAGCTCGATCCGGTGGTGGTCCTTCGGATAGCCGCGGGGCGCCGTCGTCAGGGTGCTCGCGGCGGTGATGGTCAGCCCGGCTGCCCGGACCTCCCTGACGATCCTCGCCAGAGCCTCGCCCGGCAGGTCGACGTCGACCGCGCGGCGGTAGCGGGCCAGCTGGTCCGGGGCGAACGCGTAGATGCCGCTGGCCGTGGCCAGTCCGCTGGCAGAGAGCGCAACGTACCCGTAGCTGTCCAGGGTCGCCCCGATCTGGGTCTTGTACGGGGTCTTGTCGGCGCTGAACCTGATGTCACGGTTGGGCCGGAAGACCTTCCCCTCGCCGAACTCGTCGCGCAGCTCGGCCAGCAGCTCCAGCATGGGCTCGCGCACCTGCTCGTCGTAGACCTGTTTGTGCGCCTGCCAGTAGGCCTTGGAGTTGTCGACCTCCAGGCCTTCGTAGAAGTCCAGGACCGCGTCGGTCCATCCGCGGAACGTCATACTGGTCCTTCCGGCATCGGGGCTGTGGGCGCGCTGGCTGTGCTCCCGGGATCGGGATCGGAGCCAGGCCCGTCCATACTCGTCCCGGCACCTTCGGCGTTTCTCGGGGGGTCAGTCCTGAGCGCGGTCCAGACCGTCCAGGTGACCGCGATCAGCGGCACCGCGACGACGGCGCCGATGACCCCGGCGAGAATGGTTCCGGAGGCGACCGCGAGGGCAACGGCGAGCGGGTGCAGGTTGACCGCCCGGCTCATCACCATCGGATGCAGCAGGTGGCCTTCGATCTGACCGATGACCACGATGAGACCGAGAACCACCAGGGCGATGAGTGGACCGCGCGCGGCGAGGGCCACCAGCGTGGCCACGAACAGGGCGATGGGGGAGCCGATCAGGGGTATGAACGCGGCGAAGAAGGTGAGCAGGGCCAGGGGCAGGGCGAGCGGCACTCTCAAGATCAGCAGTGCCACGCAGACGAGGATGGCGTTGGTGGCGGCGATGATCACGATGCCCCGGGTGTAGCCGGCGAAGGTGGCCCATCCGGCGCGGGCGGCGCTGTCCCAGCGGTGGCTGCCGGCGCCTGTCTGGGTGAGCAGCCAGGTCCAGATCCGGTCCCCGGAGGCGAGGAAGAAGACCGAGCAGAACACCGCCAGCACGAACCCGGTCAGGACCTCGATCGCCACGCCCGCACCGCCGAGGGCCTGCCCTGCCAGAGATCCGCCGTTCTGGGTCACCCACTCCCGGAGCTGTTGGCCAAGCTGGGTCAGGTCGACGGCGCGCAGGTGGAAAGGCGCCCCGGTCAGGGACTGCTGGATCTCGGTCAGGCCGTGGGTGAACTGCGTCGTCAGCTTTGCGGACTGTCCGGCAACCGAGTTGGCGACGAAGGTGAAGACCCCGCCGAGCGCGAGGAGTGTCAGGAGCAGCGCCGTGGCAACGGCCAGACCCCGGGGCAGCGGACGTGCGAGGCGGTCGACGAGCGGGCGCAGGAGGGCGGCGATGACCAGGCCGACGAATACGGCGACCGCAACCAGCGTCAGCTTCGCCAGCACGGCGAAGACCAGGTACACGGCGACGGCAACCACGATGAGGCGCCACGCATACGCAGCTGCGACTCTCAGGCCGCTGTGCACCGTGGTCTCAGTGGGCGCCGCAGGACCTCGGTCGTGGATCTCGTCCGGTGGCCGGGTGTCGGCCGACCCGGGGAGGGGTGCAGGGAAGGGGTTGCCATCCAACGAAACCACTCCAATCCTCGCCGCCTGCGTCGGACACCGGGCCGATCCGATCGAGAACTGATCCGACCTGGAACAACGGAGTCAACCGGGAGAGCCCGCGTTTTCATCCGCACCGGTTGTTGAGTGTGTCGGTGGTTGTTGAGTGTGTCAGTCGGAGACGCACAGCAGTAGTAGACCGGCCGGAGTGTGGCGGAGTCAGTCTGGCTGACCGTCGTCACTGGTGTCGTGTCGCTTCGGCCGGCTGTGGTCGGCTGCGGGGTGGAGGTCGATCTGCACGGCCAGTCCACCTCCGGGGATGTTCGTCAGGTGGATCGTGCCGCCGTCAACGGTGATCAGGCGATGCACGATCGCCAGCCCGAGTCCGTTGCCGGACGAGTTGTCGCCGGACGAGTTGTCGCGGGACGGGCCGTCGGCCGGCTGGGTCCAGAACCGGTGGAAGGCCAGGGCACGTTCGGCTGGTGTCATTCCCGGTCCGCTGTCGATGACCTCCAGCCGGACGCGGTGGTGATGCCGGCGAGTGGAGACGGTGATCTGTCCGTGGCCGGGGGTCACGTCCAGGGCGTTGGCCAGGAGGTTGTCCAGGACCTGCTCAAGGTGTCCCGGGGTCGCCGCCACGGTCGCCTGACCGGAGGAGGTCAGCAGCCGGATCTGACGTTCCTGTGCCAGCGGCAACCAGATGGCCACCCGCTCCCTGACGAGCCGGGCCAGGTCGACGGCGACAGGAGCGGGTTCGGTGTACTCGGCCCGGGCCACGGCCAGCAGCCCGTCGACGAGCCGCGAGAGCCGCAGGATCTCGCCGAGCGCGCCGTCCAGCTCGCCGGCTGCTGTGCTGTCCACGTCGTCGTGGAGCAGTTCCAGACGGAGCCGCAGTGCTGCCAGCGGGGTGCGCAACTGGTGGCTGATATCGGCCACCAGGGTCCGGTGGCTCCCGATCAGCGCTTCAAGGCGGCCCGCCATGTCGTTGAACGTGCGAGCGAGCCGGCGCGTCTCGGGCGGGCCGGTGAGCGTGGGGGCACGCAGGGTGAGCTCCCCGGCCCCGAACCGGTCCGCGGTCGCGTCGAGCTGTCGCAGGGGGCGGGCCACCCATCTGGCAAGCGCGATGCTCAGGGTCGCCGCCAGGACGACGGCAGCGAGTCCGGCCAGAGCGAGGCCGAGCCACAGGTCGGCGATCTGCTCGTTGAGGGGATGCGCGGCTCGTTGCACCACTGCCGCGCCCACGATCTGCGAACCGGAGTACGCCGGCCGGATGACGAGCAGACCGTCCTGCGGGTCCTCCCGCCACTGCTTCACGGTCTGTCCGGACAGGGCCGCGGAGATCTGCGCCGGGGTAACGTGCAGCTTCGCGGGGCCATGAATCAGGAGCTGTCCGTCGCTGCCGTAGACGGCGAGCTCGTCCTGGCCGACGAGTGCCGGGCGATGGCTGAGGGTGTCGGGGGCCGGTGCCCCGTTCTCGTGGTCCGCGAGCTGTTCCTCTGCGGCGCTGGCCACGGCGGCGGCAGCGGCGACTGTCTGGTCGGCGAAGGACTGCCGGTCGTGGTTGGCCGTGATCACGCCAAGCGGCACCACGACGCCGATCAGCAGGGCGAGAGTCAGCCCGAGGAACGCGGCGAGAATACGTCGGGTCACGGTGGGCCGCTACTCGACCGAGGCGAGTCGATAGCCGATGCCGTACACGGTCTCGATGAGAGCCGGGTCCCCCAGCTTCCGCCGTAGCGATGCGACGTGGACGTCGAGCACCTTGCTCGGCCCGTACCAGTGTCCCCCCCACGCTCGTTCGAGGATCTCCTGACGGGTCAACGCTCGTCCCGGGTCCTCGGCCAGGCAGGAGAGCAGATCGAACTCCTTGGGCGTCAGCGGGATATCGCGGTCCGCCAGGAACACCCGGCGCGTCCGGGGATCGACGGTGAGCGCCCCGTGCTGCAGGAGGCCGGTCCCCGCCGGGTTGATCCGGCGCAGCACGGCACGCACCCGGGCGAGCAGCTCGACGAAGCCGAACGGTTTGATGAGGTAGTCGTCGGCGCCGGCGTCCAGCGTGGCCACCCGCATCGTCTCCTCGCTGCGCGCTGTGACCGCAATGATCGCCGCAGCCGACCGTGCGCGCAGTCGCTGGCAGAGCTCCAGCCCGTCCATGTCCGGCAGACCGAGATCGAGCAGGATCACGTCAGCCGGTCCTGCCAGGAGAGCCTGGGCTCCGTCAGCGGCCCGGCTCACCTGGTATCCCGCACGCACCAGGCCGCGCTCCAGCTGCCTTCCGATGGCGGGGTCGTCCTCGATGACCAGGACGTGCAGCCCGGTCGACGGGCCCTGAGAACCGGGCGACATCGCAGCGCCGTCTGCGCTCAGGGCCACCAGGAGTCCCTGGTGCTGACGGTGCGGCTCCCGGCCGGCCGGAAGCCGGCTGGGGCGGAACCTCCGGTGTCCAGGGCCGCAGCTGAGGCCTGCCGTCCCGACCCGTCCGGGGCCCGGCCTGTCTGGATCGCCCTCTCTCCGTCGTGTCGCTCGCCGGAGTCGTGGCGGGTGGTCCATGGCGAGGCGACCGGAAGCAGCGCTGCCCCGAGGGCGAGCCCCGCGATGAGCGAGCCCGCGACAAGGCCTCGTCGCAGTCCTTTCCCGCGGGGCCGGGCGCGATCTGCGCGTGGCCACCAGTCCCACCGCGACAGCACCACCGCCTCCTTCACATGGCCCAGCACGTGGAGGGCCATGAAGGCGAACCAGGCGACGAAGCTGGCCTTGTGCGCGGTGAGCATCAGCCCTGGCTGCTCAGGCGCCACCAGGAGCAAGGCCGCCCCGGTCGCCAGGACCGCACCGGTGAAGAAGACCAGCAGGGGCGCGGTCCAGCGCAGCAGCGGGTGGGGCGGTCCGTGGCGTACGTAGGTCGGGTTGTGGGTGTAGTAGCGGAAGAACCGGTAGCCGGCGCTGGCGAGCTTGAGCGCCGTCGGCGGGATGAGGAGCAGTCCGAGAAAGATGTGCAGCGTGATCAGCTGGCGAACCTCCAGGAGGGTGATTCCTTCCGCGAACAACACGATGAGCAGAACTACCCCGGTGGCGCCGGTCAGGCGTGCGTTGCCGTCGGCGCCTTCGGCACCCTGTTCGCGCATCGATCCTCGCTTTCGCCATAGTCGTGAAAGTGCCACACTCCCGGTTGCATCCTGACACGTACCGTCATCGGGCACCCAGATCACCGGGCAGGGGGAGCACCGGGCGCCTGATGGGCGGGCAGGGGTTGCCGCGCCGATGGCGGGCGAGGTCCGCGGAGAACGTCCGCAACGCGCTGGCGACGAAGCGTGCCGCACCGTCGGGGTGGTGGCACGCACCGCGTCCCTCCACCAGGGCCAGGCGGCGCTCCAAGCGGTTGCGGACGTTCGTGGTGTTCCCGCTGCGGCTCAGCGCTGCCAGATCGTCGGCGATCGCCGGCAGGCCCAGCGTGCACGGCCCGCACTGTCCGGCACTCTGGCCTGCGAGCCACGAAGCCACCCGTTGGCTCTCAGCCAGTCCGCATGCTGACGCGGGTAACGCCAGCAGTACCCCGGCGCCGAGCGCGGCCCCCGCGGCGAACAGGTCGGCGGGCGTCAGCTGCACCCCCATCGCGGTCTCGGCGTCGAGCCAGGTCCCGAAGTAGCCGCCGACCAGAACGGCCTGCACCGGCTCGGTGAGACCGCCTGCGGCGTCGAACGCGGCTTTCATCGGCACCCCGAAGGCCACTTCGTAGACCCCGGGTCGATGAACCGCCCCGGCGACCGTGACGAGCAGCGAACCCGGCGCGGCGGGTGTTCCCACAGATCGGAACCACTGGTCGCCGTGCCGGGCGATCAGTGCGAGGTGCGCGAGAGTCTCGGCGTTCTGGACCAGGGTGGGCCGGCCGTTGACCCCTCGCTCATAGGGTCGTGGGGGCGTGAACGTCGGTAGCGCGCGGGCGCCGGACAGGAATCGGACCAGTGCGGACTCCTCGCTGGCCACATACTCCGCCGGCACCTGAACCACTTTGATGGGGACTCCGTCAAGGCCTGTCGCCGCTCGCTCGCGGACTGCGGCCCGGACCGAGGTGTTCCCGGCGTGGAGCGCGACGATGACCTCGCGAGCGCCGACGGCGTCCGCGGCGAGCACTGCGCCGTCCAGCACCAGATGCGGACGGGTGCCCATGAGCAGGGCGTCTTTGCGAGAGGCGGGTTCGCCTTCAGCCGCGTTGACCACCACCACTGGCCGCCGGCGCCCCGCGACCGCTCGCATCTTGCGAGCGGTCGGAAACCCCGCCCCGCCATGTCCGGTCAGGCCGGCTCGCTCGACCGTGTCGATCAACATCATCGGACCGCCGTCCCCGTGGGAGCCGCGCAGGAGGAAGCCGCCGTGCTGGTTCAGGTGCTCGGTCAGGGACACTGGACGCACCGGATCGGGCCCGCCGAGCAGAAGCCGCGGTAGTCCCACCGGTGCGGGGGTGGGAGGCGCGGAAGACACGGGCCCTGTCCGGGCCCCTGTCCGGGCCACTGTCCGGGTCACTGTTCGGCGCCGCTGCCGCCACCGGCGCTTGCGGACAGCTGCCCGCTGGCCCGGGCGCCGTTGATGTTCAAGGTGACCGACAGCGCGAGGGGACGGCCTCGGCGGTCCCGCGTGGAGATCTGCAGCACGCCTCCGCTCAGATTGGTGATCTGACCGGTGTACTGCCGAGGCTGGGACGCCGTTCCATAGCTCACCTGGCTTCCGGTCAGGCTCACTCCACCCCCATCCGTCGGCGTGCCGTCCAACACGATGTCGAGCACGCCGTGGGTGCCCCCGCCGGTGGTCCCGTAGACGCGAACCGCGATCTCCCCGTTCTGATTCGGTGCGCTCTGAGAGACCGACCCGGCCAACGACGCCGTGAACGGTGGCTGGGGCAGCCGCGTGGCGGAGGGGAGCCGGCCCGCGGGGCGCGGCGTCGCCGTGGCGCCAGCCGGCTTGTGCTGGACAAGAAGGGAGGCGGGGGTGCCGGCTTTCACTGCCCAGCCGGGCTGGAGCGGCCCGCCGAGCATCCATCCCAGCGCGACGACCGGCAGCGCAACGGAGAGCACCGCTGAGCTCACCCGGATACCGGGATGCCCCGGCCAGCCTGCCGCCAGCCGGTACCACAGGGCGACCAGGACGGCCCCGACGCAACCCGCCGTGGCCGCCAGGAACAGCGGCTGCCTCGTGTCGGTGCCAGTGCCCAGACCGTGCAGGATCGCGGTGGGCCAACATGCGTAGGACGCCCAGTGGACCCAGCGCCAGGTCCGGTAGCCGAGCCGTCCGCGGAGCAGACTCGTCACGGTCAGCGCGATCAGGAGGTCGAACGACACCGCGCCCAGTCCCAGCCACAGCGGCCGGTAGGTTCCGGCGAACGGCAGCACCGTATCCAGCCAGGCCACCGGCGCGAACGAGTCGGCGATGGTCGTGACGATGTGCAGGCCGAGGAATACCAGGACCAGCAGCGACACGTTGCGGTGCAGGTCCATCGTGACGAAGCGCGGGAGGGCGGGTCGGGTGAACCTTCCGGAGGTGAGGATTCCCAGCACCATCGACGCTGTGAGGAGCACCATCGCAGCGATGCCGGTGGAGCGGGTGGCGAACCACCACACCTGGCTAGTCATCGCAGCTCTCCGGCCGGCCGGAGCGTCTGGTCATCTCGTCGCTGGTCGAGCTCCCTTCCCCCCGGACGGCTCGATCAGGACCCACCCGAAACCGCCTGGGGCTGAGCCTGGGGTGCCATGGCGGCAGGGGCCTGGGGCGGGGGCGCCAGCTGTTGCCGGTCCTGGGATACCCCGGCCGCCGGGGGCGGTGGCGGGGCCGCCACCGGAGCCTGCTGGTTGCTGCTGAGCCCGGGCGCTGGCGCGGGCGCCGACGACGTGGTCTGTGAACGCGCGGGGATCGCAAACACCAGACCGAGGGCGACGGACCCGGCCGCCGCCGAGAACCCGGCTGCCTTGGTCACGGTCCGGACCCGCGTCAGTCCTGCGTCACGCGACGCAGCGCCGGGCACCGCGCTGGTCCGACGGGGCCGATCGGGACGTGGAGTCATCTCTGCAGACTGCCCGACGATCTTCACAGGATCCTGTGAAAGTAGTTCAGAACCCGTAAAGATCTCGGGTCAGCGAGGCGCCTTTGTCCGACGCGTCCGTCGACCCCACACTCAGGCCAGGGGTTCGCCGTCGTCCTTCGGCGCCACGAACAGGGACCTGCCCTGGTGGCCGTCAAGAGCGATGCTGAAGCTGTGGAGGTCGTCCACCTCACCGATCACCTCGTCGGTGAACATATCGACCACCGTGGACCCGGCCTCCAGGTGCGCCGAGTTGATCGTCCCGACGATGGCTTCGGTGCCGAAGTTCAACACGGTGACCTGGTGCTCGACGGGGTCCTCGAGCCGGTGCACCATCACGAGCATCGCCTTGTTCGACACCTCCGGCACATCGACCTGGGTGCTCGTGGCAATGCCATAGCGTTCGCGCAGCTCGAGCATGTGCTGAAGGCGGGAGACGAACGACCAGTGGTCCTTGAGCTGTTCGGGCAGCGGCCCGTACATGCTCACCGCCTCAGGCATCCCCGCCCGTGGCTGCTCGGAGTCGGCCTGGAATCCCATGAGGTCATAGGCGGATCGGTGGATCCAGCGGGTGTCACCGGTGGCCAGGAGTGGCGCGATCTTCGCGGGGTCGAGGGTCAGCATGCCGAGGAGGTCCCAGCCCGACAGGGAGAACACTCCCGGCTGGAGTGCGTTGAACATGGCCAGCAGCAGGTGGGCCTGCCTGATCTTGCGGATCTGGTGGTCGCTGAGGTTGTCGATGCTCGTGTACCCGAGTGCGGCGGCGATCACGGTGCCGGTGGTCGAGGCGATCCCGTTCGTCGAGAAGATCTGGTTGTACGGCGCCGCGTCGCCGGTCAGGCGATCGCACAGGTTGCCGCGGATGGTCACGGCGAGATCTCCGCCGGTGATCTCTTCGCCGTGGTAGGAGTAGAGGTCATCCTTGTGCAGCGTCGCGAAGTGGACGAGCTCGTAGGTCAGCTCGTCGTGGTTCTGCAGGGCGTGTACCAGCTGGACCGGGTCGACCCCGATCGTCAGCGACGTGTTCAGCGTCAGCCGCAGGAACTCGGTGTCGCCCATCGCCAGTGCATGCTGGTACGCGGGACGGTTGATGAAGTCGTAGGAGAGGTCGGCGCCGGCGTCCGAGGTGGTCTTGATGTCATCGATCGTCAGGTTCAGCTCCTGGAACGTGAAGCCGCCGACCTTGCGGACCATGCTGCTGATCAGCTGGTTGGCCGCCTCCGAGAGCGGGTGGCCCTCAGACCAGGCGGGCAGCCCGCCGGCACTCTTCTCAACGCCCAGGAAGCCGTTGGCATCGAGGCGGAGTGCGCCCGAGCCAAGGTCGGTGAGCGAGTGGAGGGCATCGCCGATGACCATGCGCACCCCGGCGAAGGTGGGGTCGAGCCAGTTGATCGACGGCTGGCCCTGCTTGAAGTAGTGCAGGTAGACCCATCTGCGCTTGACACCATCGGGGCCGATGACCGGGGCCGTGGTGCTCCAGTTCGTATCCTTCACCCCGGGCTGGTGGAAGATGACCCGTTGCAGCTTGCCGACGATGTAGCCGTACTTGGAGAGCTGCTCCTCGGTCTCGACGTCGATGTTGGTCGAGTCCCGGCCCTCCGGGACCTCGGGCAGGAGATGCCAGTCGGCCGGGTCGATCTCGACCATGTGATAGATGCCGGGATAGTTCGACACCTTCATCTCGGCCAGCCGGAAGTCGGCGCCCTTGCCCGTGTGCCCGGGAACGATGTCGTCGATAATGGTCCCGCCGTGTTCGCCGGCGATCTCGCACATGGTCCGGAACTCGGCCTCGGTGCCGAACGCCGGGTCGATCTGGGTGCTGATGCGGTCGAAGTGTCCATCGACGCTCGGGGTCGGGGTCCAGCCGCGAATACCGCCCGCGCGTTTGACCGGGCCGGTGTGCAGCCCCTGGATCCCGATGCGCTGGAAGGCCTCCCACAGCTCGGGGTCGCCGAGGGTGGCCAGGAACGAGCGGCCGGGCCTGCCGATGACCGAGATGGGGTAGGCGGTGAACCAGACGGAGGCTGTCGCGATGGCGGAGCAGGGGTCGGGTTTGGCGAAGGGGTTCTGGAACATGCTTCCGCGGCCGATGAACTGCCGCGCGATGACATTCGCGTCGTTGAGCATGGACTCCTGCTTCAGCCACGCAACGTATGACGGGTTCGAACCGATCGGCTCGCCGAGCATCTCCGCCGTGGGGACCTGGGTGCCGCGCAGACGAGCCTTGGGCCGCAGGTGCCGCGGTCGCGCCGGATAGAACTGCTCCGCGAAGGTGATCTCGCTCGGCTCGTGAGGCTGGGGCTCCGTCACGCCGTCCTGGGTCGCATCGTCCGGGGTCGCATCGCCCCGGGTCCTGCCCTCCTGGGTCTCGCCGTTTTCGGTCACGCCAACCTCGGTCATGTCGAGCTCCACTTCCAGATCTGGGGCGCTGCGGGCTCCCGTCAAGGGGCCGTACGCTCCCGTCGAGCCTACGTGGGTTTTCCGGGCTCCATGGCCAGGCCCCGTGGGCCAGCCTCACTGAGTTCAATGCCCTTGGCGTGGACCGCGTGGATCGTGGGAGTCGTGGCGTTGGGGGCGGGCGCCGAAGATGCGCAGATGACCCGCTCGGAGCGCAGGGGTCATCGCATGGTGACGAGCCACCAGGGCGCTCAAATCCGGCAGGCGTGTTCAGCCCGACCGGTCTAGCGTGACCGGTGGCAGGGTCGTGAGCTGCCATGAACCGCCCCACGAGGGCCGTTACCAAGGAGCAAACGTGGCGACTCTCATCACCCGCCGCACCATTCTGAGCAGCGCTGCGGCAGCGGGTGTGCTGACGGCAGCCGGCATGAGCGCCGCCGAGGCGTCGAAGCCCCGGCCGCCGCATCATCCCGGCGCCCCCGTCAGGCTGACGATCATGGGCACGACCGACCTGCGCGGCTGCGTGTTCAACTGGAACTAGCCCCGCAGCGGTGGCAACCGTTGACTATCAACGGCATAAGGCGCTGACCTGCACTGATACCCATTCGGTCCGTTGGCAAACGGTGACCGTTTGTGAACGTCTTGCGGACTTTCTGCGGACTAGACGCGGACTGACGACCAATCGAAGGGAACACAACCCATGACCACGAACCGAGGTCCGCCCCATCTTGTCGCACCCGCGTAGCAGTTTCGTGGCAACTTCCCCCGGCACCCTTGTGGATGTTGGCGGGAGCGGGTAGACAAGCAAGACGGCCCCGGCCGGAGTTCAAGGCTCCAGCCGAGACCTAGACCGCATCACCTCACTAGAAGGAGACACGATCATGAGCACCATCATGCAGGAAACCACCTCCGCAGACGGGCCAACCGTCGATGTCCTCGCGCTCACCCCGCAGGAGTGACGGGCCGAACTCGCCCGCTTCTGGCACGTCGAGGACGGGCGTTACCACCTGTCCGGCATCAAAGAGAACGCCGGCATCGGATCACGCGACACACACATCACCCTCGACCAGGTCAAGGCGCTGCACCGCGAGCTGGGTCGCATCGTCGACGAACTCCACATGCCGGCGAGCTTCGGGCCGACGATGGCCGGCTTCATTGGCCACAGCAAGCACAGTGCTGCCGAGCTCGCCGCTGACGCGGGTGTTGACGCTGACGCTCTACAGCGCCACCTAGACGGCGAAGGGCCACTGAGCGCGCTCGCCGACCATCGCATCATCAGTGCCATGGTCGGCGTCAAGGCGGCGACAGCATGAGGACCGCCACTTGCCCGAGCTGGTGCGAGACCCAGCACGCAGCATGGGATGACGCGCCAGAAGGTCACGACGGCCCCATGTTCGGCACCATCGGCGTAGGTGTGGCGTATAACGACGGCCTCGCAGTGCTCACGGAGGATACGCCGGCCATGACCCCGGACCGGGCGCGAGAGGTCGCTTGCAACCTGTACCGGGCCGCGGCCTGGGTGGAGGACCAGCGCAAGGCCTGACCAGCACAGCAGCGCCCGCCCCTCGATCAGTGAGGCGGGCGCTGTTGTGTCTCAAGTCACAACACCTTGAGCATTGCCATCTGGGAGGATCTGGGAGGATCCGAGAGGCACGTCCTCGCTCAAGCTTGCCTGGGGGGCAAAGGGCGAGCGAGGACGTGCCCACAGTGTCCGGGACCTTAGTCCCTAGTGCTGCGCGCGGCGCTGCTGTGTGATTACGAGCAGCGTGCCCCCGTTCGCCTTGCCTCCCCCAGGCAGGCTTGAGCGGGGACGCGCCTTCACACGACACAACAGCGCCCGTCTCGATCAGTGAGCTCGATCAGTGAGGCGGGCGTTGTCGTCTGTCAAGGCTAGTTTTCGGGACTTTGGTCCCTGCGTTGCGCGGGAGGCTGTCTGAAAGGATCAATGCAACGCGTCCCCGCTCCATGTCCCCTGAACCGAGCGGGGACGCGCCCACAGCACAGAGCAGCGCCCGCCTCCGGTTGGGAACATCCCCCATATGGGGGCTTTGATTCCACCGGGGGCGGGCGTCGTTGTGTCTCAAGTCATAACACCCTGAGCAGCGCCATCTGGGAGGATCTGGGAAGATCTCCGAGAGGCACGCCCTCGCTCGCCCTTTGCTCCCGGAGGCAGGGCTTGAGCGAGGACGTGTCTCCACACGATACAGCAGCGCCCGCGGGGTCAGGTTGGGGGCGCTGCTGTGTGAATGTCGCTAAGGTGCGACGCATGGGCCTTGGGGAGATTGTCGGCGTCGTCAGCGCAGTTGTGGCAGGCGGCGCATTGTGGGTGTCTCTGTCCGCACGGCGGGACTCGAAGGCTTCAGCAGGGGCGGCGGTAACTTCGGCAGAGAGTTCCGAGCGCTCCGCTGTGGCCGCTGAGGAGAGCCTCGGGCTGTCCCGGCTTGAGGCTCTCCGACAGATCGAACGGACTGACGTCGAGTGGAAGCGTGAGAAGCACAAGTTTCCTCGTGTGGGCGTCGTCACTTATCGGAACGTCGGAACCACCACGGCCCACATGGTGGCGGCCGTCCTGACGATCAATGGACAGCGGTTCGACCTCCCCCTCTTGGGCGAAGTGGAGCCCGATGGATTGATCGAGCACGATGCCGCTGAGCTCTACAAAGAAGCAGCACAGCGATATGCGGCGCACGTCCGCAACGCGGACTCAGCAGGTGTGACCGTGGTCGGCAGCCCGCGCTTTCAAGTCACGGCCCGAATCAGTTGGCAGTCGGAATTGGGGACGCCGAGCATTGGGACGCTATGACCCTCCGTTCCGGGTCTCGGGTCTGACCAGCACTGCTTTGTGTCGGGCCTTGTATCGTCAAACCCTCAAGTCGGCCTTGAGGTCGAGGGTTGCTGTGTGCAGTCGTGCTTCATCAGAGCATCGTCACGTCGAACGGCACGTCTGGCTGTTCGCTGTCGGGATCTATTTCCGCGGGCTCGTCGTGCTCGTCGTCCCACGCTTCGTGGGCGTCCCAAAAACGCTGCGGCGCTTCCTTGCCGCCTCCCCAGTCAGCCGCGTTGTATCGGCGCAGCCTGAGCGGCGCGTCACCCTCGGCGGGTTCCTGCGTCCGGCGTCTCATGCTGCACCGCCACGGATCGAGTAGACACCGCGCGGTGTGCCTCGTGGCTGGGCGTGCTCACTGGTCTCTCCGGCCGGGATTTGCAGAGCGGCAAGCAGTCGAGCGAACGTGACGCGCTGCTGACGGAGCTCCACCAGCGCCGGATGCACTCGGACACCTTGCGACGACTCAGAGGTCAGTCCTTCGGCGTCGAGCAGAGCCTGCAAACCATCGAGACTGTCAGCGGTCCGGCAGCACTCGCGCAAGAGCGTGGTCTCGTGCTCGTCTAGCTCGTAGTCGCGCATCACGGCGCGCCACAGGGCACGGCCTGACTTGCGCAGCCCTGAGGGCGGTGTAGGGCCTTGTGTGGCCATTTCTGGGCCTCCTAGGGCCGATTGTTTCAAGTTCATAAATAGAGCGGGCACTATGCCGTGAGGGTGCCGTGGCGAGAAGTGAGGGGCACTCCCCCCTGGGTCATGACTTCACCAAACCCGGACGCGCTTAAGGGTGGCAGTCGCCTCGCCCTTGACCTTCGTCCCGTTGCCTCGTCGCACGTTGCAGATCCTGTGGCTGAGCCGGACGTTGGCCCGCTTGATCGGAGACCCGCCGAGTGAGATGGGCAGCACCTCGTCAATCTCGGGCGAGCCAGGGTCAGGAGTCTTGAGATCTTTGTTAACCGGCTGACCACACAGCCAACAGTCGGACTCTTCCGCCAGCACGCGGGCTCGGACTTGCCTGCGCCTATGGCCGTTCGCGTTGCGCGGGTTGCCTGTGGTGCTGCGTGCCATCGGTGGTCCTCGCTTTCCCCGATAGGTAGTGGTGACGGTGCTCGGGGTGTCCCGGTTCCATCCCTCGCGTGAGGACGGAACCGGGACTGGGGGTCAGGCTCCGACGCGGACCTCACGGCCGGCGATGTGCGAGCGCGTGTGGTCAACGGGCGCTTGGCTCACGGGCAGCCCCTGTTCGATGACAGCGACGCGCTCGCGGTACTGCTTGAAGGTGGGCAGGCTGAGGCCTAGCCCTTCGTTGAGCAACACCCACGGCTCAGCGTGTCGCCCTTCGAGCTCGTGGTCCTCCCACTGCTCGAACGTTGAGGCGGCGATACGCAACGGCTGATGCCGTGGGTTGAGAGCCACCATTTTTGCGAACTCTCCCAACGCCATCCACCCGCTGACGATGTTGCTGACTGTCGCCACTGCGGCGGTTGCGACACCCCACGTGCTGCCAGTGTCGTTACGTGCCACTGAATCGGTGTCTGCGAGGTCGATGCTGCCGAGCACGGCGTGAGCCTCGATGAGTCTCTTGACAGCCGCGTCGAACGGCTCGCGGAGAGCGGCCACAATGGTGTCAGCGTTGGCGACGCAGACCTTACGGAGGGAGTCATAGGCGATGGCGTCGACGCCTGCGACGACTCCC
>DASVKO010000255.1:0-2157 GCA_036385355.1 Dermatophilaceae bacterium
AGCCCACCGTGCGGCTCCGTCGGCGGGTGGCAGCCGAACGCGATCCCGAAAAGGGCCACTGGATGGGGCCTTTCGTGATGGCCGACTACAACACGCGACTCGTCAGGCTGTCCAACACCCTGACCGACTGGTCGTACGGCCGGACACTGGAATACCGCGAGGTGACCGACTTCGGGTCGGGCCCCGCAGGACCCGTGTTCGCGGCCGGGATGGCGATCGGTCTGGGCGCCCTGCGCGGGGGCATGTCGTGGGCAGCCAGTCGCGCGCTGCTCAACCCGTTCCTGCCCAAACCGGGTCAAGGCCCCAGCGCGAGGCAGCGCACCGCGGGGCGGTTCCGGATGGAGATCAGTGGCACCACCACAACCGGGGCGCACTATCGCACCACCGTCGCCGCGGAGCACGACCCGGGCTATGGCGGCACCGCCATCATGCTCGCCCAGACTGCCCTCTGCCTGGCTCAGGACGGGCCGCGACTCCCCAACCGATCGGGCATCCTCACCCCGGCGACAGCCATGGGCGACGTCCTCGTGAACCGGTTGCGCGCACACGGCTTCACCTTCGAGGTCGAGCGCATCGACTAATCATCCGGTCGTGCCGCCTGTGGGACGTCTGGATGATTGTCCTACCTCAGGCGGATGGCCCGGCGGATGCTGGGTCACCAACCACCGGCAGCACGACCTCGTTGTGACGCAGGACCCATGGCGTCCACGGCGGGTCGAAGCGGGCGAACCGGGGCGGGGTGGGACCAGGCGACGTGGACAGCGGCCGTGACCACCGGTCCCACATCTTGATTCTGAAAGCAAGCCTCATCCGATGCCAGTGGTCAGTCCCGGTCGGGCGAGTAGTCGTAGAAGCCCATGCCGGTCTTGACGCCTGTGCGCCCCTGATCGACGTAGCTCTTGAGCCACGCCGCGTTCGCGAGAAGCTGCGGGTCCCCCGTGACAGTGGCCCAGTACTGCGTGATGTGCCAGGCGGTGTCGATCCCGACGTAGTCGAGCATGCCGAACGGGCCATGGGGTGTCTTCATCACGGTCGTCCAGGCGAGGTCGATGTCCTCAACCGTGGCGACACCGTTCGTGGCAAGGGTGATCGCCTCGCGGTTCAGCGCGTTGTACATCGCGTTGAACACGTACCCGGGGCTCTCCTTCTGCAGCCGGATCGGAATCTGGCCGATGCGAGCGGCGAACCCGAGCAGGATCTCGATGGTCTCGTCCGATGTAGAAGGATGCGGCATCACGTCGACCAGGTTGGCGGACCACACCGGCTGGTGGAAGTGGAGGGCAGCCAACCGGTCAGGGCGGCCGCTTGCCTCGGCGTACATCGACGGCAGCAGCGACGAGGTGTTGGTCGCGAACACCGTACGTTCGGGGCACCATCGGTCGAGCTCGGCGAACACCGCACCCTTGAGGCTCGGGTCCTCCGGTACGGATTCCGAGACGATGTCCACGTCGGACGCAGCCTTGGCAGGGTCGTTCTCGTACGTGATCGTGCCCACGGCCTGTACGACGTCGACCCCGGCAAAAGCAGGGTCACCGGCCAGGGCGGCCCCCAGGCCCGTGAGCTGGGCCCGCGCTCGCGTCAGTGCCTCGGCGTCGGAGTCCAGCATCACCACCGCGAATCCGTGCATCGCGCACTGCAGCGCGATCTGCTGTGCCATCGTTCCGGCCCCGACAACCAGGACCCGCGCGACCTCGTCCGCCAACATGTCGCCAGGCTATCGGGGCACCTCGCGTTCCACCCAGGTGCCACCCAAGATGAGCTTGACGACCTTGGTGGCCGACCTCGATCGATGGATCCGTAGAGTGACGGAAGTGAACACGTCGCGCTCCGAGGCGATCCTGCAGCTGATCCGAGAGTCGGTGGTCGGTGACGATCAGGTCCTGCCGGGACCGTACGGACCACGGCGGGTGACATACGCCGACTACACGGCCTCCGGGCGAGGACTGAGCTTCCTGGAGGACTTCCTTCGACTCGAGGTCCTCCCCCGCTACGCCAACACCCACACCGAGGCGTCCGGCACCGGCCTCCAGACGACACGGCTCCGCGAGGACGCCCGCCGCATCATCAAGGAGTCAGTGGGCGGCGACGACAGCACGGTCGTGATCTTCACCGGCTCCGGCTCGACGGGTGCGATCGCCAAGATCATCGGCATCCTGG
>DASVKO010000256.1:0-2627 GCA_036385355.1 Dermatophilaceae bacterium
GCGCGGTAGGTGAGGTTGCCGTTGCGGGACCAGACACCCGCACCCAGCCCGAACACCGTGTCGTTGGCGATGGAGATCGCGTCAGCGTAGTCCGTGAAACGGGCCACCGCGAGAACAGGGCCGAAGATCTCCTCCTGGAACACCCGCATGTCGTTGGTGCCTGCCAGGATCGTCGGCTGGATGTAGTAGCCGCCGGCCAGATCGCCGTCGAGCACCGCCCGGGCGCCGCCGGTGAGGACGGTGGCCCCCTCCTGCTTGCCGATCTCGATGTAGTCGAGGATCGTCTCCATCTGGCCCTTGCTGACCTGGGCACCCATCTGGGTCTCCGTGTCCAGCGGGTTGCCCAGGATGATTTTCTCGCTCCGTGCCACCGCGTCGGCCATGAAGGAGTCGTAGAAGGAGTCCTGGACCAGGGCGCGGGACGGGCAGGTGCAGACCTCGCCCGAGTTGAAGGCGTAGAGCGTGATGCCTTCCAGCGCCTTGTCGTAGAACGCGTCGTTCTTCTCCGCCACGTCGGCAAAGAACACGTTGGGGCTCTTGCCGCCGAGCTCCAGGGTGGCCGGGATGAGGTTCTTGCTCGCGTACTCGGCGATCTGACGGCCGGTCGTCGTCTCACCCGTGAAGGCGATCTTGCGGATCCGCTTGGAGGATGCCAGTGCCGCGCCGGTCACCGAGCCCGGGCCGGTGACGACGTTCAGCACACCGGCCGGGAGCAGGTCCCCGATGAGCTCGGCCAGCACCATGATCGAGGTGGGCGTCAGCGAGGCAGGCTTCAGGACGACGCAGTTGCCGGCGGCAAGGGCGGGGGCCAGCTTCCAGACGGCCATCAGGATGGGGAAGTTCCACGGGATGATCTGGCCCACGACGCCGAGCGGCTCGTGGAAGTGGTACGCCGTGGTGTCGTCGTCGATCTGGGACACTCCGCCCTCCTGGGCGCGGATGGCGCCGGCGAAGTAGCGGAAGTGATCGGCGGCCAGCGGGATGTCTGCGTTCAGGGTCTCCCGGATGGCCTTGCCGTTGTCCCAGGTCTCGGCGACGGCAAGCATCTCCAGGTTCTCCATCATCCGGTCCCCGATGCGGTGCAGGATCAGGGCACGGTCAGCAGCGGAGGTCTTGCCCCAGGCGGGGGCGGCCGCATGAGCGGCGTCCAGAGCCAGCTCGATGTCCTCCGGGGTGCCCTGAGCCGCCTCGGTGAACTGCTTGCCGGTGACCGGGGAGACGTTCTCGAAGTACTGGCCTTTGGTCGGGGGAACCCACTTCCCGCCGATCCAGTTCTCGTAGCGGGTCTTGAACTCGACCTTCGCGCCGTCGTGACCGGGTTGCGCATAAACACTCATGCTGGGGCTCCTTCAGTAGACGTCTTTGTCCCGAAGCCCCGGACGGTATACCGCGGAAGGTTGCATCCACGTTGCATCGCCCCGGTCCAGCGACGCCCCCCGTTCAGAGCACGGTGGTCCCGTACATCTGCCCGAGCGGATCGGCGATCAGCTCGAGGCGTGCGCCATCGGGGTCGCGGAAGTACAACGAGGTCTCGCTCTCCGTCTGGTAGTCCACGCCGGCCCGGTCAAGGTTCGCCCGCAGCCAGACCCACTTCTGCGGCTCGACGGAGATGGCCAGGTGATGCAACCCGCCGAGCACTTCGGCATACGGTCCGAGATCGAGTCCCGGCAGGTCGAAGAAGGCCAGCAGGTTGCCGTTGCCGATGTCGAAGAAGAAGTGGTTCGACCCCTTGAAGTCGCGGTTCTCAAAGATCTCGGTCAGCGGGAACTCGAGCACTTCCTGATAGAAGCGAACGGTGCGCTCGACATCTGAGCAGAGCAACGCGATGTGGTGAACGCCCCGGGCCGACGAACCCGGGCGGTCGGTGGTCGAGCGAAGGTACCTGGTGCGGATCCGTTCCCGCTCAGCGTTGATCGCGGCCAGGTCGATGTCCGTCATGGATGGCTCCCGTGTCTCAGCATGCGTCACAGCTATCTGGATACCGGATCAAGATACTGGGGTCAATGAAGGCAGGGGCGAACACCGGGGTCAGCTCGACGGAGGTCGGTGCACACTGGGTCGATGCAACCAGGGTCGAGGCAACCAGGGTCATTACACATCGGGGTCTCCGAACGCAGCGCGTATGACGTGGACGCGCGGACCGGCGCGCGATGGATGGTCGAGCGGGCGAGGGCTGCCCGGGACGCGGGCCTGGACTCGCTCTTCCTGGGTGAGCATCACTCGACCGGGGGGACGTACTTCCAGAACGCGCCGATGCTGGGCCGGCTGCTGGCGGAGTGGGGGGACCGGCCGGCCGGCGCGCTCTTCCTGCTGCCGTTGTGGCACCCGGTGACCCTTGCCGAGCAGGTGGGCACCCTCGCCTCGCTCACCCGGGGGAGGTTCATCCTGCAGTGCGCCCTCGGGGGTGGCGAGGACCAGTTCGGGGGGATGGGTGTCCCGCTGCGGGGCCGGGTCGCCCGGTTCGAGTCGACCCTGGACGTGCTGCGACGTCTGCTGGCAGGCGAGGAGGTCACCACGACCGAGCCACTGCCGCTGCGGGCCGCCCGCGGGGGGCCGCTGCCCCCCGAGCCGGTTGACGTGTGGATCGGCGCCTCGGCGCCGGCGGCGATCGACCGGGCGGCCCGGCT
>DASVKO010000257.1:0-1532 GCA_036385355.1 Dermatophilaceae bacterium
TCGTCATGACCGGGCGGGACGGGTCTCGATCCTCGCCTCGTGGCTGGTCATGATCCTCATCGCGATGCTCGCGATACTCATGGCGATCCTGCTGTTCAGCCAGTCGCCGCAGACTCAGGCACCGCCCCCGTTGCCCACGACCCCGCCGCCGACGGCATCGCCGCAGTCGGGATCGCCACCGCCACAGTCGCCGTCTCCGCAGTCGGCCTCCCCGTCACCCCAGTCAGCGTCCCCGTCATCCGGATCGCCGTCGCCCTCAGGGTCCCAGAGTCCGTCCACCTCGGGCAGCCCGAGCCCGTCGCCTTCCGGCGCCACGCCGGGTGGATCGGCATCGCCCAGTGCAGCCGGAGCCCCGACGACCAACTCCAGGCTTTAGTCCGCGTGCGCCCGGAACTGGGCGGACGAGTCAGGTCCGACCTGCTACTCGTCGCTGTACGACGCGGTGGCGGGCGATGTGGCCGAGGGTTCGACGGCACTCGGTGCCGACCTGGCGCGATGACGCCGTTCTTCGTGTTGGGGTAGTGCGGCCAGGTTTCCCGGGCTTCCCGGGGAACCAGCCGTAACCCCACTGGTCCGCGCCTCACGGGTTCGTACATCGCTGGTGAGACGGTCCACGATCATCTGACGATCCGCGGTGATCTTCTGGGTCTTCCCCCGGCGCTGTCGGTCTTTGTCAACACGCTTGCCGGGCTTGACATGGTACGGCCGGCCCAACCAGGCCCACGCGATCGCTCCCAATATCGGTACGAATGCGAGGAGATACCACACGGTCTTGGGAAGTGTCCGAACATCTTCGGCGTGAGCTCGGTTGATCCTCGCGACGACAACGAACGTGGCGACAAGGCTCACCGCCACGACGACAGCTATCCACGGGCTTGGCATTCTTACCTCACATCCCCCTTAGGTGCAGAGTGACACGACCCGAAGCCGAGACCTCATGCGCGCTAGAGTTCTCTCATCCCTCGGCTCGCACTCGGCACCCGTGGGTGTCTGCACCATGACGATCCCCCATCGTCAATGGTCACCACGGTACCGCCGCGAGGCCCGGATCACACGCAAGACGATGTCGAGAGCTCGCTCCAGGTCGTCGAGACCCACGTCCTCCCCGACGGCGTTGGACCAGGCATGCTGTTCCCCGCGCAGCGAAGTGATGACGTCTCGTCCCGCGTCGGTCGGCTGCAGGAGCTTGGCCCGACTGTGCCGCGGGTTGGGCACGTAGACCGCCCAGCCCTTGGCGACGAGGATGTCCGCGACCCGCTGGACGCTCTGACGGGCCAGTCCGAGACCGACCCGGCGGGCGATCTCGGCGACCGGCAGCGCCTCGTCCAGCGTGGCGCCGAGCACCTGCCACCAGGCGGGCGTCAGGCCGTGCGGCGTCGCGATGTCATGGCCCGCGGCGAGGAACTCGCCGTTGAGCTCGAAGGCGGGCAGGACCAAGGCGGTCAAGGCGTCGCCTTCGGCGGTACGGGTCACTGCCCGCCCCCGACGAGAGCGTCGAAGTAGCGGCGGTCGCCGGTGGTGTAGAGCCCGTA
>DASVKO010000258.1:0-15061 GCA_036385355.1 Dermatophilaceae bacterium
TGCGCTGGAAGCCCAGGAAGTCCGCGCCCAGCAGGCCCTCGACCAGAGCCCGGCGCCAGGGCAGCTGCGAGAAGAGCTCGACCGGCGGGAACGGGATGTGGTTGAACCAGCCGATGCGCACGTCCGGTCGCAGCGACCGGATCATCGCCGGGACCAGCTGCAGCTGGTAGTCGTGCACCCAGACGGTGGCGCCCGGGGCGGCCACCTCGGCGATGGCCATGGCAAAGCGATGGTTCACCGCCCGGTAGGTGTCCCACCAGGCCCGGTGAAAGGTCGCCAGAACGATCACGTCGTGGTAGATCGGCCAGAGCGTCTCGTTGCTGAAACCCTCGTAGTACTCCCGGACCTCGGCGGCTGAGAGCCCCACCGGGTGCAGGTACATCCCCTCGTCGACGAACGGCTCCGGCGCCGCGCCGGGCTCCCCTGCCCACCCGACCCACGCGGCGTCCCGCCCCCGCATGACCGACTCCATGGCCGTCACCAGACCGCCCGGACTGCAGCGCCAGGTGCTGTCACCACGGTCATCGACCACCCGCGCAACGGGCAGGCGATTCGCGGCTACCACCAGGTCGAACGTCCCTGCCTCGACACCCACGCCCATCAGCCCCTGCCTCGAGAGTCCCCGTGCCGGCGCGACCCACGAAAGTCGCCGCGGCCATGACCTCACGATCCTCGCGGCGGCCCCGCCTGGCAAGACCAGCCACTGGTGGCCGTCCGTCAGGTGCTGCGCCCGGTCGCCGGGCTCAGCGGTGACGCTGGTCGATGATCCGGCGCGCCTTGCCGACCGAGCGCTCGATCCCGCCGGGCTCGATGACGTTGACCATGGCGGAGGTCCCGATGGTGGACTTGATGTGGTGCTGGACCTCGCGGGCAAGCCCGGCGCGGGAGGCTTCAGGCACGGAGGGGTCCGCCTCGACATTGACGGTCAGCTCGTCCAGCCGGTCCGGCCGGGTCAGGACGCACTGGAAGTACGGGCTGAGACCCGGCACCCCGAGCACGATCTCCTCGATCTGGGTCGGGAAGACGTTGACGCCGCGCACGATCATCAGGTCGTCGGTGCGTCCGGTGACCTTCTCCATCCGACGGAATCCCGGCCGGGCCGTGCCGGGTAGCAGCCTGGTCAGGTCCCTGGTGCGATAGCGCATCACCGGCATCGCCTGCTTGGTCAGGGAGGTGAAGACCAGCTCACCGATCTGACCGTCCTCGACCGGGTCGTCGGTCAGCGGGTTGACGATCTCGGGATAGAAGTGGTCCTCCCAGATGTGCAGGCCGTCCTTGGTCTCGACGCACTCCTGGGCGACACCGGGCCCGATCACCTCGGAGAGCCCGAAGATGTCCACGGCATGCATGCCGGCCCGGTTCTGGATCTCGTGGCGCATCGCGTCGGTCCACGGCTCTGCCCCGAACACGCCGACCTCCAGCGAGGTGGACCTCGGGTCGATGCCCTGCTTCTCCATCTCGTCCAGCATCGACAGGAAGTAGGAGGGGGTGACCATGATGCCGCGCGGGCGGAAGTCCTGGATCAGCTGGATCTGCTTCTCGGTCTGACCGCCCGACATGGGGATCACGGTGCAGCCCAGCGCTTCCGCGCCGTAGTGGGCACCCAGGCCACCGGTGAAGAGGCCGTAGCCGTAGGCGATGTGCATCACGTCGCCGGAACGGATGCCGGCGGCCCGGATCGACCGGGCGACCACCGTGGCCCACATCGCGATGTCGTCGGCCGTGTAGCCGACCACCGTGGGCTTGCCAGTCGAGCCGCTGGAGGCGTGGATGCGGACAACCTGTTCACGGGGAACGGCGAACAGCCCGAACGGGTAGTTGTCGCGCAGGTCGGCCTTGCTGGTCAGGGGCAGCAGCCTGGTGTCGTCCAGGCTCTGGATGTCGTCGGGGTGGATCCCCCGGGTGTCGAAAGCCTTCCGATAGTGCTCGACGTTGTCGTAGGCATGCCTCACCGACCACTGGAGCCGTTCGAGCTGTTTCGCGCGGAGCTCGTCCAGGGACCACCGTTCGGCCTCGTCGTACAGGTCGGGGCGGGGCGTGATCACGGGCAGGTTCATCTACTTCTCCACCTGCGCGCGCTTGCCGTGATGACGAGTCATCTCAGGCATGTTTCCACACGTTGGTATGCCGGTAGGGCCGTGGGTAGGCTGCCCGCGTGACAACCACCGACACGAGCGCCCCGAAGCCCGCCGCCGCCTCCGACCTCGCCTCCGACCTCATCGAGGCCCACCGCGAGACGCTGCAGCGGGGGCGGGAAGCGCTCGCGTCGCGCACCTACTTCTCGCGCTATCCCGAGTCGCCCTCGCCCCGCGTGTACGGCGAGAGCGCTGCGGCGCAGGGACTGGCCTCCTTCGAGGCTCACCTCGGCTCGGAGTTCGCGGCCCTGGCCGACCAGCCCGCCGACGGCACCTTCGCCGGGAGCGAGGTGTCACCGTACGGCCCGCAGCTGGGGGTCCGCTATCCGCGGCTGGACGTCGACGCGGCGATTGCCGCGGCAAAGAGGGCCATGCCCGGATGGCGCGACGCCGGGGCCCTGACCCGTGCGGCGGTCTGTGTCGAGATCGTCGACGCCATCAACAGGCGGTCCTTCGAGATCGCCAGCTCCGTGATGCACACCAGCGGGCAGCCGTTCGTCATGTCCTTCCAGGCGGCCGGTCCGCACGCCCAGGACCGGGCCCTCGAGTCGATCATCGGCGCGCTGGTGGAGCAGGAGCGGGTCCCCGCGTCGGTCGTGTGGGAGAAGCCGGCCAAGGACGCGCCGATCCGGATGCGCAAGGAGTACCGCATCGTCGGGCGCGGCATCGCGCTCGTCATCGGCTGCAACACCTTCCCGACGTGGAACAGCTACCCCGGCATCTTCGCCTCCCTGGCCACCGGCAACCCCGTCATCGTCAAGCCGCACCCCCGGGCCGTTCTGCCGCTGGCCATCAGCGTCGCGATCGCCCGGGAGGTCTTGCGGGACAACGGTTTCGACCCGGCCCTGGTGCAGCTGGCGCCGGAGTCCGACGGCGACGGGCTGGCCAGGACTCTGGCCCAACGGCCCGAGGTCGCGATCATCGACTACACCGGCGGTCCCGGGTTCGGCGGCTGGCTCGAGCGTGAGGGAGCAGCGGCCGGCAAGCTCGTCTACACCGAGAAGTCCGGCGTGAACTCAATCATCGTGGACTCGACCGACAACCTGCGCGGGATGCTGGGCAACCTCGCGTTCTCGCTGTCGCTCTACTCCGGCCAGATGTGCACGACGCCCCAGAACCTCTACGTTCCCCGCGACGGCATCGACACCGATCAGGGCCACCTGTCCTTCGAGGACCTCGGCGACCGGCTCGGCGCAGCCCTGGCGAAGCTCACCGGCGAGGACGCCAGGGCGGTCGAGATCCTCGGGGCCCTGGTCAACGACGACGTACGGGCCCGGGCGACCGACCTGCCCGCCCTGGCCGCCCGGCTCGGTGGCACGGTGGTCCTGGACACTCGCGAGGTGACCCACCCGGCATACCCGGACGCGGTGGTGCGCACCCCGGGCCTGGTCGCCGTCGACGTCGCCAACGACGCGGCATACACCCAGGAGTGCTTCGGCCCCGTGACGTTCCTGATCGCGACCGACTCCACGGCCCAGTCGCTGGAGCGGATGCGCGACACGGTCGTCGAGCACGGCGCCATGACGACCGCCGTCTACTCGAGCTCCGAGGACGTCCTGGACGGCGCCCGGGACGCGGCTGCCGATGCCGGCGTCTCGCTCTCCGAGAACCTCACCGGTCCCGTCTTCGTCAACCAGACCGCGGCGTTCAGCGACTACCACGGCACCGGCGCCAACCCGGCGGCGAACGCGGCCTACGTCGACGCGGCGTTCGTGGCCAGCCGCTTCCGCGTGGTCACCGCGCGCCGCCACATCTGAGCGACCGTCCCCGGCACCTGCGCACCTGCGCACCTGCGCACCTGCGCACCTGCCAGCTGCGCAGTCTTGCGGGTGCCGGGCAACCTTCTGCCGCAGGGCGGCTCAGGCGTCGTAGTCGAGCGCGACCGTCGGCGTGACCGGATGGGACTGGCAGGCCAGGACGATGCCGGCGGCAACCTCCTCGGGCTCGAGGGCATAGTTGCGGTCCATCCGGACCTCGCCCTCGACCAGCCGGGCCCGGCAGGTGCCGCAGACGCCGCCGGTGCAGCTGAAGGGCGCGTCCGGGCGGGCGCGCAGTGTCGCGGCCAGGATCGTCTCGTCGCGTGACGGCATCTCGATCACCGTCGTGCGGCCGTCGAGGTTCACGGTCACCACGGCCTCGGCCGGCTCACCAGGGGTCCTGATCACAGGCTCGACCGTGGCCACCGGCGCGCCGGCGTCATCGACGTGGAACACCTCGTGGTGGACGTGGTGAGGATCCACCCCGAGGTCGGCAAGCAGCCCCTGGGCGCTCTCGACCAGGCCGAACGGACCACACAGGTACCACTGGTCGACGGTGCGCACCGGGACGATGGCGTCCAGGATCCGCTCCAGCCTCCCGCGATCGAGCCGGCCGCTGAACAGCTCGACGTCCTGGGCCTCGCGGGAGAGGACGTTGATCAGGTTGAACCGGTCGGGGTACCTGTTCTTGAGATCCTCGAGCTCCTCCAGGAACATGATCGACGTCGTCCGCCGGTTGCCGAAGATGAGCGTCGCCCGGGACGCCGGCTCCTCGGCCAGCGCGCTCGAGAGCAGTGACATCACCGGGGTGATGCCCGACCCGGCCGCGATGGCCAGATGATGACGTATGGCGTCCGGTTGCGTGGCACAAGTGAATCCCCCCAGCGGGGTCATCACCTCGATCCGGTCACCTGCCGCGACGTCGTCGTTGAGCCAGTTCGACATCAGGCCACCGGCGACGCGAGCCGAGGCGACCCGAAGCTCCCTGCGCTCCAGCGCCTCCGGGCACGATCGGCAGATGGAGTACGACCGCCGGACGTCGCTGCCCTGCACCGTCGACCGCAGGGTGAGGTGCTGTCCCGGCTCGAAGACGAACTCGTCGGCCAGCTCGTCCGGAACGGCGAAGGAGATCGCGACCGCGTCGTCGGTGAGCCGATCGACGTCGGTGACGGTCAGGGTGTGGAAGCGCGCCCGGTGCCGGGCGGGCTGGGTGAGCAACGAGCCCATCAGATGGTCTTGAACTCGTCGAACGGCTCACGGCACTCGTTGCACCGGCGCAGGGCCTTGCAGGCGGTCGAGCCGAACCGTGATATCTCCTGGGTGTCAGCCGAACCGCAGAGCGGGCAGGTGACCCGACGAGCCATCAGCGGGAGGCCGACCGGGTGCGCGACGACACCCGAGCGCGAACCGGGAGGAGCGATCCCGAACTCCCGCAGCTTGTCGCGACCTGCCGCGGACATCCAGTCCGTGGTCCAGGCCGGGCTGAGCAGGGTCCGCACTGTTGCGGCGTAGCCCAGGCGGCGCGCGACGTGCTCGGTGTGCCGGCGGATGGCGTCCATCGCCGGGCACCCGGAGTAGGTGGGGGTGATCAGCACGGTCACCGTGCGGGCCACCTCGTCGACCTGAACCTCACGCAGGATGCCGAGGTCCTCGATCGTGAGGACGGGCACCTCGGGGTCGGGGATGGCGGCAATGGCGGCGCGCACGTCAGCGGCTGTCGCTGTCGCAGTCGCAGTCGCAGTCGTTCTCGCGGTCACCACGTGGCACCGGGGTGGGACCGCGCCACGTGCTGCATCTCGGCGAGCAGGTACCCCATGGGGCGGGAGTGGATGCCGTCCCTTCCGCCCCGCGAACGCCACGCCGGAGCGCCGGGAGGAGTCAGCGTGGCCCTGTCCACCACCCGGGCGACCTGGCCGGAAGCCCTCTCCCACAAGGAGGACGGCAGCGTCCCGACCCCGGCCTCGGCTGCCGCCACGCTCACGACGTCGTCCTCGAACAGCTCTGCCACATGGGGCGCGACCCGCTCGAGCGCCTCCTGCATCCGCCGGTGTGACTCCGCGGTGCCGTCGCCCAGGCGCAGCACCCACTGGCTGGCATGGTCGCGGTGGTAGTCGACCTCCTTGACGGCCTTGACCGCCACGCCGGCGATCGTCTCGTCGCCGGAGGTGACCAGCGCGCCATAGAGCTCGCACTGATAGGCCGAGAACCACAGCATCCGGGCCATCTCGAAACCGAAGTCGCCGCGCTCCTGCTCGACCAGGTGCACGTTGCGGAACTGACGCTCGTCGCGGAAGTACGCCAGGTCGTCCTCGGAGCGGCCGGTGCCGTCGAGCTCGCCGGCCCGGGTCAGCAGCACCCGCGCCTGGCCGATCAGGTCGAGACCGATGTTGCCGAGCGCCATGTCCTCCTCGATCTGCGGAGCGCGGCTGATCCACTCCCCCAGACGCTGCCCGTAGATCAGCGCGTCGTCGCCAAGCTGGAGGCAGTATGCCGCCGCCGTTGCCGCCGCCGCCGTTGCCGCCGCCGTCGTTGCTGCCGTCGTTGCTACCGCCGTTGCTGTCGCCGGTGACGCCGGGTCAGGCCCGCTCTGGCTCACAGGTACTCGACCTCTGCGGGCACGTCGTAGAACGTGGGGTGGCGATAGACCTTGTCGGCAGCCGGGTCGAAGAACGAGTCGCGCTCGTCGGGGCTGCTCGCCGTGATGTCGGCGGACCTGACCACCCAGAGAGAGACTCCCTCCTGGCGACGGGTGTAGACGTCCCGCCCGTTGCGCAGCGCCATCTCGGCGTCAGGGGCGTGCAGCGAGCCGACGTGGACGTGCGAGAGACCGCGTTTGCCCCGAACGAAGACCTCCCACAGCGGCCAGCTGCGTTCGGGCGAGTCCCCGGGGACCGCAGGCGTGCTCATGCGACGTACTCCGCCTGCTGCGCGCGGCTTCGCTTGGCGGCATACGCGTTGGCGGCTTCGCGCACCCAGGCTCCCTCGCGGTGGGCACCGAGCCGGTGCTCGATCCGTTCGGCGTTGCAGGGCCCGTCGCCCTTGATGACCCGCCAGAGCTCGCTCCAGTCGATGGCGCCGAAGTCCCAGTGCCCCGTCTCCTCGTCGAACCTCAGGTCGGGGTCCGGCAGCGTGAGCCCGATCTTCTGCGCCTGGGCAACGGTCATGTCGACGAACTTCTGACGCAGGGCGTCGTTGCTGAAGCGCTTGATGCCCCAGGCCATGGACTGCTCGGTGTGCCCGCCCGTGGTGGCGGCCTCGCCGGTGTCCGGTGGCCCGAACATCATCAGCGACGGCCACCACCAGCGGTTCACGGCGTCCTGGGCCATGTCCTGCTGCGCCGGGGTGCCGCGCATCAGGGTCCACAGGATCTCGAACCCCTGCCGCTGGTGGAAGGACTCCTCCTTGCAGACCCGGATCATCGCGCGGGCGTAGGGCCCGTACGAGCACCGGCACAACGGCACCTGGTTCATGATCGCGGCGCCGTCGACCAGCCAGCCGATCGCGCCGTTGTCGGCCCACGTCAGCGTCGGGTAGTTGAAGATCGAGGAGTACTTCTGCCGGCCGCTGTGCAGCAGGTCCAGCAGCTCGGCGCGGTCGACGCCCAGCGTCTCGGCGGCGCTGTAGAGGTAGAGCCCGTGCCCGGCCTCGTCCTGCACCTTGGCCATCAGGATGGCCTTGCGCCGAAGAGACGGCGCCCGGCTGATCCAGTTGCCCTCCGGCTGCATGCCGATGATCTCGGAGTGCGCATGCTGGGCGATCTGTCGAATCAGCGTCTTGCGATAGGCCTCGGGCATCTCGTCGCGCGGCTCGATCCGCTGATCGGCAGCGAGCAGCGCGTCGAAGGATGCACCCTCGCCGCGACGTCGCCCGGTCGACGTCGCCGCCACCGCGTCGTCGAGGTCCCCCGACTCAGCGGCGTTCAACGGCTCGTCAGGATCGATGAAGTCGTTCCCATACATGCGGTCAGTATGCTGGCTCGTTGCAGGTTCGCGAAACGGAAACGCTCGACTCAGACCGGGAGGCCGATGTGCCCGACGTACGGATCAGCCACAACGCCGACGACGCCCGCTACGAGGCGTGGGTGGGCCCGAAGATGGCCGGCTTCGCCGCGTACCAGCTGGCCAGAGACCTCATCGTGTTCACCCATACCGAGGTCGACCCGGCCTATGAGGGCCAGGGCGTGGGCGCCGCCCTGGCACGGGCCGCTCTGGATGACGTGCGAGGCACGGGCCGGAAGGTGCTTCCCTTGTGCCCGTTCATCAAGGGGTGGATCGAACGCCACCGGGAGTACGCCGACCTGGTCTACGGCGCGCCACCAGGCAGAGTCGTCGACTGATCACCGCACTCACCCGCGGAAGGAGCTGTGGCCGGTGACAGCCTGGCCGATGATCATCTGGTGCACCTCGGACGTGCCCTCGTAGGTGAGCACCGACTCGAGGTTGTTCGCGTGCCGCATGATCGGGTACTCCAGCGTGATGCCGCTGGCGCCCAGCAGGGTGCGGCATTGACGGGCGATGGCGATCGACTCGCGCACGTTGTTGAGCTTGCCCAGGCTGACCTGCTCCGGCCGCAGCTGGTGAGCGTCCTTGAGCCTGCCGAGGTGCAGCGCGAGGAGCATGCCGTTGCCCAGGGCCACCGTCATGTCGGCCAGCTTGAGCTGGGTCGCCTGGTAGGCGGCCAGCGGCTTGTCGAAGATCTGCCGGTCCTGGGTGTAGGCGATCGTCGTGCTGAGGCAGTCGCGCGCCGCGCCGAGAGCCCCGAAGAGGATGCCGAAGCGCGCCTCGTTGAGGCAGGACAGCGGCCCCCCCAGTCCGCGCACGTTCGGCAGCATCGCCGAACCGGGCAGGCGCACCCCCGACAGCACGAGCTCGGAGGTCACCGACGCGCGCAGCGACATCTTGTTGCCGATCTTCGGCGCCGAGAACCCGGGCGTGTCCGTCGGCACGACGAAGCCGCGGATGCCGTCGTCGGTCTGCGCCCAGACGACCGCCACGTCGGCGATCGACCCGTTGGTGATCCACATCTTCGTGCCGTCGAGCACCCAGTCGGAACCGTCCCGGCGAGCCCGCGTCCGCATCCCCGCCGGGTCCGACCCGAAGTCCGACTCGGTCAGGCCGAAGCAGCCGATCGCGTCACCGGCCGCCATCGGGGGCAGCCACTGCTGCTTCTGCTCCTCCGAGCCGTGCTTCCAGATCGCGAACATCGCCAGCGATCCCTGCACCGAGACCAGCGAGCGGATGCCGGAGTCGGCAGCCTCGAGCTCGAGGCAGGCCAGCCCGTAGGCGGTGGCGCTGGTACCGGCACAGCCGTACCCCTGCAGGTGCATGCCGAGCAGGCCGAGGCCGCCGAGCTCCTTGGCCAGCTCGCGGGCGGGGACGGTGCCCGACTCGTACCACTGCGCGATGTGCGGGCGCACCATGTCGTCCATCACCGCACGGACGGTATCGCGCATGGCGCGGTCGTCCTCGTCGATGAGCGCGTCGATGCCGTAGAGGTCGAGCGGGGCCTGTGCGGTCTTGGTTGCCATGCTGGATGGTCCTTTCAGAGGAAGGCGCTGACGCCGGTCTCGGCGCGCCCGATGAGCAGCTTCTGGATCTGGGAGGTGCCTTCGTAGAGCGTCATGACGCGGGCATCCCTCATGTACTTCTGGACCGGGTACTCGTCAACGTAGCCGTACCCGCCGAAGGCCTGGATGGCGAGGTTCGCCGCCTTGACTGCGGCCTCGGACGCGAAGTACTTGGCCTTCGAGGCCTCGACCCCGAACGGCTCGCCTCGCTCGATGAGGTCGGCGGCCCGCCAGACGAGCAGCCGGGCGGCATCCGCGTCGACCGACATCTCGGCGATCATGTCCTGGATCATCTGGAACGACGCCAGCGGCCGGCCGAACTGCTGGCGCTCTTTCGAGTAGGCAACGGTGGCATCGAGGCAGCCCGCGATGATGCCGACGCACCCGGCGCCCACCGACACCCGGCCCTTGTCGAGCGAGTTCATGGCGATGGTGAAGCCCTGCCCCTCCTCGCCGAGCCGGGCCGTGGCGGGGACGCGCACCCCGGCCAGGAAGATCTCGGACGTGGCCTGACCGCGCAGCCCCAGCTTGCCGTGGATCTCGTGGCGTTCGAACCCCGGCGTGCTCGTCGGCACCAGGAACGCCGAGACGCCCTTGGGGCCCGGCCCGCCGGTGCGGGCGAAGAGGAGGCAGACGTCGGCCCAGGTCCCGTTCGTGATGAAGATCTTCTGGCCGTCGATGACGTAGTCGTCTCCGTCGCGCACAGCCCTGGTCCTGAGGTTCCCGGCATCCGACCCGGTGTCGGGCTCGGTGAGCCCGAAGCAGCCCAGCGACTCGCCGGTGGCGATCTTGCGCAGCCAGTCCTGCTTCTGCTCCTCCGTCCCGTAGCCGAGGATCGACTTGCCGACCAGGCCCATCGACACCGAGACGATGCCGCGCACCGACGAGTCCGCCCGGCCGAGCTCCTCCATGCCGAGGCAGTAGGTGATGTAGTCGCCGCCGACCCCCCCGTACTCCTCGGGGATCGTCAGGCCGAAGAAGCCCAGCTCGGCCAGCTTCGGCAGGAGCGCGGTGTCCACCCGCTCGGCCCGGTCCCAGGCCGCGCGATAGGGCACCACCTCGTTGTCGAGGAACTCGCGGGCCAGCGCCCGGAACGCCTGCTGCTCCTCGTTCAGGGACAGGTCCATCAGATCTCCTCAGCCGTGTTGTCATGCTTCACAGGGTCATGCTCCGCCGTGCTGTCGGGCTCCGCCGTGCTGTCGGGCTCGACCTTGGTGCCGTTCTCGTCATACCGGTACCAGCCGCTCGCGGTCTTGCGGCCGAGGCGCCCGGACTCGACCCGCTCGGCGAGGCTGCGCTGGGGCTGGTCACGCGGGTCGCCGGTGAGCTCGAAGCGCGCCTTCTTCACGTAGTAGCCGATGTCGAGGCCGGTCAGGTCCATGAGCTCGAACGGCCCCATCGGGTAGCCGAGGGCTGTTCGGCAGGCCCGGTCGATGTCGCCGATCTCGGCCACGCCGCCCTCGAGCAGGGAGATCGCCTCGTCCCGCACCGCGTTGAGAATGCGGTTGGCGACGAACCCCGGGATCTCCTTCCTGAGCACCACCGGCTCCTTGCCGATGCGGTGCACGAACGCCACCGCCGCGGCCTGGGTCTGCTCGCTCGTCGCCGGACCGCGCACCACCTCCACGCAGGCCATGATCAGCGCCGGGTTGAAGAAGTGCAGGTTCACGACCCGCTCGGGGCGCCCGGTGGCACCGGCCAGCTGCGAGGGCATGAAGCTCGAGGAGTTGCTGGCCAGGATCGTGTGCGGCGGGCAGAGTCCGTCGAGGTCGGCGAACAACGCCCGCTTCACGTCGAGCTTCTCGACGACGGCCTCGATGACGAGGTCGGCGTCGGCCACCGCGGACGCCAGCCCGGTCGAGAACGTGAGGCGTTCGAACGCCGATGCCCGCTCGCCGTCCGTCAGCTTGCCCTTGTCGACCGAGCGCCGGGTGAACTGCTCGAGAGCGGCGCGCGCCCGGTCCAGGGCGTCGGCGCTGAGGTCGACGAGGGTGACCCGGCATCCGGCGAGGGCGCAGACCATGCCGATCTGCGCACCCATGGCGCCGGACCCGATGACCGCGACGGTCTGGATATCAGTCATCGTCATCGCCCCCGGAACTGTGCGGGACGCTTCTCCAGGAACGCGTTCGCGCCCTCGACCTTGTCCTCGGTCTGGTACAGGACGGTCTGTGCGAGCCGCTCGATGAGCTGCCCGGTGCGCAGGTCGGTGTCCATGCCGGCCCGGATGACGAGCTTCGCCAGCCGCACGGCCACCGGCCCCTTGGCCAGGATGGAGGCCGCCGTCGCCCGCGCCTGGCCGAGCAGCTCGCCGGGCTCGACCACCGCGGTGACCAGGCCGAACCGCTCGGCGTCCACGGCCGGCACGAGCCGCCCGGTGAGCACCATCTCGACCGCGCGACCGACCCCGACGAGGCGGGCCAGCCGCTGCGTACCGCCCGCGCCGGGCAGCACCGAGAGGTTGGTCTCGGGCAGGCCGAACCGCGCGGTCGAGGACGCGATGCGGATGTCGCACGCCATCGCCAGCTCGCAGCCGCCCCCGAGGGCGAACCCGTTCACGGCGGCGATGGTGGGTTTCTCGAAGGACTCGACCTCGTCGAAGGCGCGCTGCATGGCGCCCTCGAGGCCGGTGGCCATCGTGTAGCCGCGCACCTGGCTGATGTCGGCCCCGGCGATGAAGGCCTTCTCCCCGGCCCCCGTGAACACCACCGCGCCGACCGTGTCGTCGTCGCGCAGACCGGCGAGAGCCGCGTGCAGGTCGGCGAGCACCTGCCGGCTCAGGGCGTTGCGCACCTGCGGGCGGTTGACGGTCACCAGGGCGATGCCGCCGGTCGTGTCGACCAGGAGGGTCTCGAACGCTGGTTCCGTGGTGCTCATGGGTGGTCCCGTCGTGCTCATGGGTAGTCCTGTGGTGCTCATGGGTGGTCCCTTTCCGGTCACGGGGCTTCGAGGAGCATGGCGACACCCTGCCCGACCCCGACGCACATGGTCACGACCGCGCGCCGCAGCCCGCGGTCGGCCAGCCCGAGAGCTGCGGTGAGAGCGAGGCGGGCTCCGCTGGCCCCGAGCGGGTGCCCGAGGGCGATGGCTCCGCCGTGCGGGTTGACGTGCTCGGCGTCGTCGGGCAGGCCCAGGGCGCGCAGCACGGCCAGCGACTGCGACGCGAACGCCTCGTTGAGCTCGATGAGGTCGATGTCGGCGAGCGTCAGTCCGGTGCGGTCGAGCAGCGCCCGGGTGGCCGGCTCCGGGCCCATGCCCATGGTGCGCGGCGGGACGCCCACCGAGACGGCAGACACCACCCGCGCCAGCGGGGTGAGGCCATACCGTTCAACCGCGGCCTCCGACGCGACGAGCAGGGCCGCGGCACCGTCGTTGACCCCTGAGGCGTTACCAGCCGTGACGCTGCCCCCGGGGAACAGCGGCTGGAGCCTCGCCAGGCTCTCAGGCGTCACCGACCGCGGGTGCTCGTCGACGTCGACGACGGTGTCACCGCGCCGTCCGGAGATCGTCACAGGCGCGATCTCCCTCGCCATCCGGCCCGAGGCGATCGCCGCCGCGGTGCGCACCTGCGAGCGCCACGCGAAGGCGTCCTGGTCCTGGCGGCTGATGCCGTGCTCGTCGGCGACGGTCTGGGCCGTCTGGGGCATCGAGTCGGTGCCGTGGGCGGCCTCCATGAGCGGGTTGACCAGCCGCCATCCGATCGTCGTGTCGTACATTTGCGCCGAACGGCCGAACGCCGCGGTCGCCTTGGGCACGACGAACGGCGCCCGGGTCATCGACTCGACGCCGCCGGCGAGCATCAGGTCGGCATCCCCGGCGCGGATGGCGCGGGCCGCGACCGACACCGCGTCGAGCCCGGAGCCGCAGAGCCGGTTGACCGTGAGCCCGGGAACCCCGACCGGGAGGCCGGCCAGCAGTGCCGCCATCCGGGCGACGTTGCGGTTGTCCTCGCCGGCCTGGTTCGCACAACCCAGGACCACGTCGTCGAGGCGCTCCCAGTCGACCGACGGGTGGCTCTCGACCAGCGAGCGCAGCACGTGGGCGGCCAGATCGTCGGGACGCACGGAGGCCAGGGCGCCCCCGTAGCGGCCGAAGGGGGTGCGCACTCCCGAGACTAGGTACGCGTGGCTCACTGCTGGTCCCCGACGATGGCGCGCAGGGCGAACTTCTGGATCTTGCCCGAAGGGGTGCTCGGCAACGCGTCCATCACCTGGAGTCGCTCGGGCCAGTACTGCTTGGCCAGGCCCTTCTCGCGCAGGAACTCCTGCATCTCCTCGAAGGTGAACTCGGTGACCCCGGGGGCCAGGGTCACACAGGCGCAGGCACGCTCCTGAACGCGCGGGTCGGGGATGCCGATGACCGCGACCGAGGCGAGCTTCGGGTTCTCGTAGAGCGTGTTCTCGACGTAGACCACCGGGATGTTCTCGCCGCCGCGGATGATGATGTCCTTCGTCCGGCCCGACAGGCTGACGTAGCCGTCGGAGTCGATCCTGGCCAGGTCGCCGGTGTCGAACCAGCCGTCGTGGAACTGCTCCCTGGTCGCCTCGAGCCGCTCGGCGTAGCCCACGAAGAGCGAGGGACCGCGTACCTGGAGGCGGCCTTCCTGCCCCGGCTCCACCGGCGCGCCCGCCAGGTCGACCACGCGGATGTGCATGCCGGGCCACGGGAAGCCGTCGGTCTTCGTGATCTTGTCGAGCGGGTCGCCCGGGACTCCCAGGGTGACCAGGGCGTTCTCGGTCTGCCCCCACCCGCCGAGCACGACGAGGTTCGGCAGCAGCTCACGAGCCTGCGTCACCATCACCCGCGGGATCGGGGCGCCCATGCAGCAGAAGAGCGCCAGCGAGCTGAGGTCCCGCCCGGTCTCTGCCAGCGCAGCCACCACGTCGTGCAGGAAGGGGGTCGCCCCGGCCGTGTAGGTGACGCCATGCCGCTCGACCAGCTCGAGGAACACCTCCGCGTTCCAGAGGTCCTGCAGGATGGCGGTGGCGCCGAGGGTGAGCGGCAGGCGGGCGCCATACAGCAGACCGGTCAGGTGGGCGAGCGTGGAGCCCATGTGAACGACCGTCCGGTCGGTCAGGCCCAGCCGCCCGGGCAGCGGCCGCAGCGCCGCGACCAGGGTGTTGTGCGTGTGCATGGCCCCCTTGGGCTCGCCCGTGGTGCCCGAGGTGAAGATGAGCAGGGTGACGTCGTTGGGGTCCGGCCGCAGCGACGCCAGGGCGTCGGCGGGGTGCCGCTCCTCCCACGGCGTGGCCACGAACTCCTCGTACGACAGGTCGCCCTCCTCGCCCTGGCGGTCGATGACCATGACGTTCTGCACGGTCGGCCAGTCCTTGCGCAGACGCGCGACCATGGTCGGGTACGAGAACTTGCGGAAGCTGCTCGGGACGATCACCAGGCGGGAGCCAGCCAGGCCCACCATGAACCCCACCTCGCGCTCGCGGTAGATGGGGATCAGCGGGTTGCTGACCGCGCCGATGCGCGACACCCCGAGATGGATGACGACCCACTCGATCCAGTTCGGCACCTGGAACGAGACGACGTCCCCGGGGGTGATCCCGAGCTCGAGCAGACCGGCCGCGAAACGGTCCACCTCGGCCCTCAGC
>DASVKO010000259.1:0-22186 GCA_036385355.1 Dermatophilaceae bacterium
GTGACCCAGAGCCCGTACCTGGCTTTCACGGCTATCTGCCGGGCGGCATACGGGCAGCGGTAGGCCTTGTCGGGCGGCAGCCAGGTGGCTGCGTCGCCGTCGCTCTTGCGCTGGTTGGTGAGCCCGTCGACGGCGAGCAGGTTGAGCGGGTCGTTCGCGAACGCCTTGCGCTGAGACGGCGACCACTGCTGGGCGCCCTTCTGCCAGGCGTCGGACAGCGGCACGACATGGTCGATCTGGACTCTGCCGGAGGTGTTCTGGCCACGGACGAAGGCGATGGTCGTCCCCGTGTACGGGTCACGAAGGGTGCCCGCCAGGACCACACAGCCGTGGGTCCCCGGCTTGATCTCATCGGCCGTGAGATCCCGTCGCAGGACATCGTTGCGGGTGTCACAGCCATTGCGGTCAACATCCGCCCAGGCCTGGCCGAAGAGCGCGCGGTCATAGCCCGTTCGGGGTGCGCGTCCCTTGACCGCGAGGGTGCCGAGCGCAGCGAGAGCCGATCCTCCCCCCGCAGACGACCTCGGCGGGCGCGCAGCGTCTCCCGTCACCGAGGCGCTGCCCGCCGGAGAGTCAGCCGCATACGGGGCGCAGGCACCGACCATGGCCACCGTGATGAGTGACGCCACCGCCAGGCTCATCCGGGTGAAAACCCTGTGCGACGAGCGATCTGACGGCATACGGCCACCCTATGGTCTGCCCTGGGGCAGACTGTCCGCATGGCTCTGGGCATGGCGTGCGCGCTCTTCGCGGCTCTGGGCTACGGCAGCGCATCGGTCCTGCAGAGTGTTGCCGCACGCAGGGAGGCGCCGGGCTCCGGTCTTGACCCGCGGCTGCTGGTGCGCCTGGCCCGATCGGCTCCCTACGTCGGCGGTCTCAGCCTCGATCTGGCAGCCTTCCTCGCGTCCCTGGTGGCACTGCGGACGCTGCCCCTGTTCCTCGTACAGTCCGCCGTCGCCGCCAGCGTCGGAGTCACCGCCATCATCGCGGGAGCGCTCGGCGCCCGGTTGCGGCGTCGTGAGATCACCTCGCTGCTCGTCCTCGGCGCGGGGCTGATCCTGCTGGCCTCCTCGGCCATGCCGGAGCCGGGAACGCCGCTGACCCCGGGGGTCCGGTGGGGGCTGCTCGCCACCGCGATCATCCTGGGCGGCGCGGGAGCGCTGGTCGCCCGGGGCAACCGGCGGTCGAGCGCGCACGCCCTGGCTGTCCTTGGCGGCCTCGCCTTCACCGTCGTCGCCGTCACGGCGCGCAGCCTGACCGTGCCCAGCCCGCTGTGGCACGTGCTGGCCGATCCCGGGCTGTGGGCCATCCTCGCTCTCGGTGTGCTGGGGATGCTGCTGTTCACGACCGCACTGCAGCGCGGGTCGGTGACCAGTGCCACCGCGCTGACCTTCGCCGTCGAGACGATCGTGCCCGCCGGCATCGGACTGGCCTTCCTCGGAGACACCACCCGCCCTGGATTCGCCGTAGTCGCGGCAGTCGGGTTCATCCTCACGATCGCCGGGACACTGGCCCTGGCGACGGACCCTTCGGTGCACTAGTTAGAATCCGCACAACACCACCGTCGTGCACAGGAGACCCGATGACCTCAACCAGCCCCGGCTACTCGATCACCGTCCGCGCGGAGGTGCCCGCAGGGGCGACAGCGACGGCAGCGCTGACCAGCGCCGTAGGCTTGGCCGGAGGTGCGCTCACGGCACTGGACGTCGTCGAGAGCCAGAACGACCGCATGGTGGTCGACATCACCTGTGACACCTCGGGCGAGGAGCACGCCGCGGTGATCACCAAGGCCATCGCCGAGATCCCCGGCGCGAACGTCCGCAAGGTGAGCGATCGCACCTTCCTCATGCACCTCGGCGGCAAGATCGAGGTCACTCCCAAGGTGCCGTTGAAGCACCGCGACGACCTGTCCCGGGCCTACACCCCCGGGGTGGCCCGGGTCTGCCTGGCCATCGCCGAGCACCCCGAGGACGCACGAAGCCTGACCATCAAGCGCAACACCGTGGCCGTGGTCACCGACGGCTCGGCGGTGCTGGGCCTGGGCAACATCGGGGCGGCCGCCGCACTGCCCGTGATGGAGGGCAAAGCGGCGCTGTTCAAGCAGTTCGGCGGCGTCGACGCCTGGCCGGTCTGTCTGGACACCCAGGACACCGACACCCTGGTGGAGATCGTCCGCGCCATGGCCCCCGTGTACGGCGGCATCAACCTGGAGGACATCTCGGCACCGCGCTGCTTCGAGATCGAGGCCCGGCTGCGCGCGCTGCTCGACATCCCCGTGTTCCACGACGACCAGCACGGCACGGCCATCGTGGTGCTCGCCGCGCTCACGAACGCGCTGAAGGTCGTCGGCAAGCGCATCGAGGACGTACGCATCGTGGTGTCCGGCGTCGGCGCCGCCGGGAACGCGATCATTCAGCTGCTGCTCGCCCAGGGCGCCGGCGAGATCATCGGCTGCGGCCGTGGCGGCGCGGTTCACTCCGGCCAGAAGGACATGGACCGGTTCCGCACCTGGATCGCGGAGCACACCAACAGCGCCAACCTCGTCGGCTCCCTCAAGGAGGTTCTGGTCGGCGCGGACGTCTTCATCGGTGTCTCAGCCCCGAACCTGCTCACCGGAGAGGACATCGCGACCATGGCGGACGACGCCATCGTCTTTGCGCTCGCCAACCCCGTGTCCGAGGTGGACCCGGTGGAAGCAAGCAAGCACGCCGCAGTCGTCGCCACCGGGCGCTCCGACTACCCGAACCAGATCAACAACGTGCTGGTCTTCCCCGGGTTCTTCCGCGGCCTGCTGGATGCGGGCGTCTCGGACTTCACCGACGAGATGCTGATCGCCGCGGCCCATGCCATCGCCGACAAGGTCCTGCCCCACCAGCTCAACGCCAGCTACATCGTCCCCAGCGTCTTCGACGCCACCGTGGCTCCGGCAGTGGCCGCCGCGGTGCGCAGCGTGGCCACGGCGGGGGCATGACCGGTTCCGGTGACTGACCGGGAGCCAGAATCCGCGCGGCACACTCACCATCCGGGTGACATGCTCACCCTCTGAACGCCCACCAGGACGGCGCAGTCAGCGGGCCTGTCACCACAGATGTCACCACAGATGTCCACACAGATGTCAACACGTTGCCGCCACATTGTTGAACACGGGAAAGCAGCCCCAGATGAGCTTGGCTACGACAATTCGCCGACACGTGCGTCCGATAGGTGGCGGCGTCGTGCTGGCCGTCCTGGGGGCGACGATCCTGGTCTCACCGGCGGTGGCCTACGGCCGGGCACCCTCGTCGGCCACAGCCGCTGTACAGCCCTCGCCTGCGTCTCCGGTGCCGGAGCCCCCGGCGCTCGGCTACATCCCTCCGTATGCCCCGGCCACGGCTCCGCCGGCCACCGACATCACACCACTACCCCTGCCCAGCGCGAGGTCTCTGGCACCCAGCGGCTCGCTGTACCCCTGCACCAGCTACAGCGGGATCGACACCCCCAACCCCGTTCCGGCCGTCATGGCCGACCACTTCACCTGGAGCACGTTCGCCCCTGTCACGGTGGGCAACGGCTCCGGGAACGTGAGCTGGAGGCTCAACCCGTACAAGAACGCCTCCTGGTACATGTGGCTGCACTCGCTGAGGTGGGTCGGGCAGGCGATCACGGCGGGAGCCGCCGGCGACACTGCCGCACTGGGTCACGTCCGCGCGATCGCGAAGGACTGGGTCCTCGACAACCCCTACCCGTGGACCTACGACGTCGGTGCCCATGAGTCGACGATGCACCGCACCAACGTGCTGCTCTGCCTGCGCCAGGCCATAGTCTCCACCTCGCCCGGCGGGGTGCTGCCGGCATCGGACGCCTGGCTGGACTCCGCACTGCTCACCCACGCCGCGTTCATCCGGAACTACTGGAGCGGCCCGGGCAACAACCACGGCACCGACGAGTCGATCGCCCTGCTGGGCGTGGGGTGCATCCTGGGACGGACCGACCTGCGCGACCTCGCGATCACCCGGATGTCCCAGGCCATCACCACCGCTATCGACGCGCAGGGTGCGTCCAACGAGCAGTCGACCTCGTATGCGCAGTTCAACTACGCCCTGTGGGGACGGGCCGAACGAGCCCTGACCACCTGCAACATCAGCCCCGGAACGACCATCGCCGCCCGACGCGCGCTGCTGGCCAAGTTCGTCGCCCAGTCCACCAACCCGCTGGGCAAGCTCGCCCAGATCGGGGACTCCGAGGTTGTCAGCACGGTGCCCTTCCCGGGGACTGACACCGCATGGGCAGGGTCCCAGGGCACCCAGGGCTCCCCGCCGTCCGTCAACGTGTCGCGGTACACGGCCGGCTACGTGTTCGGCCGTTCCGGGTGGGGCGCCGGCTCCACGCCGTTTCCCCAGGAGTCCTTCTACAGCCTCCGCTACGGACCGGGACGGATACTGCACGGGCACCAGGACCACACGTCGCTGACCTATGTCGCCCGAGGGCGGGACATCCTCATCGACGGCGGCCACCCCGGATACGTCCAGAACGCCTGGCGCACCTGGGCCCTGTCGGACTATGCCCATAACGTGATGACGGTGCCCACCGCGACGCCACTGCCCGCGGCGGCAACCAAGCTTGCGCGCTACTCCTACCAGAGCGGCGCCGAGTTCTTCGAGGTGTCAGACCAGCCGAACGTCGGGGTCAGCCGGGTCCGCGCGGTCCTGGTCCTGCACAACCCCGACGTTGTCGTGGTGCTGGACCGCGGGTACGCCAACAAGGGCAACCAGTGGCAGACCCTCTGGCACCTGCCCTCCGACCAGACCGTCAAGGTGTACAGCCGGACAACGGCCATCGCCACCAAGGCAGGAGACAGCACCAGGACCATCCTGTTCCAGATCCCGTTCAAACAGGCGCTGCCCGCCGGGGCGACCCTGGCCCAGCGGGGCCTGACCTCCCCCCGGATCCAGGGCTGGCACTACCCCGACATCACGCGGCGCAACGCCGCCACCACCGTGATGTTCGCCCGCAGCGCCACCACCGCCAGCATCCTGAGCGTCATCGTCCCCAACCGGCCGACGGCCGGCGTGGGCTACACCCTGACGGCGGCCGCCAACGGTTACACGAACCTGAACCTCACCATCGGAGGCACACCGGTCCGGGTCCGGATCTCGCCCGGCAACGCCCTGCTGCGCGGCTAGGGCTCGACGGGACCGCGTCACCACGGCAAGACCCCGACGGATTCCCGGAGCCCCGGCCTCTGCCCTTCCCGGCACAACCGGGCTAGGCTCAAGATCCGTTCGAGGGGGGTCGATCGTGCCGTTTCAGGGAAGAACACGTCTGGCGTCAGCAGGGGTCGTGCTCGCAGTCCTGGGAGTGACCGTGCTGGTCCCATCGGCCACGGCAGCCGACCGGACATCCGGGCCCCCGGCAACTGCCGCCCAACGCTCGGCGTTGACAGTGGCGCCCCCGGGCCCGGAGCCTTCCGTGCCGGAGCCCCCCGCTCTGGGATACATCCCTCCCTACGCGCCGGCCACCGCCCCGCCGGCCACCGACATCAAACCCCTGCCCGGCGTGCGGCCTCTTGCACCCGGTGCCGTCCTGTACGAGTGCCCCGGCTACAGCGGGTTGCAGACCACGAACCCGCTTCCCTCAGTCCTGGCGGACATCTTCGCCTGGGGCACGTTCGCGCCCTACAAGGTGGGTAACGGCTCCGGGAACGTCAACTGGAGGCTCAACCCGTACACGAACGCCTCCTGGTACCTGTGGCTGCACTCGCTGAGGTGGATCGGCCAGGCCATCACCGCGGGAGCCGCCGGCAACGTGACCGCACTCAACCACGCCCGGGCCATCGCGAAGGACTGGATCCGTGACAACCCCTACCCGTGGACCTACGACGTCGGTGCCCATGAGTCGACGATGCACCGCACCAACGTCCTGCTCTGCCTGCGTGAGGCCATAGTCTCCACCTCGCCCGGCGGGGTGCTGCCGGCATCGGACGCCTGGCTGAACTCCGCACTGCTCACCCACGCCGCGTTCATCCGGAACTACTGGAGCGGCCCGGGCAACAACCACGGCACCGACGAGTCGATCGCCCTGCTGGGCGTGGGGTGCGTCCTGGGACGAAGCGATCTGCGGAACATCGCGATCACCCGCCTGTCCCAGGGCATCACCACCGTCATCGACACCCAGGGCGCCAACAACGAGCAGTCGACCGCGTATGCGCAGTTCAACTACGCCCTGTGGGGACGGGCAGAAGAGGCCCTGACGACCTGCCACATCAGCCCCGGGACCACCATCGCCGGACGTCGCGCGCTGCTGGCCAGGTTCGTCGCCCAGTCCACCAACCCGCTGGGCAAGCTCGCCCAGATCGGGGACTCCGAGGTCGTCAGCACGGTGCCCTTCCCGGTGACGGACCTTGAATGGGCCGGATCCCAGGGCACGCGGGGCCGAGCACCTACGGTCAATGTGTCGCGCTACCTGGCCGGCTACGTGTTCGGCCGGTCCGGGTGGGGCGCCGGGTCGACGCCGTTCCGCCAGGAGTCGTCCTACAGCCTGCGCTACGGACCGGCTCGTGCGGGGCACGGGCACTACGACCACACCTCGCTCACGTATGTCGCCCGCGGCCGGGACATCCTCATCGACGGCGGCCACCCCGGATACGTCAACAACGGGTGGCGCGCCTGGGCCCTGTCGCCCTACGCCCACAACGTGATGACCGTGCCCACCGCCAAGCCGCTGCCCGCTGCGGCAACCAGGCTGGCGCGCTACAACTATCAGAGCGGCGCGCAGTTCTTCGAGGTGTCAGACCAGCCAAACGTCGGGGTCAGCCGGGTCCGCGCGGTCCTGGTCCTGCACAACCCCGACGTGGTCGTGGTGCTGGACCGGGGCCATGCCAGCACAGCGAACCAGTGGCAGACCCTGTGGCACCTGCCCTCAGACCAGGGCGTCAGGGTGTACAGCCGGACAACGGCCATCGCTACCAAGGCAGGGGACAGCACCAGGACCATCGTGTTCCAGGTCCCGTTCCGGCAGGCGCTGCCTGCCGGGGCGACCCTGGCCCAGCGAGGGCTGACCTCCCCCCGGATCCAGGGATGGCACTTCCCCAGCATCACGCGTCGCAACGCCGCCACCACGGTGATGTTCGCCCGCAGCGCCACCACCGCCAGCATCCTGAGCGTCATCGCGCCGGTCCGGCAGTCGGCCGGCGTGAGCTACTCGCTGAGGTCGGCCGGCAGCGGCTGGACGAACCTGTACCTCAGTGTCGGGGGTACGCGGGTGCTGGTCCGGATCTCGCCCGGCAACGCGCTGATGCGCGGCTAGGACTCGACCGGACCAGCCACCATGGCAGGACCCGACGGAGTCCCGCAGATCCAACCTCTCCCATCCCCTGCGCCACGGGGCTAGGCTAAGAGGTCCGTTCGAGGGGGGTCCCTCGTGGCATCTCGTGGAGGAACTCGTCTGGCGTCAGTCGGAGTCGTACTTGCCGTCCTGGGCGTGACAGTGCTGGTCTCACCGGCCACGGCAGCCGGCCGGGCACCCGGGTGCCGCCCTCCAACGCTCGGCGTCGACAGCTGCGCCCCCCGCTCCGCAGCCTTCGGTCCCGGAGCCCCCGGCTCTTGGCTTCATTCCTCCCTACGCGCCGGCGACGGCTCCGCCGGCCACCGACATCACGCCCCTTCCAGGCGTGAGACCTCTGGCGCCCGGAGCCTCCCTGTACCCATGCCCCGGCTACGGCGGGGTCGACAGGACCAACCCGGTTTCGGCTGTCAAAGCGGACATCTACGCCTGGGGCCCGTACGCGCCATACAGGGTGGGCAACGGCTCCGGGAACGTCAACTGGAGGCTCAACCCGTACAAGAACGCCACGTGGTACATGAACCTGCACTCGCTGCGCTGGGTCGGCCAGGCGATCACCGCCGGAGCCGCAGGCGACGCGGCCGCACTGGACCACGTCCGCGCCATCGCGAAGGACTGGATCAACGACAACCCGTACCCGTGGACCGGTGACATCGGCGCCCGCGAGCCGACGATGCACCGCACCAACGTACTGCTCTGCCTGCGCCAGGCCATCACGGCGACCTCGCCGGGCGGGGTGCTGCCCGAGGCGGATGCCTGGCTGGACACGGCGCTGCTGACCCATGCTGCATTCATCCAGAACTACTGGAGCGGGCCCGGGCACAACCACGGCACCACCGAGTCCATCGCCATGCTTGGTGTGGGGTGCGTCCTGGGTCGCACCGACCTGCGCGACCTCGCGGTCTCCCGCCTGTCCCAGGCCATCACCACCGCCATCGACGCCCAGGGCGCCCCGAACGAGCAGTCCACCGGGTATGGGCAGTTCACCTACGTCCTGTGGGGAATAGCCGAACAAGCCCTGACTACCTGCAACATCAGCCCCGGGAACACGATCGCCGGACGGCGCGGGCTGCTGGTCAAGTTCGTCGCCCAGTCCACCAACCCCCTCGGCAAGCTCGCCCAGATCGGCGACACCGATGTCACCAGCACGGTGGCCTTCCCGGGCACCGACGCCGAGTGGGCCGGATCCCAGGGCACACGGGGTACTGCACCTGCCGTCCGTGTGTCGCAGTACCAGGCCGGCTATGCGTTCGGCCGGTCCGGGTGGGGGACCGGGTCGATACCGTTCCGGCAGGAGTCGTTCTACAGCCTGCACTACGGGCCGGGACGACATCTGCGCGGGCACGCGGACCACACCTCCATCACGTATGTCGCCCGGGGGCGGGACATCCTCATCGACGGCGGCTTCCCCGGGTACACCGACGACGCCTGGCGCAGGTGGGCGCTGTCGGAATACGCCCACAACGTGATGACGGTGCCCACAGCGACGTCGCTGCCTGCCGCGGTCACCAGGCTGGTGCGCTCCCAGTACCAGAGCGGGGCCGACTTCTTCGAGATGTCCGACCAGCCGAACGTGGGTGTCAGCCGGTTCCGTGCCGTCCTGGTCCTGCGCAATCCCGACCTGATCGTGGTGCTCGACCGCGGATACGCCAAGAGGGCCCAGCAGTGGCAGACCCTGTGGCACCTGCCCTCCGACCAGGGCGCCAGGGTGTACAGCAGGACGACGGCCATCGCCACCAAACCGGGTGACAGCACCAGAACCATCGTGTTCCAGGTCCCAATCCGGCAGGCGCTGCCCACCGGGGCCACCCTGGCCCAGCGAGGGCTGACCACCCCCCGGATCCAGGGCTGGCACTTCCCCACCGATCTTGTCTTCAACGCTGCCCCCACGGTGATGTTCGCCCGTAGCGCGCCGACGGCGACCATCCTGAGCGTCATCGTTCCCACCCGGCTGACAGCCGGCGTGGGCTACACCCTGACGCCGGCCGCCAACGGCTGGACGAACCTGAACCTCCGTATCGGAGGCACACCGGTCCGGGTCCGCATCTCGCCCGGCAACTGGCTGGGGCGGGGCTAGGAGCCCGCCACACCATCCCGTCACGAAAACGAGCCTGAGCCTGAACCTCACCGTCGCGAGCGTCCCGTCAGTTCGTCATACAGCTTCAGGGCCGGTCACAGCAACGGCTGCAGAACGGTCCACCCGCCGCCGGCAGCGAGCCGCGGACCGAACGACGTGCCCCGCCCCGGGTACCTGAACAGCTTGCCGGTGGCACTCTCGACGGCGATCACGTCGGTGAGGCCGTCCCGGTCGAAGTCGCCGACGCCGGTCACGTCGCGCAGGGTGCTCCACCCGGTAGCGACCCGGACCCTGGCGCCCAGCGCGGTGCCTGTCCCCTTGTACAGCCAGACGTCGCCCGTCGCAGTGTTGCGGGCAAGCAGGTCGACATGTCCGTCGCGGTTGAAGTCACCGACCCCGGCGAGCTCACTCATGGAGTTCCAGCCGCCGCCGAGCGCGCGACGGGGACCCAGCGACGTGCCACGCCCCGGGTAGAGGTACATATACCCGTTCGAGCTCTGGACCGCGAGCAGATCGGGGTAACCGTCCCCGTCGAGGTCACCGACCGGGGTGATCTCGCGCATGCTGTTCCACCCGCCCACGCCGATCTTCAGGCGCGAGTAGAAACCCGACCCGGTGCCGCGGTAGAGCCAGAGGGCGCCGGTGGCGAGCTCGCGGGCGATGAGGTCCTCGTGACCATCCCGGTTGAAGTCCCCGAACCGGGTGATCGAGCTCATGGCGTTCCAGCCGCCCCCGAACCGGTGGGCACTGGCGAACCCGGTGCCGTTCCCGGCGTAGAGGAGAAGTGAACCGGTCGAGGTCTGCCGGGTCAGCAGGTCCGACCAGCCGTTCCCGTTGAAGTCACCGAAGGCCGTGGCCGGCAGGGGTGTCACCTCGAGCTGGTCGCGGTCCACGTTGAGGCCGGGCGGCGGGGGCTGACCGTCGTAGGCTTCGTAGGCCCCGCCCCGATACTGCTTGATCCGGCGCTGTGACCAGTAGGAGTCGGGCAGGACCTGGGGGGAGCTCGTGTCCAGCACGCTGGGGACGCCGTCATACCGCGCGAACCACAGGTAGTCCGGACGCACGTACGTCGTCGAACCGTAGACCGCGACCTGGTCGCTGACTCCGGACCCGAGACTGCTGTAGAAGCCGGAGGCGAAACCGAAGTCGTGCAGCCGCGCGGTCCACGCGCTCTGGTAGGTCAGCACCGCGGTCCGGCACACCTGGTCGGTGGTGCTGTATGCCTCGATGTCGTTGAAGATCGCGCTGTCGGTCGCCAGCCCGAGAGCCCGGGCCTGCACCACCGCATCGGCGGCATCGGCCCTGCCCCAGGTCGCCGCATCCGTTGCGGTGAAACGGTGGATCTTCTGCGAGGTGGTGCAGTACGGCTGCTGGCCCAGGTAGATCGGGATCAGGTGCCACCCGGCGGCCTGCTGGGTGCTCACCCAGGACGCCGTCAGCTCAGGTTGAAGGCAGAAGCGGTTCACCCCGCCCATGTAGATGCCGACCGCGCGGTACGGCGACTCGGCCAGCCAGGTGGTCATCACGTCCTGGGGTGGCGCGGAGCAGGCATCGAACCCGCTGCCCGCATACCTGCCCGGCGCGGGGCCGGCCAGCGACGCCGCGGAGGACGGGCCACTCGATGCCGCCGCGGAGTCAGTGGGGGGGAGGGTGAACGCCCAGGCCCACAGCAGCCCGACGATCACCGCGGCCACGACAAGAAGAGATGCGGTGCCCACATGCACCCGACGTCCAGCGTTCATGGTGCCCCCATGCTTCGGCATCCCACGCCTTCTCAAGCGACATCTGAAGTCCACCACCACCGGCCCCGATAGGCAATAGCCGCGCGAAGACTGGCGCGACCGGCGGGCGTTCAGGCCAAGCCGAACCAGGCCAGGGAATGCCGCGGCCGGCGGGTCCGTGATCCACCCGCCGGCCGCGCACCCACCGGCCCGGTCAGGTGACCTGCGCGATCACCGCACCCTGCGCGGTCTCCGTGTTCTCCTGCGCGAGCAGGGTGATCACCCCGGCTGTCTGCGGATACACCTCCGCATCGACCTTGTCCACCGCGACCTCGGCGATGAGGGTCTCCGGTGTCACCTCGTCACCGGACTCGACGAACCAGGTGACGATGACACCGGTCGCCCCTTCGGCCCCCGACAGGGGGGGAAACAGCACATCGGTCATGTCGCCACGGCGTCCCGCACTGCCGCCTCGATGCGGGCCGGCGTGGGGAGCACGGCATACTCGAGCTCGCGCGCGTAGGGGATGGGAACATCGGGCACGCACACCCGTGACACCCGCCTGAGCAGGGTCGGGTCGTGCTCGGCAACGACGGCGATGACCTCGCCGGAGAGCCCGAACGACCGGTAGTCCTCGTCGACCACGATGAGGCGACCGGTCTTCGAGACGGAGGCCACGATCGCCTCCCGATCGAGCGGGACCAGGCTACGCAGGTCGATCACCTCGACGCTGATCCCCTCCGTCTCCAGCTTCTCGGCGACGTCGAGGCTGTGGTGCACAGAGAGCGAGAGAGTCACGATCGTGACATCAGTTCCCTCGCGGGCGACCCGGGCCTTGCCGATCGGCACGACATACTCCTCCTGCGGCACGGCCCCGATGGAGCGGTCGTTCTTGGCCATCCAGCCCAGACCCATGACTCCCTTGTGGAACACGAAGACCACGGGGTCGTCGCTCTCGATGGCAGCGGCCATGAGGCCCTTCGCGTCGTAGGGGTTCGAGGGGACCACGACCTTCATCCCCGGCAGGTGCGCAAAAGTGCCCCACAGGCACTGCGAATGCTGCGCGCCGTCGGAGTACCCGCCACCAGCCGCCATCATGAGCACCATCGGCACCCGGACGTTGCCGCCGGACTCGAAGTGGATCTTGGCCATGTGGTTGTAGATCTGGTCCATGCAGACGCCGAAGAAGTCAGCGAACATGAGCTCGACGACGGGTCGCATACCCTCCACGGCCGCGCCGATGCCCAGACCGATGAACGCGGACTCCGAGATCGGGGTGTCAAGCACGCGTTCGGGCCCGAAACGGTCGAGCAGCCCGGTGGTGGAGGAGAAGATGCCACCGTAGGCGCCGACGTCCTCGCCCATCACGAAGACGGACTCGTCACGCGCCATACGCTGGCTGATCCCCTCCTGCATCGCCTTGGCCGTGGAGAGCTTGCGCTTGCCGGCGTCGGGTTCAACCGGCAGCGCGAGCGCCTGCTTGTTCCTGGGCAGGGTGGTGGTCATGCGTTCACTCCTTCGGAGAAGACATAGCTGAGATGTTCCAGAGGGTCGGGTGCCGGGGAGCTCTTGGCGAAGGCGATGGCGTCCTCGACCCGCTCGGAAGCGGAGGCCTGCATCGCCGCATACTGACCATCGGCCAGTGCTCCGGTCTCCAGCAGCAGGTCCCGGTACCTCGGAATCGGATCATGCTCGGGAACGCTCTGCAGGTCGGGCCGATAGCCCTCCGCGTCGCCCTCGAAGTGACCCCACAGCCGCAGCGTGTGCACCTCGATGAGCGTCGGGCCACCGCCAGAACGCGCGCGGGCAATGGCCGCGCCCGCGGCAGCGTGGACCCCCTCGACCGAGTTGTCCTCAACGCGCACTCCGGGGATGCCGTAGGCGGCCGCCCGGTCGGCGTTGGAGGCCACGGAGGTGGAGCTCGCCCGGGGCACTGAGATCCCCCAGTCGTTGTCCTCCACCACGATGACCACGGGGAGCCGCCAGAGCGCAGCCAGGTTGAGCGACTCGTGGAATGCGCCCTGGTTGGCCGCGCCCTCGCCGGTGACCGCAACCGCCACCCGGTCGGTGCCCTGACGCTTGAAGGCGAACGCCTGACCGAGCGCAGGCGGCAGGCCCTCGGCGATGATTCCGGAGCAGGAGAAGTGCGTGCTCGGGTCGAACAGGTGCATGTGCCCGCCACGGCCGTGGCCGAGCCCGGTCTCACGGCCGAAGATCTCAGCGGTCATCGGGCGCAGCGCAACGCCGTGCGCAATCGCCAGGTGGTGCGGCCGGTGGGTTGCCGTGATGGCGTCGTCCGCCGTCAGGTGCGCGCAGATCCCCGCCGCGACCGGCTCCTGGCCGGCCGAGAGGTGCATTTCTCCGGGGACCAGGCCTGCACCGATGTCGAAGGCCGGCTTCTTGTCGGCGTAGTACACAGCCCGGATCGCCTCTTCGTACGTCCTGATCAGCACCATCGTGCTCAGTAGATCCCGCCGAGCGTCGTCGGTGAGGGCCTGTGTGGTGGGTGGCGTCATCGCTTCTCCTCCTGCCAGGTGCGACGACGGTGTCGCACTCCATCCGGCCGACCTTACGCCGCGCCAACCGCCGGCGGCAGAGGATCCGTCGACCAATCGACAATCCCGGCTTGGGCATGGCGAACCGCCCCGGATGGCCTGTACACGTCCGCCAGAGGTGTGCAACGCTCGAATCTCGTGCAAGCCCCCGAAAGAGGAGTTGCGTGATGCCGGACGACGAGCAGACCCCCTGCCGGCCGAACGGCACTCTGCATGGCCGGCCGAACGGCACTCCGCATGGCACGCCGGCAGCCAGGGCCACCCGGGCTGGCGGAGCCGGCCTCTCGCCGGCATACCGAGCCGCCCTTGCCGTGCTGAGCGGGCTGGTCTTGGTCGTGGTCGCGCTGCTCGCCGTGGTCATCAGCCGGTCCGGCCCCCAGTCGGGCTCTTCCACGGCCTCGGCAGCTCCCGGTTCGGCGACGGGTCTGCTCCCCAGCGGTCGGCAGCTCACCCCGCAGGGGGCGCAGGTAGTACTGGGCAACTACCCGACCGGCGGTGCCGTCACCGCCGACGGGCAGTTCCTGTGGACGGTGTCGACCGGGTTCTCCAGCAACGATGTGCGCATCGTCGACACGGTGCACCGCCGCGTGTGCCAGACCCTGAGCCTGCCCGGCGCCTCGGGTGGCATCGCCCTGGACTCGGCCCACCGGCTCGCCTACGTCTCAGGTCTGGCCAACTCCCGGTGGCAGCCGTCGAAGAACAGCCTCCCTGGTGCCAAAGGAAACGACGTCCTCGTCTACAGCTGGGCCGCTACCTGTGGGCAGGCGCGGTTGCTCCGGGTGATCCCGGTTCCCCCGCAGCCCGGAGCCCCGACCGTGCAGGCCTTCCCCCCGCCGCGCGCCGGGCTGGCAGGCGCCATGAGCTCCTGGCCTCAGAAACTGGCGGTCTCACCCGACGGCACCCGGCTGCTCGTGCCGCTCAACCTCGCCAACAGCGCAGCCATCATTGATCTGAACCACTCCGACCAGGTGCGATACGTGCCGGCCGGAAGCTACCCGTTCGGCGCGGCGATCGTCCCGGCGGCAAGGTCGGGCTGGTGACCAACGAGGCCGCCGGCACGCTGTCGGTGATCGATCTGCAGCGCGGTGTGAAGCTCGCCGACATCACGGTCGGCCCCCGGCTGTCTCACCCTCAGGGCGTGGTCGTGGACGCCGCCGGGGCGCGAGCCTACGTCGCGATCTCGGCCAGCGACGAGGTTGCCGTGGTCGACCTGAAGACAAGGACCGTGGAGCGCACCATCTCGGTGGGGCGCCCCGCCGGGCTGGGAACGATGCCGGTGGCGCTGACGCTCGACCCGACGGGCGACCGCCTCTTCGTGGCCGAGTCGGGCGCCGACGAGATAGCCGCTATCCGCCTGCCAGGAAGTTCGGGCGCGGCTGCGCCCGACTGGACGGTGGTGGGGCGTATACCCACGGCCGACCAGCCCCAGGCGGTTGTCACTGTTGCGGCCCAGGGCCGGCGGCCGGCCCAGCTCATGTACGTAGCCGCCGAGGGCGTGGGTGTGGGCCCCAACCCCCTCGGCACCAACCCGGTGCTCCCCTCGGACCCCATCTTCTGGGCTTTCAACCCCATCGCCCCCAAGGTTGACGTCTTCAACGGGGAGCAGTACCCCCCCGCCCTCGTGACCGGCCGGGCGGGCCTGATGTCGATTCCCACCTACGCGCAGATCAGCCGGCTCACCCCTGCGGCCTCCCGCCAGCTCCAGCCGACAGATGCCCAGCCGGCCCCGGCCGACACGCCGCTTCGCGCCGACGGGCCGATCAAGCACGTCTTCTTCGTCGTGCGCGAGAACCGGAGCTACGACCAGATGCTCGGCGACGACACCCGGGGCAACGGGGACCCGAAGCTCACGGTGTTCGGCAAGAACGTGACCCCCAACATGCACGCACTGGTCACCCGGTTCCCCCTGATGGACAACGTGTACGCCAACTCGGAGGCCTCGATCCAGGGCCACTACTGGACCGCTTCGGCCGGTGTCCCGGACTATGTCAACCGCAACTGGGTCCAGCAGTATGCCTCCCGCGGCCGCCCCAACGACTTCGGCGTATACGCGGTGACCTGGCCGGGCAACGGCTTCCTGTTCGACCAGGCCGAACGCCAGCACATCTCCTACTTCCACTACGGCGAGGGAATGATGGGCGGGTACAGCTCGATACCGGATCGCGACCGCTCAGCCGCCCAGCTCGCGGAGGTCAAGGCCGTCGAGGCCAACTCCGACATCGGCCCTCCGACCAGCGGGTGCTACCCCTCCGACCTGACCATCGGCCAGGCGCTCGACGGCAATCTCAAGAACCCGCTGACCGGAGAGATCTTCGACTCCAGGCTCCCGGCCGGCGCCCCCAAGGGCAGCCACTCCCACATGGACTGCTTCAGCAAACGGTTCGCCAGCCAGCTGGCCGCAGGCGCCGTCCCGACCTTCAGCTACCTCACGATGACCAGCGACCACACCCGCGGCACCCAGCCCGGCTTCCCCATTCCGAACGCCATGGTTGCCGACAGCGACCAGGCGCTGGGCCAGTTGGTCCAGACCATCTCGCACTCGTCGATCTGGTCCTCTTCGGCCATCTTCGTGGTCGAGGACGACTCCCAGGACGGCGCCGACCACGTCAATGCCCACCGGATCCCGGCGTTGGTGATCAGCCCGTATGCCCGTCAGGGAGCTGTCATCCACCGGCGCTACGACCTCGTCTCAGTGGTGCGCTCCATCGAGCTCATCCTGGGCATGAAGCCACTGACCCTGAACGACGCGATGGCCGCCCCGATGTACGACGCCTTCACCGCGAAGGCGCTCAACAACCCGCAGGTGACCGCCATCCCCAGCCGGATCAACCTGCTCACCCGCAACGGCCCCGCCGCCCCGGACTCGCAGTGGTCGAGCACGCTGGCGCTCGGACAGCCCGACCGTGTCCCACAATGGCAGCTGGACCAGATCCTCTGGCACTCGGTCCACGGGGCGGGCAGCTCGCCACCGCCGCCGGGTCCTGGCGCCGCCGGCGAGGCAGAGCACCAGACCTCAGATCCGAAGGATGCAGATGGCCCATGAGAGGCCGGCCCTCCCGGGCGTCGGTGAAACGGCACACCCCTGGGCCTTCTCCCGAACGCAGTGGATCTGGGTCGTTGTCGTTCTGGCCGCGATCGGCCTTGTCTTCTACTCCTACGAGCTCCTGAACGGAGCACCCCCGGCGAACCGCTGGCCCGGGTACTACGCCGCCAGGCCGGCAACAGGGCAGCTCGTTCAACCCCTGACCGGTTCCGAGCCCTATCAGACGTTCGTGCTCAAGAGCTGGCTCGACGCGAAGGTCCCGTTCCTTCCGCTGCTGGCGATCCCCTACCTCTCGTTCCTGGTCATCGTGCCGATCGTGGTCCCGCTGCTGAACCTCGCAGCCGGGTCGTTCCGCCGCTTCCTGACGGTCGGGCTCGCCCTGATCGTCTCGCAGCTGGTCCTGGACGTGGCGTACTACCTGTTCCAGACCTACGTGTTCCGCGACGTGCGGGCCGGCGACGGGCTCGGGGGCTGGCTGGTCAACCAGGTATGGGGCAACGACCAGCCGTTCAACGGGTATCCCAGCGGCCACTGCACGTGGACCACCATCGGCATCCTGGCACTGTGGCGGCTGCGGCATCGACTCCCGAAGACGTCGTGGATCCTGATGGCGTGGCTGTGCCTGGTCTACCCCGCGACCGTGAGCCTGCGCCAGCACTACCTGATGGACGTGTATGCCGGGATCTTCGTGGGGTTCGCCTGCTACTGGGCCTGCATGTTCGCCGTCGAACGCCCGCGGCTGGTGCCCCGGGACGAGCTCCCCCTCGGCCCCGCCTGAGTCTGGGCCCGGCCTACCCCTCGCCCCGGCCTGAGTCTCACCGCGGCGGCACGACCTGGCCGGTACCGCCCTTGGAGCCTGCCAGCGCGGTGACCTCGATGGTGCCCGCGTCGGGCGCTAGGTCGTCGAGGCGGTGCAGGACCGTCAGCAGCTGCGCAGTGGCGAAGGCCGACGGCACCTTCTTCTGGCCGAAGGAGAAAGCCTCGAAACCCCGATAGGCGGACCGCGGGACGACCCTCCCGTCCTCGCCCAGGTTGTAGGCGATGAGGCAGGCAGCCAGCTCGGCGAGCGAGCGCCGGTCGGCCGGACTGGCATCGGGGCCGCGCCACAGAGCCGGGTAGCGGCCGAGGGTGTCGAGCAGGGAATGAGCGCGGTACCAGGTGGGTGGCCACTTGACCGTCTTGAAGCCCTTCCCGTGCCCGAACATGTAGGGCTTCTGCGAGCCGCGACGCTCCCAGGCCCGCAGCGCCACCCGGGCGACGTCCAGCAGGCCGGCGGGACGCTCGTGCTCTGGCAGGAGCGCGTGGGCACGCAACGCCTCGAGGGTGACCTGCGGGCAGAAGTCGCTCTTCCGTCCGGGGCCGCGGAACCCGGTGACGGGGTCCGGCCGGCAGGGCCTGGCCCGTCCCTGTGCGGTCTCTGTCAGGTCCCCGGCCATCCGGGCGAGACCGGCGCGCACCGGCCAGGACCTCGTGGTGCGCCGCGACGACCTCATCATCGTCGCCGGCGCGGTCGAGGACCCCCGTGCGCAGCGCCCACCGCGCCGCCGGCTCAGCACAGTCGAGGATCCAGCCGCCGGGATCCTCGGTGAAGAAGTCCGCCCACGGCCACGGGGACTCCCGCAGAGCCAGCCGATTGGTTGCCACAACCCGACGCTAGACACCCGAGACGGGACCGCCAGGCCGGTTGAGCCCGCCAGGCCGGTTGAGCCCGCCAGGCCGGTGCTAAGTTTGTACATCCAGGTTATTTGCTGCGTGGAGTGACACCACGATGAGCGCTGAACAGGCGAGGGCTGGCGCGAGTGCGCGAATGATCTCACTGGGATTCGACGCGGAGCATTTCCCCATGGGAACGCACATGTGCTTCATCTTCAACGACGAGCAGGAACGCCGGTGGGTGATGTCGAAGTACATCCAGAGCGGCCTGGACGGCAACGAACAGGTCGGCTACTTCGTCGACACGATGTCACCGGAGGACCTCAAGACGTGGATGGTCGAGCAGGGGGTGGATCTTCCCGATGAGCTCGACGGCCGGCAGTACAGCATCGTCGAGGCCGAGAAGACCTACTGCCCGGACGGGACCTTCAAGGTCGATCGCATGATCGACACTGTGGGCGAGGCGCACCATCGCAGCCTCCGGGAAGGGTATGTCGGAGCCCGTATTACCGGAGAGATGACCTGGGCAAAACGGGGCAACCCCGGGTCAGAGAACCTGGCGGAGTATGAGTCCCGTCTCAACGTTCTCGTGCGCACCGTTCCGACCACGGCGATGTGCCAGTACGACGCGCGGCGATTCGACGGGGCGACGCTCCACGACATCCTCAGCGTGCACCCGATGATGATCGTGCACGGGCAGGTGGTCCGGAACCCCTACTACATCGAGCCGGAAGTGTTCCTCGCGGACAAGACCGCGCGTTCCCAGGCGTAGATGCCTGACAGCAGCCTGTCCGCGGAGGTCCTCGGCAAGCTGATCGTCGTGCTGCAGACGCTCGACGTTCTCACCGATGCGGAAGCCATGGCCGCGTTCCTGCAGCCGGCCCTGAGCGAGATCCCGGGGATCACCACCGCGTTCCTGTGTCTTTACGGTGAGATCCTCCCTGCGGACCACACCGCCGCCGACACTCTCGCCCTGCGCTGCCCGAAAGCCGACAGCCCTTCCGTTTCCTCCCCCCTCTGCCAGGGGCAGGATCGGCCGGACCTCCACCTGGTCGCCATCCGTACACCGCGCAAGGCACTCGGCTGCCTTCAGATGGTCGTCCACGACACGGCGCAGCTTGAGGCGTACAAACCGTTTCTGGTCAATATCGGCCACATGATCGCCACCGTCCTGGAGAACCGCGAGATCGACCGGTCCCTGGCCGAAGCCAACGCGCAGCTGAACGGGCTCGTCAACGAGCTCGAGGACCGGGTGCAGGACCGGACGAGGGAGCTCGAGACAGCCGAGGAGCGCTACCGCACGACGCTGGCCACACTGCCCGACGCGATCTCCGCTCTGCGCGCCGTGCGGGGAGAGACCGGGGATGTCGTCGACTTCGAGTGGACCTACGCGAACCCGGCAGAGGCGACGTGGCATCCAGCGGCCAGCCTCGTGGGAACCCGTCTGCTGGGCATCCACCCCGAGTACCGGGACCTCGGCCTCTTCGACGCCTTCTGCCGCGTGGTCGAGACCGGTGAGGAGAGACTCATGGAGGTGCAGCACGCCCCGGGGCACTTGTCAACGACGTTCGCCGAGTACCGCATCTCCCGCCTGGACGACGGTGTCGTGGCGGTCCTGCGGGACGTCACCGACCGGCACGCCAGCGCGCAGATGCTGGCGGAGTCGAAGGAGCGGTATCAGCTCCTGGCGGAGAACGCCTCAGATGTGGTCATGCTGCTGACTCCGGGCTGGAGTCTCGAGTGGGTGTCCGAGTCGGTCACCGACGTTCTGGGCTGGAGTCCCCCGGACCTGATCGGCCATGCGTTCCGCGAGTTCATCCACCCCGATGACCTTGCCCGCTTCCTGCGAGTGACCGGCACTGCCGGACCCGAGAACCCGGCGAGGGTGGAGTTCCGGTTCCGCCGATCGGACGGCACTCCCCATTGGGTGGCCTGCCGAACCCGGGTACGAGTGGATGAGAGCGGTGCCCCGGTCGCCGTGGTCGGCGGGCTGGTCGACGTTGCGGATCGCAAGGCAACGGAAGTCAGGGAGCAGGAGAGGCTGGCCGAGCTCGAGCTGTTCCAGCGGCTGACCGTCGGACGTGAGCTGAAGATGATCGAGCTGAAGAAGGAGATCGAGTCCCTCACGAAGGACAACCCGCCCGCGTGAAGCGACCCCACGGACCAGAGCCAGGACACCTGCCGGTCATTCGCGTCGACCAGGGCTGCGGTCACCGCCTCGAACACCCGGCGGGGCCTGGTGATCGCTGCGATCACCGCCGCGGAGACTTCACAGGCTCACCGACTGGCCCCTGCCCTGAGCGCGCGCGGCATCAACGATCACGACGGCGGCAGCGGCGTCCTGGACCCCGATCCCGACACTGTTGTAGTAGATGATGTCCGCGGAGCTGTGGCGCGCTTGCTCGAGTCCGGCCACCACCGCACCCAGCGAGATCAGCCGGTCCTTGCCGAGCCTGCCGGAGGAGACCGCAGCCGCGATCGGCCCCGCGTGCTCAATCGCCGTGTCGATGTCGTCGACGACCACCGCGTCGGCGCGGGTCAGCAGGTCCGCGGGGACCTCGAAACGGTTCGGTGCGAACGACCCGATGCTGATGACCAGCGTCCCTTCCCGGAGCCAGCCGGTCTCGACGACGGGGTCGAAGCTCGTGGTGGCGCACACCACCACATCGGCGTCACGCACCGCATCCTCCGCACTCAGGGACCGGGTCACGTCGAACGGGTACTCAGCTCCGAGCGAGTCGGCCAGCGCCACACAGGCCGGTGAGCTCCTCCCCCAGACGCGCACCGAGGTCAGCGCCATGACCCGCGAGATGGCCCGCACGTGCGCCTCCGCCTGCACGCCCGTTCCGAGGATCGCCAGCGAGGTCGAGCCCGGGTTGGCCAGAGCCTGTACGGCGACCGCGCTGGCTGCCGACGTCCGGATCGTGGTGACCGTGGTCCCGTCCATGATGGCGATCGGGCGACCCTGCTCCGCGTCCAGGACGGTGATCAGCGCCGAGATCGTCGGCAGCCCGAGGCCGGCGTTGGCGGGGTTGACACTGCCGAACTTGCAGACGGCGGCGCCGTCGGGAGCCAGTCGGGCCGCGTAGCAGAAGGAGACCGAGTCCTCAGCGCCGTCGATGAGCAGCCGTGCCGGCAAGACAGCGCGCCCCCTGCCGAGCTCCTCGAACGCCAGGTGCTGGGACTCGATCGCCAGATCGACGTCGAGGAGCTCGCGCACATCGGCTGCTGAGAGAACAAGGAGTCTGTGCTCAGGGGGCATCGGAGACCATTCGACAGGAGGGGCGCGGGCGCCTGACAGTGATCGAGCCACCCTCTCACCCGGATGACTGGGGACCTAAGCGGTCCGACCCTCAGACGCTGCAGCGGAACTCCGCTGGATCGCCCATCAGGGGTTGCTCCTCGCCAGGACAAGGTGAGTCACAAGGCCAACCGCGACGGCACCGACCGCACCGACCAGTCCCATGATCGCGAACGGGATGACTCGTCCCGCCGTCGGTCCCTCGCCGACGTAGCCGAACCACATGAACACGAATCCGGTGACGAAGCCATACGTGGCCAGCCTGAGCGCCTTGGAGCTCTTGGAACCGGGAAGCAGCCCCAGCGAAACAGTAACGACCAGCCATACCAGGGCGATCCCCCAGCCGAGGAAGTCAAGGACATCTGTGCGGAGCCACCCCGACATGACTCCCGCAACAGCGGCACCGAGCCAATAGCCGGTTTGACGCCTCACGACGACTACTCCTGGTTTCCTGATCTAGACATTGAAGCGGAATCTGTCCCCCATGGTTGAGGTTCGTTGGCAGTTGTGGGCATA
>DASVKO010000260.1:0-5202 GCA_036385355.1 Dermatophilaceae bacterium
CCGCGTCCACCGGCCCCGCGGCCGCTGCGCAGGATCCGCAGTCGTTCACGGCCCACGGCGAGGTGCTGAACGTCCTCCCGCCGGGTAGCAACGGGAACATCTCGCTGACGACCCTGGCGAGTCTCGGCATCACCAACGCCCCAACCCTGGTCTCCACCCCGGGCGACCCCAAAGGCGACCTCACGACGGCCACGGGGACCGCGCCCGCGCACTTCGCTGACCAGCTCGAGATGTATGACGCGCTGGGCAAGGTCTCGCCCGGACAGCTCACCGCGAACAACCTCACCGCCTACTACAAGGACGCCCGTCTGGGGGTTGCCGCCGCCGACGTCGTCAGCACCGAGACGCCCCGGGCCGGCGTCACCATCAGGCGTGACCGTTTCGGCGTCCCGCACATCCACGGCGTGACCGACGCCGACGTGGCTTTCGGCTCGGGCTTCGCGAACATCCAGGACCGGATGTTCCTCACCGACATCCTGCGACACACCGGTGCCGCACGGATGTCTGAGTTCGTGGGGCCCAGCCCGGCCAACAAGCACATGGACGCCTCGCAGCTCCGGGTCGCGGCGTACACGCCGGCCCAGGCGGAGGCCCAGGTCGCGGGCGTCACCAGACGCTACGGAGCCGAGGGCCAGAAGATGCTCGACCAGCTCGACGCGATGATCGCGGGGATGAACGCAGCCCAGCGCGCTCTGTGCCCCGTCTCGGCCCCGCTGCCGATTCCGGGTACCACCGGTGCCGGCTTCGGAAAGGACTGCCCGGTCGAGTATGCGGCGCTGCAGAAGCCCCCGACGCCCTACACCCGTGCGGACATCGTGTATATCGCCTCACTCGTCGGTGGCATCTTCGGCAAGGGCGGCGGCGGCGAGGCAGACAATGCCGCCTGGTTCCAGAAGCTGAAGGCGAAGTACGGCGACGCGACGGCGCGTCAGCTCTTCGACGACCTCCGTGAGAAGAACGACCCCGAGGCCCCGACCAGCTCGGCGAACACCCAGAGCTACGGAGGCGGCGGCATCAACCCGACACTTCCGGGCGTGGCCATGCCGGACCCGAGCCCTGCCGCAACGGCTCCGGGCACCGGTTCGGATGCGGGTGGTTCGACGACCCCGATCCCGGCGCCGGCAGGCAGCCCCACGGTCGTGGACGGGCCGCTCGGACCGATCAACCTGGGCCTGAAGACCCACGGCATGAGCAACGCGTTGCTCGTGGACGCCCGGCACTCGGCCGACGGCCACCCGACGGTCGTCTTCGGCCCGCAGACCGGCTACTACGCCCCGCAGCTCCTGGTGGAGCAGGACCTCGACGGCCCGACGCTGAAGGCCCGCGGCGTGTCCTTCGCCGGCACCAACCTGGTCGTCCAGCTCGGCAACGGCGTCGACTACGCCCGGTCGGCGACCAGCGCCTCCAACGACATCGTCGACACCGTCGTGGAACGGCTGTGCAACGCCGATGGCAGCACGCCCACGGTGCAGTCCAAGGACTACCTGGTGGGATCGACCTGCACGCCGATGGAGAGCTACACGCACACCGAGACGGCCAACCCCGGCATCTCGTCCTCGACCACACCGCCGCAGACCCTGAACTTCCTGGTTCTCAAGACCCGTCACGGCATCGTCCAGGACCGCACCACGGTCGGCGGCAAGCCGGTCGCGATCGTGACGGCCCGCACCACCTACGGCCACGAGATCGACTCCGTCGTCGGTTTCGCACGACTGGCTGACCCGTCATACGTGCACGACGCGGCGACGTTCCAGCAGGCGGCCGGCGCGATCGACTACACCTTCAACTGGTTCTACACCGACAGCAAGGACATCTCGTACTTCAGCTCGGGGCTCCTTCCCAGCCGGGCCGCGGGCTTCGACTGGGACCTGCCGCGCTGGGGCGACCTCGCCTACGACGACACGGGTTCGCTGCCGTTCGCGGCGCACCCTCGGGTCACCAACCCCCCGACCGGCTACCTGGTGTCCTGGAACAACAAGACCGCGCCCGGATTCTCCGCTGCAGACAACCAGTGGGGGTACGGCGCTGTCTACCGGTCCCTGGCCCTGGAGGACCGTGTCAGGGCGCGGATCGCAGGCGGCAAGAAGGTCACCCGCCCGCAGCTGGTCGAGGCGATGATGGACGGCGGTACCGTTGACGTCCGCGCCGCGTACCTGCTTCCCTCGCTGCTGACCCTGCTCGGCACCCCCTCGGACCCGCAGGACGCCAAGGCCGTCGCCCTGCTGAGAGCCTGGCTGGCTGACGGAGCGCATCGCGTGGACAAGGCCCGAAGCGGCAGCTACTCGCACGAGGCCGCCATCGCGCTGTTCGACGCATGGTGGGACCCCGCCGGCGCCGGGGTGTCGGGCAGCCAGCCGCTGGCGAAGGACGTTCTCCGCGGCACCCTCGGAGCTCTTGTCGATGCCCTGCCCCAGGGCCTGGATGACCACCCGCGTCAGGGCATCGGATCCTCCTGGAACGGCGTCGCGTGGTACGGGTACGTCAGCAAGGACCTGCGTCAGATCCTCGGCCAACAGGTCCTCGGACGCTACAGCCGGACCTACTGCGGCAAGGGCGTCCTCGCCACCTGTCGGGCCGACGTGCTGGCGTCGCTGCGCCTGGCAGGGAACGCCGCCCTGGCCAGGCAGTCGAAGACGGACCTGGCGGCGCTCACCTACGACAAGAGGCTGGACTTCATCCGGTCCGCCACGGCCGGGGTGGTCGGGGTGCGCGGGATCGACTGGCAGAATCGCCCGACCTTCCAGCAGGCCGTGAAGTTCCTGACCCACCGCGGCTGAGCCGCGAGTCGTCCACAGCCCATGGTGGCGCGGGGGGCGCGGACCGCTCGCTGGTCCGCTCGAGCGCCTCAGACAGGAACACCGGGCGCCCAGCCGCGCACCTGGCCGTACCGGCAGATACCCCCAGGGGTAAAATGGGCGAATCGGAACCTCGGAGGTCCGGGCTGAGCGCGCGCTGCCGGGCAAACCCGGAAGGACCTTTGGCTCTATGACGCTGCGGCATCACTGGGCCACGCTGGAACCGACAGGATTGAGATGTCGACAACGAACCTGACGGCAAGAAGAGGATATGTACAAGATTCTTGAGCGAGTGGACTACTCCGCTGACGTGTACATGCAGGTCATCGAGGCACCAGCCGTCGCTGCCGCCTGCCAGCCCGGACAGTTCATCATCCTGATGATCCACGAAGAGGGGGAGAGAATCCCGTTCACCATCGCCGACTTCGACCGCGAGGCAGGCACGATCACCGTCGTCGTCCAGGCTGTCGGCACGTCGACGAGGCATCTTCAGACCCTGGGCAAGGGCGACTCGATCAGCAACTTCATCGGCCCGCTGGGCATGCCGAGCGAGATCGAGAAGGTGGGCACCGTCGTCCTCGCAGGCGGGGGAGTCGGCGTGGCGCCGATCTACCCCATCGCCAGGGCGCTCAAGGAAGCCGGCAACAAGGTCATCGCCATCATGGCTGCCCGCAACGAGAGCCTGCTGTTCTGGGAAGACAAGATGCGGGAGGTCAGTGACGAGCTCATCGTCACCACCGATGACGGCAGCCGGGGCCGCAAGTGCCTGGTCACCGAGCCCCTCAAAGAGCTCTGCGAAGCCGGCGACATCGACCTGGTCTACGCCATCGGCCCGGGCGTCATGATGAAGTTCTGCGCCAGGACCACCGAGCAGTATGGAATCAAGACCCTCGTCAGCCTCAACTCGATCATGGTGGACGGCACCGGCATGTGCGGCGGCTGCCGGGTCAGCGTCGGCGGCGAGACCAAGTTCGTCTGCGTCGACGGGCCGGAGTTCGACGGGCACGCGGTGGACTTCGACCTGTTGATGTCCCGCCAGCGGCAGTACGTCCCACAGGAGAAGGCGTCGCTGCACGCCTATCTGTCGAAGGTTGCTGAGTCCAAGGCAGCTGAGTCCAAGGCAGCTGAGTCCAAGGCAGCTGGGTCGAAGGGGGCTGTGGCGAACACGGCCGCGTCGGATGCGGCTGCCTGCAACGCGGCGGTGACTTCACATGTCTGACCTCACCGGCACCACCCACAGCGACAGACCGCAGCGGAAGCCCAAGCGGCCGAAGCTACCCCGCACGGCTATGCCCTGCCAGCCGGCGGAACAGCGGGCGACCAACTTCGAGGAAGTGACCACCGGCTACGACGACGACATGGCCGTGATCGAGGCCAGCCGCTGTCTGCAGTGCAAGAAGCCCAAATGCGTGGACGGGTGCCCCGTGGGCATCGACATCCCCGCGTTCGTCAGGCTGCTCGAGGCCGGCGATCCCGCCGGTGCCATCGCCAAGCTCAAGGAGACCACCAGCTTCCCGGCCGTCTGCGGCCGCGTCTGCCCGCAGGAGGAGCAGTGCGAGGCGCTCTGCGTCCTCGGCGTGAAGCAGGAGCCGGTGGCCATCGGGCGTCTGGAGCGCTACGCCTCCGACTGGGAGTTCGCCCATGGCGCCTCCGGCAAGCCGCAGACAGCGCCGAGGAAGGGCAAGAGCGTCGGTGTGGTCGGGTCCGGTCCCGCCGGCCTCACCTGCGCCGGCGAGCTGGCCAAGATGGGCTATGACGTCACCATCTACGAGGCCCTGCACAAGCCCGGAGGCGTGCTGGTCTACGGCATCCCCGAGTTCCGGCTGCCGAAGGCCATCGTGGCCAGGGAGTGCCAGTACGTCGAGTCCCTGGGCGTGCAGATCAAGACGGACTACGTGATCGGGCGCACTCTGACCGTTGACCAGATGCTCGCCGACGGCCACGACGCCGTCTTCCTGGCCAACGGCGCCGGACTGCCCTCGTTCATGGACATCCCGGGAGAGAACCTGAACGGCGTCTACTCGGCCAACGAGTTTCTCACCCGGTCGAACCTGATGAAGGCCTACCGCTTCCCGCAGTACGACACACCGATCGCGGTGGGCAAGAGGGTCGCCGTCATCGGCGGCGGCAATGTGGCCATGGACTCGGCGCGCACCGCCCTGAGGCTGGGCGCCGAGGTGCACCTCATCTACCGCCGTACCCGTGACGAGATGCCGGCCCGCAGCGAGGAGATCGAGCATGCCGGGGAGGAGGGCATCGTCTTCGACCTGCTAGCCAGCCCGACGAGGATCATCGGCGATGACGATGGCTGGGTCAGGGAGATCGAGGTCATCGACATGGAGCTGGGTGAACCTGACGCCAGCGGACGCCGCCGTCCCGTGCCCCTTGAGGGCTCCGAGAGGCGCAT
>DASVKO010000261.1:0-3606 GCA_036385355.1 Dermatophilaceae bacterium
GGTCGATGGTGTCTCTGGGCGCCGAGCGCAGCGACTGAACCGCCCATCATCGACCCCCGGTATGCACGCTGAGGCTGCCGTGCGGTACACCCCCACCGTGCCCACGTTGCTGCTGCTCGTCGCCGTCCTGACCGTGGTGGCGGCCTCGCTGCTGGCTCCGTCCCGTTGGTTCGGTCGGGTGGAACGGTGGGCGTTCTGGCGGCGGATGCGGGAACGGGTGCACACCAGACGCAGCCTGGCCTACCTCTACGCCGGGCTGTTCGCCGCCGTACTGGTGGTGTGGTCGCTGCCGTCGCTGCTCACCCGCTACCCCCGGGTGGACGCCGCCGCCCGGCACACCGCCATTACCGCCACCCGCGCCGGCCTGGCCGGGATCTTGGCGGTAATGGGTGCCGGTGTCGGGCTGGCCTACACCGCCCGTACCTACCGGCTGAGTCGGGAAGGCCATCTTACCGATCGCTACACCAAGGCCGTCGCACAACTAGGCTCCAACAAGATCGAGATGCGGCTCGGCGGCATCTACGCCCTCGAACGGCTGATGCGCGACTCTTCGACTGACCAGCCCACCATCGTCGAAGTCCTCGCCGCCTACATCCGCGAGCACGCCCCGCCGGCCTATTCCAAGAGCCCCGACCTGCCCTCCAGCCCGGACGCCGACGTGCAGGCCGCGCTCACCGTGCTGGGTCGCCGCACCGCTGTCGCCGCCGAGAACCCCATCGACCTGGCCGGCAGGCATCTCAGTAGCGCCCGACTCAACGGGGCGAACCTGCTCGGCGCCCAACTCTTCGCGGCGGACCTGTCCCACACTGGGCTCAACGGAGCGAACCTGACCGGCGCCCGGCTAGTGCTGGCCGACCTGACCGGCGCCGGGCTGATTGGGGCGAACCTGACCGGCGCCCACCTCGACGGGGCGAACCTGACCCGAGCCCGGGTGACCCGGGATGCGCTGACGGAGGAACAGTTGGCCCAAGTCAGGTACGTCGAACTGATCAAATGGGCGGGACCGCTTTGACTCGTCCGCCCTCCGCCCGTTGACCAGCGCCAATACATAGGGTCTTGGCTAACGGGTCAGACGGCTGCCGTTGCCGTCTCAATTTGTGCCAGGCTTTGATGGTATTCGAGTGCTTCGGGCATCTCGTCGTACTGGAGCAAGTCCCCGGTGAGTGCGAGCAAGTGTTCCTTGACCTCGTGCGGCGTCGCGTAGAAGAACTCCCGCCGCTGGTTCACTCGGTTGACGCGCCGCTCGGACAAGCAAGCATGCATCTTGGCCTCGATGCCGACAGCGTCCTCGGAGAAGAAAAGGGCGTGGACATCGAACTTGAACGGCACCGAGGCGTCACCGAGTTCGCGTACCCGGTCCAGCGGGTCTAGGCGGCGAGTCATGCCCACCTTCACCATCTGCTTCCCGAACGCGCCGACGTTAGAGATCACGTAGACGTATCCGGCCCGGACGTTTGCCGCGCGATAATCAACCGCCTGGATCTTTTGCTCAATCTCCGCGAGCTGCACTTGATACCGGACCGCGCCGTCCCGATCACCTTTCGCAGCAAGGGCGGCTAGCATGTTCTCGTAGTGCTGACGCTGCTTGTCGAGCCGGAGGCGCTCGCGTTCGAGTTCCTGTTCGACGCGGCGTTCCTCACGCAGCCGGTCCCTCTCCACACGCTCCCGCTCCTTCTGCTCCGCGAGCTGCTCCTGGTGATCGGCAGTCAGTTCTAGCTCCTGAATCCGGAGTTGGTGGTAGGCGTCGGCTATCCGAATGTCCATGGTCTTGCCGAGACGGACAATGGTCGCCGCCACCTTGGTCAGCCGGTCCACCGCGGAGTCGAGCTTGTAGGGCTTCAGGCTGCGAACCAGATTGTCTGCCTCCGCGTTGTAGGCGCGCAGCATCAACTTCGAGAAGTCCCGCACCATGGCTTGGCCTTGCACCCGAGAGCCATTGACGGTCCACCCTGTGGCAGCCAGGACGGCGCCGCCGTCACGTCGGGTCATGGTCCTGATCCGGTCCTGCACCTGGGCGAGCCTGGCTTGGTAGGCGACCGCGTCGGTAAGGGGATGCCGATAGCGATAGATGCCGACCTCCTGCAGCAGCGCCGTCTCCTCTGTCACGACGATGAGCTGCTGCAGCTCGTGAAGCCTCTCCTCAAGCCGAGCCTTCTGCGCCTCGGCCACCGTGATGTCGTGCCGCCGATGCTCCGCTGCCTCCTGCGCCTGCCTGTCCAGCGCGACCGCGTGCTCCCGGCTCTGCCGTTGCAGCGCTGCCGTCTGTTCGGCGATCTCGCTGGTCAGGTCGACTTGGCGTCGCTCCAGTTCCATCGCGGACAGCATGCCGAGACGGGCCATCTCGGTGCGCAGTCGGTCGTTTTCGCCTTGGCATGCGCCCATTTCGATCTTGAGTTGTCCCACTTCGGCCGCCAGATCCCGAGCCCTGCCTCGGGCGCCGAACAGCGGAATCTCGACCTCGCCCAGCGGGTTCTGGCGGCCACGGCCGGTCCCATTCGCAGCAGTCGCCGGCTGCTCCACGCCAGCAGCAGCTCGTTGGACCGGAGTCGCTGCGAGATCGAGCGCGACAGCAGCCGCCTCCACCCACACTTGCCACCCTGCGGGCGGGGCGCCCCACGCGGGGTCCGGCCGCCAGCCGAGCGGCGGCACCCAGCCATTGGGCGGCGCTGGCCAGTTCGGCGGGGGGTTGAAACGAACAGTCATCTATCCGTCCCCGGGTGCAGCGGCACGCTGAAGCCGCAACAGCGGCTGTTCGTCAGGGTGAGCCGAGGATGGGTTATGGCGGCGCCGGCTGGAGCAGCGACTGCTTGTAGATCCACTTCTCGCCCACGGTGGAACGCCGAAACCGAGTGGGAACGGCGGTTCCCCACTGCCCGGGGGCATTTGGGCGTTAGCAGTGCGGACATGGCGCGCTCCGTTGATCGGAGAGATGACGTCCATGTCCGTCGTCACGTCCCACACAACACTTGATCTGCGACCGGCTCTACAGCAGCGTGTGAGTACCGGCCGGGCGACCTATCGGCGGCGCAAGGCCGGGGTGCCAGCCAACAGATCGTGAACTAAGGCCCACCGACTCGAAGACCACCATCGCAGGGCGATCCGATCATCAAGGTCCGGGGCGCACTGCGGCGGTCGGACGGCGTGTTCTACCCGAGGACTTCACTCAAGGGCTCAAGCAGCCCGAGGTCAGGGCACAGGTCGTCCTGAACGAGCTGATCACCGATGGCCGGGGGTGCTCTCCCCCGACATCGACGGAATGAGCGGTACGAGTCGGCGACCGACGGCCATGCCCTCGCCGGAGCCACCGCTCGACAGCCAAGAGCACGTCGTATTACTGGGCAAATTGGCCACATAGGACCATAAGACTATAAGTCGATCTCCGAGTTTGCCTGGCGCGGCAGAGGTCATGGCAGCCCAATGGCAGCCCGACCAGCAGCTCACCCGCGCCGGCCCCCCGGCGGCGCGCCTTGATCGGACCGACGTGCCGCTCGATGGTGCCGATGACGTCGAGCTGATGACGCTCACCTGAACCTGCCCACACCTGCTCACTGAAACTGCCCACTTTGAGCGAACCGCCGACCGGGGTCCACCTGATGTCGGTGGGCT
>DASVKO010000262.1:0-7558 GCA_036385355.1 Dermatophilaceae bacterium
CCCGCCCGTTGCGTCGGACCATTCAGCGGGAGATCGAGGACCAGTTGTCGGAGAAGATCCTGTTCGGGGAGATCCAGCCCGGACAGATCGTGGTGGTCGACGTCGAGGGTTGGGACGGCGAAAGTGCGGGGGAAGACGCCACGTTCACCTTCCGCGGCGAGCCCAAGCCGACCTCTGTTCCTGACGCGCCGCCGATTGATCTGGCCAAGGCAACCGAGAGCGGCGGCAGCACCGGCTCCGAGCCCGCAAGCCAGTGAACTGACCGACTCAAGCGTGCCATTTCTACCGGGTCGTCAGGGAATACCTCGCCCTGGTCACCCTCATTCCGCCGGCACGATCAGGCCGTAGTGACCGTCGTAGCGACGGTAGAGCAGCCGACCGCGGTCCGTGGCGGGGTCCCGGAAGAAGACGAATGGCCAGCCGGCCAACTCAAGCCGGTCACGAGCCTCCTCGGTGGTCAGCTGGGGCGGGCGCGTGTCGTTGACCTTCACCTGTACGGCACCCGGGGTCACCCTGTCCGGCAGCGGCACGACCTGACTGAGCTCGTAGCCCGCCCCGTCCGGGGACAAAGACAACACGCTGTCGACGCCGCTGCCGTCCTCGGTGAACAGGTGGAAATCGTAGTCGAGCATGCCCATGTCGAACGCCGCTTCATCAACGGTCATCCGGGCTAGCGAGAACGACTTGTGGCGAACGACGTCGCGTTCCTCGGCGGGCCTTGGGAAGACCCTGTCATCCCTGCGGGTCGGTTCGTCGGCATGGCGCCACTCGTGCGGCTCGGGCGAGGCCATGCGGCCGCGGATCGTCTCCCAGTCTTGGCCAGCCCGATCGAGTAGTTCACGCAGGCGGTCATGCAGTTCGTCCACCGCCTCCGGCATCGTCGGGCGGGCGGCCTGCGCGCGAATCAACCGACCGTTGACGTCGAGGTTGGCCTGAGCCAAAGCGGGCCGGCTCAACGCCGGGTTCGCCAGCCGGGTGAGCGTCACTCGCACGAACAGGACCGGCCGATTGGCATACCGGAGGACGCTCGCGATCTTCTCGCGTGCGTACTCCGCCTCGCCCGGACTCCCCCCACCTCGCTGGGCAACCTGAACGGGCGGTGTGTGCGTGGAATCGGTCATGGCTACTCGCAGTCCTTAGTCTCCAACTGAACTTCCTGCCGCGCTGACCAGAATCGCCCGGCGCGGAAGCCTGACCACAAGTCAAGGCGTCGGTACGCCGCAGGGACAGGGCCGAAGGTCATGTTCACTGCGGCGCCGGAGCCCAGCGGCGAAAATCGATGCCATCACATAGGTCACGCGTTGTATGGACCTGCGGTTCCCGGGCTCGCCAGATCGATGTCCACTACCCCGGGGGAACCTCAGTGAGCGCCTACGACGCGACCATGCCGCATACGGGGTGGATCACTGCCGGACGCTCATGCGCCGCACTGGGAACTGATCAGTCCGCCAGGGAGCCGGGTTCCGGTTCGGCCGAGTGGAGTGTCTGGGTCAGCGACTGGCCCAAACGGGCCCACTGTTGGGTCCAGCTCTCCAGCGGCGCCAGCGACTTCTCGAGTACGTCCAGCTGATGGTCGAAAGCCAACAGCTCTGCCTGTAGCGCCTGCACAGTCAGCCGCTGGGCATGTAGCTCCTCGACCAGGACGTCGAACTCGGCGATGAACGGCGGCGCCAGCTCGATGAGCTGCTGAAGGGACGTCAACATCCGGGTCACGGGCGCCGAGACAGGGTCAGGAATTGCGCCGAGCACGCCACCCCTACTGATCCGACAAGGTTGGCTACGGCGCGGGTTCCCTCCAGCAATTCCTCCATCGCAGACTGCAGCAAGCCGTATCGATGCGTGTCGCCTTGGTCAGCCATCGCCACCACCCTCCTCCGGCACCCATTCGGCCCGTTCAGTTTCGATCCGATTGTCCGCCTTGGACGTTGTCTCGGCAGCCCAACTCCACCATGGTGGGCTCAACTGGTCAACGGACCACTCGGATGTTGAAGGCTATCCCCAGAAGACGTGGTGCACCGTAGGCGGATGGACAGCCGTCGCAGTCATCAAGACCTCCCCGCAAGTCCAATGGAGTGCGTTTTTGGATTCACCCACCACGGCCTATTTGTCAACACTTATTGGTGTTACAGTGGCGGTATGGCCACCAGCGGATTCCCCGACCCGGTGGCCCTGGCTGGTCTGAGCACCCTGGACGACACGCTGCGTCGTCAGCTGTATGAGTACGTGACCGAGTGCGGAGAGCCGACCTCACGGGAACAGGCGGCTGCCGCAGCCGGGATCGGCCGGACGCTCGCGGCCTACCACCTGGACAAGCTGGCCGACGCTGGCCTGCTTGTCACCAGCTACCGGCGTCCAGCCGGCCGTAGTGGGCCCGGCGCGGGACGCCCCGCGAAGCTATACACCCGAGCCGAGCAGGAGCTGAACGTCAGCGTCCCGCCTCGTGACTACGAGCTGCTCGCCCGGCTGCTGGTGTCCGCGGTGCAAGGGGACACCACCGGCGCGGTGCGGGCGGCGGTGAACGAGGCAGCGCTCGAGGCTGGCCGGCAAGCGGGCAAAGAGCCGGGCGGTGATCTGGTGGCGTCGCTGCGCGGGTGCGGTTACCAGCCACGAGTCGACGATGACGGCTGCATCGAGCTACGCAACTGCCCGTTCCACTCTCTGGCCCAGGATCACCGGGAGGTGGTGTGCGGGCTGAACCTGCACCTTGTCGACGGCGTGATCGCCGGCAGCGGACACGAGTGCGCCCACGCGGAGCTGGATCCACGGCCGGGCCGCTGCTGCGTCGTCATCCACCGCCCAGTTGAAGACTCCACCTAGGAAAGAGATGCCGCCATGGGAAGTTTCGTGATCGTCGGGGCCGGCCTGGCCGGCGCCAAGGCCGCTGAAGCACTGCGCGAGCAAGGATTCGGCGGACGCCTCGTGCTGCTCGGCGACGAGCCCGACGCACCCTATGAACGCCCCCCACTGTCCAAGGACTACCTACAGGGCAAGGTCGCACGCGATTCACTCTTCGTGCACACCCCCGACTGGTACACCAGAAACGACGTCGAGCTCCGGTTCTCCACCACAGCGACCGGGATCGCCCCCGACTCCAAACACATCACTCTCGACGACGGCGAACTGGTCGAGTACGAGAAGCTCCTGCTGACCACCGGCTCCACCCCGCGACACCTGCCGATCCCCGGCGCAGAACTAGACGGGGTGCACTACCTGCGGCGGGTCGGCGACAGTGAACGTCTGCGCGAACTGTTCACCACCGCCTCCCGACTGGTGATCATCGGCGCCGGCTGGATCGGGCTGGAGGTCGCCGCCGCCGCTCGTGCCGCCGGCGTAGACGTCACCATCCTCGAGACCGCCGCACTGCCGCTCCTCCGGGTCCTCGGCTCGACGATCGCACCCGTGTTCGCCGCGCTGCACCGCGAGCACGGCGTGGACCTGCGGCTCGGCGTCGGCGTGCAGGAGATCACCGGCGACGGCCACCGGGCCACCGGGGTACAGCTGGCTGACGGCACCCGCATCGACGCCGACGCAGTCCTTGTCGGGGTCGGCGCAACGCCCAACACCGGTCTCGCCGAGCAGGCCGGTCTCACGGTCGACAACGGCATCATCGTCGACGCCGCACTGCGGAGCAGCAACCCCGACGTGTACGCCGCCGGTGACGTCGCCCGCGCCTTCCACCCACTGCTGCAGACCCACATCCGCGTCGAGCACTGGGCGAACGCGCTCAACCAGCCGGCCACCGCCGCCGCAGCCATGCTCGGCAGAGAAGCCACCTTCGACGCATTGCCGTACTTCTACACCGACCAGTACGACCTGGGCATGGAATATGTCGGCTACGCCGAACCCGACGGCTACGACCAGGTCGTCGTCCGCGGCGACCTCGACACTCGCGAGTTCGTTGCGTTCTGGCTCAGCCAGGGCCGGCTGCTGGCAGGGATGAACGTCAACATCTGGGACGTCACCGACCCCATCAAAGCCCTCATCCGTTCCCGCTCCCAGCTCGACACCACACGCCTGACCGACCCCAGCGTGCCCCTCGAATCACTGCTTCCCACGTAAGGGCCCCTCTGCCGCGACTACCGAAGGCAACGGATTGCCATGACCGCCACCGGACGCGGTCTACCGTGGAGAGTGCCTGTCGTCCCCTATGAGTCCGACACCTCGGGTCACCGGTTGCGCAGCATCGGCCCCGGGTACTGACGGTGGATGGTGGTGCCGCGCGTTCACGATGCCTCATTGCAGCCCGACAGCGAGGGTCGAGGAACGGCGGCGAAGAGCGTCCCCTACCCTCAGCCCAGTGACGCTGCCCCAGCGCCGGTGAATCGACGTTTACCACGGGGTCGCGACTCCGCGCGGGAGTCTGCGCCGGAGGGATTCTGCGCCGTGGCCCGGCAGTAGCCCAGGTCTGTCACGCTCGCGGGCTACGTGACGACAGGAGTGCTGGCGGAAGTATGCGTGTCGTGACAGTGGACAGTGCGGTGCCCCCGACTCCAACCGGGCTGCCCATGTTGACAGACCGCCGGTACCTGCTCGGGCCGTTGCTCGGCCCGGGGGGCAGGTCCGAGATCTTCCGGGCGCACGACGAGCTACTGGGCCGCACAGTCGCGGTGAAAATCTTCCTGGCCGGGCTGGCGACAACGGACTCACGTCGCCAGCACCGCGAAACGAGCACCCTCGCGGGGTTCAGCCACCCCGGCCTCGTGACGCTCTACGACGCACGCGAGCAGGATGGTCGGTCGTTCTTCGTGATGCAGTTGATGGAGGGCCGCGCGCCAGCTGCCCGGCTGCGGGAGGGTCCGTTGCCTGCGACGGAGACCATGCATCTGGGTGTCGTCCTGGGGGACGATGTGGCCTACGTCCACGGGCACGGCGTGCTTCACCGCGACATCAAGCGCGCCAGCATGCCGCTCGACCACCACGACGACCCGCACCTGAGCTACTTCGGCATCGTCACGTTGGTCGACTCCACCCCAATCACCAGCCCGGGCTTGATGATCGGTACCGCCGCCTACCTCGCCCCCGAGCAGATCCATGGGCACCCGGTCGGGCCCGGTTCCGATATCTACGCCATGTGCCTAGTACTTCTGGAGTGCGGCACCGGGCGGCGGGAGTATCCCGGCAACCCGACGGAGGCCGCACTCGCCCGACTGCGCCGCCGCCCAGCGATGCCCCAGGCACTACCTGGTCCGACTGCGGCCCGGTGGGGGGCGACAACCACCGACGATCCGGATGAGCGCCCCTCAGCCGCCGAAGCCGTGGAACTCCTGCGGGACGCCGCACCGCACATCGGAGGGGTGTTGGCGGTCATCGACACGCCAACACAACCTGCACTGCTCGACGTCACTGCTCCCACCTGGCCGGCAACGCTGGAAGTGTCAGCGGAAGCTACGCCGCGGTGGGGCCGTCACCGCAGGACGCTGCTGGTCGGAGCACTGCTGGTGGCCCTCGCGGGCGGTTTCGCGCTCAGTCTGCCGCTGCTGAGCAACACCCCGGCCCCCGCGGTCCCGAAGCCCGTGGTGTCGGTTCCCTCGGCCCCACTCGCCATCCCCTCGCCTATCCCCAGCACACCATCCACGGCCGGCCCCCAGCCACCCACCGGCACCGCAGCCGCGCAGCCGGCCCCACTCGCCATCCCCTCGCCCATCCCCAGCACACCATTCGCGGCCGACCCCCAGCCACCCACCGGCACCGCAGCCGCGCAGCGGCCCCCACTGGCCATCCCCACAGTCAAGCGAGCGGTCCCACCCGCCAGCCCGTCGCCCAACCCCAGCACACCATCCACGGCTGGCCCCCAGCCACGCACCAGCCCCACAGCCACGCCGTCGACCCCACCCACCCCGGCGCCCACCACCGGCCCGCCGCCGCCGGTCAGCACCGCACCGAGCCCGCCACCAGCACCTCCCATTGGCCCCTGACCAGGAAGTGCCCGAGCCTCTTTGAGACCACGGCGAGGGGGCATGGTGGCGGCGCTCATCCACCAGCGTGGTGCAATACCGTCTCAGATCACGTAGCTGCCCGATCGGCTGCTGCGGTACGAAGCTGGGCCGGACCAGACCATGGGCCACCAGTTGAGCCAGCCAGGCTGCGTCGCAGACATCGCTCTTACGGCCGGCCACCACCTTGATGTGTTGCGGGTTGATCAACCACGGCTCGAAGGTGCTTCCCCGCGTCTGAAAGAGAACTGCAATGCGCCTCCCACTTCGCTGCCTCACCGTGACCACCAGCATCCTCGGCACCGTGTTCATCTGGTCGCTGGCAACGGCCTCCACCGCCTCTGCCGCCACCCCCGCATGCCCCGGCGTGCAGGTCATCGCCATACCGGGCACCTGGGAGACCAACCGGGCTGCCGACCCGCAGCACGCGGTGGGTCTGCTCAAGCGGTGAGTGTCGCCTCCGCCGAGATCGCCCACACCGCCGCGACATGCAGCCACACCCAATTCGCTCTCGTCGGCTACTCCCAGGGTGCGGATGCCGCCGGTGACCTCGCCGCGCAGATCGGCAATGGCCACGGGCCGGTCCCCGCCGCCAAACTCCTCGCAGTCGGCCTGGTATCCGACCCCGGCCGCACCACGGTCGGCGAGCCCCTGATCGGTCCGCCGGCCGTTGGCGTGGGTCTCGCTGGGGACCTGCGTGGCGGCTTCGGTGCGGTCGCCAGCCGGGTCGTCACCCTGTGCGCCCCGACCGACCTCTACTGCGCCACGTCATCTCCCCCGACAGCATCACTCAGCTTGCTACGGCGCTGCGCGGGTTGACTCCCGACGCGATTCTCGCCCAGGTCAACTCCTACCAAGCGTTCATCGCGAGCGGAGTGCACAGCTCGTACGGCACGTACATCATCGACGGACAGGGCAATACGGCGACCCAATGGTTGCCCCAGTGGTTCCACGACCATCTCGCCGCTGCCGGAGAGTGATGAGCCTCAGGACTCATCCCACCCAGGGTGCCATCACAGGTAGTGGCGCCTGACGCCGTGGTCGGCGGCAAGATCCTCGGCAGAACCCGTTCCTGTGAGAAGGCCTCAGCACGCAATATCCGGACGAACCGGCCGCCCTGGAGGCCTTGCCGTAAGAACAGTCCCCATAGCCACACTCGTACCTCTAGTCTCATGCCATGCCGAATTCGCCTAGTGCGGTGCGTCGCCGCCCGCGGACCACCATCGCGACGGGTATTGCAGCGCTGCTCATGCTGGTCTCGGCCGGTGCCGCCGCCGCGGACATCACCGGTCCGGATGTGTCCAGCCACCAGCACCCGAACGGGGCCAGCGTCGACTGGAGCAAGGTCAGGAACTCCGGACAGAACTTCGCCATCGTCAAGTCCACCGAAGGAGTGAGTTACGTCAACCCGTACTTCAGCTCCGACTGGAACGCCATCAAGGCCAACGGAATGGTGCGTGGTAGCTACCACTACGCCCGGCCGGACGGCTCGCCCACCTCCGCGGCGGAGCAGGCACGGTACTTCGTCTCCGTCGCCGGCAGGATGCAGGCCAGCGGTGACCTTGCTCCCGCACTCGACCTCGAGGACACCGGCGGCTTGTCGCCGTCCCAGCTGGTCACCTGGG
>DASVKO010000263.1:0-6403 GCA_036385355.1 Dermatophilaceae bacterium
CTCGACTGCCCTGACTGCCTTTGGTCGGTATCTTGGCGCCGAACGGGGTCTCTCAGAGCACACCCGACGGGCGTACCTGGGGGACCTGCGCAACCTGATGTCCTATGCCGGTGATCGCGGGATCACCGACCTGGCTGACCTGAGGCTCTCGGATCTACGGTCGTGGCTGGCCCTGCAGTCCGAGAACGGGGCGGCCCGGTCGACTCTCGCGCGCAGGGCGGCTTCGGTTCGAACCTTTCTGCGCTGGGCCACCCGGACCGGGGTGATCGATGCAGACCCCTCACTGCGCCTGGTGGCGCCCCGCCGGGGGCGATCGCTGCCAGGAGTCCTGCGACAGGACGAGATCAGCGCGGTCCTTGAGGTGGCCGCGGTTGCCGCGGACGACCAAGACGCCATCCATGTGCGAGACCGCGCGATGGTGGAGCTGTTGTATGCCAGTGGAATTCGGGTCGGCGAGCTGGTTGGCCTGGATGTCGACGACCTCGACTTCGGCTCCAACCTGGTCCGGGTCATGGGCAAGGGGTCCAAGGAGCGGACGATCCCCTTCGGCGGGCCTGCGGCCACCGCGCTGCAGGGATGGTTGCAGCTTGGGCGTGCTCAGGTGGTCACGGCGGGTAGCGGCCCGGCGCTCTTTCTGGGCAGGCGAGGAGGTCGGGTCGACCCTCGTCAGGTCAGGGGTGCGGTTCACCGCATGCTGCAGCACATGCCTGAGGTCCCGGACGTGGGGCCGCACGGACTGCGGCACACCGCGGCCACCCATCTGCTCGAGGGCGGCGCCGATCTCCGGGCGGTCCAGGAGATCCTGGGCCACGCCAGTCTGGCCACCACGCAGATCTATACCCACGTGTCGGTGGAGCGGCTGAAACGCTCCTACCAGCAGGCGCACCCCCGCGCCTGACCCGGCGGGAGCCCCGGGGTCAGCCGAGCGGCAGGAGGATCGGCCGGCCGAAACCCAACAGCGACAGGGGGTCCCGGTAGGTCCGCCCGGAGATGGCACCCCAGTGCAGACAGGTGAGTGGCACGCAGTGTCCCGGGGCGGGGGAGACCACTCCGATCGGGGTTCCCCGACGAACCAGTGTCCCGGATGTCACCCTGCCGTCAACCGGCTCGTAGCTGGTGCGCAGTCCACCGGAGTGCCGGACACTGACCACCCCGCGGCCTGCGATCACGCCCGAGAAGGCGACCACCCCGTCGCCTGCGCTGAGCACCGGCTGGCCGACGGTCGCCAGCAGGTCGACGCCGCGGTGCCCGGGTGACCATTGGCTCCGGGGCTGTTCGAACCGGCGGCGGACCGTGGGCCTGGGGGACAACGGCCAGGCCAGACCAAGCCGCGTCGAGACGCGGCTGGCCGGCGTAGGGGTCGGTGGTCTCCCGCTCGGCGGGGTCGCCCCGGTGACGGTCATCGTCCTGGTGGCCGAGGTGGCCGAGGTGGCCGAGGTGGCCGAGGTGGTCCCGGATGCGCGAGCGGACGCGGGTGGACGAGATGGTGCCGCCATCGTCACGGAACCGGCCATCACGGCGATGAGAGTGGCGAACGCCGCGGGAACCAGGATCTGCATGAACCCAGAGTCCCCGTACGGACCGCTGCCGGACAGCCGGCGAGGCTCGCCTGTGGACGAGCCGGTGCACCGGCATACCCCTGTGGATCCTGCGGCTCATCGCCCAGGTGAGTCGGTGAAGTCGCACAAATCGACTGAAACGGTCAATGTAGGGTCGATTTGTGCGACTTCGCGGGTGAGGCGGGCGTGTCTGGCTGCCCTCAGCGTGCGGCGAGCGAGGAGAGCCGGGCGACCGCCTCGTTGAGCACCTCGTCGCGCTTGCAGAACGCGAAACGCACGAGGGTCCGCGCGGCGCCCTTGTCGTCGCAGAAGACGGACACCGGCACGCCGACCACGCCACACAGAGCAGGCAGCTGCCGGCAGAAGTCGAGCGCGTCGCTCACCCCCAGGGGGGCGGCGTCGGCGATCACGAAGTACGTGCCCGCGGGCCGGGCCACCGTCAGCCCGGCCGTGGTAAGCCCTTCGCAGAGCAGGTCGCGCTTGGCCTGCAACGCCGACGCCACCTCGCGGTAGGTGCCGTCGCCCAGACCCAGTGCCAGCGCGACAGCCGGCTGGAACGGCCCGCTCGCGACATAGGTCAGGAACTGCTTGACCGTACGGGCCGCCGCAACGGCCTCGGCGGGGCCGTGCAGCCAGCCCACCTTCCACCCGGTGGCCGAGAACGTCTTGCCAGCCGACGAGATGGTGATGGTCTGGTCCGCCATCCCGGGCAGCGTCGCCACCGGGATGTGCGTCGAGCCGTCGAACACGAGGTGCTCGTAGACCTCGTCGGTGACCACCCAGGCGTCATGCTCACGGGCCAGCGAGCAGATCAGGTCCAGCTCGGCCCGGCTGAACACCTTGCCGGTCGGGTTGTGCGGAGTGTTCAGAAGGACCAGGCGGGTTCGCGGGGAGAACGCGGCGCGCAGCGAGGCCTCGTCAACCGCGAAGTCAGGAAACCGCAGCACCGAGGTACGCCGGACGCCGCCGGCCAGGGCGATCGTGGCGGCGTAGGAGTCGTAGTAAGGCTCGAAGGTGACGACCTCGTCGCCGCGCTCGCACAGGCCCAGGATCACCGCGGCGATCGCCTCGGTGGCCCCGGCGGTGACCAGGACCTCCCGGTCAGGGTCCACACGGAGCCCGTAGAAGCGTCTCTGGTGCTCGGCAATCGCGATCCGGAGCTCGGGAACACCGATTCCCGGCGGATACTGGTTGCGACCCGAGCTGATGGCGTCAATGGCGGCGTCGAGCATCACGCGCGGTCCGTCGGTGTCCGGGAAGCCCTGTCCCAGGTTGACTGCGCCGGTGCTCAGCGCCAGCTCGCTCATCTCGGCGAAGATCGTGGTGCCAAAGCCCTGCATCCGGGCCACGAGCGGATTTCCCATGTTCGGCAGGCTAGCCGTACCATGAGCACACCACAGGTTCGCCCTCGGGCAAATCGGTGGAATTCGCGCGTCTGCTCACCGTCGTATGACGGGTGTGCACCCCCACAGTCCCGATTTTTCGGGTGGGGTGCGCTCGCAGGCGCCAGGCACGAGAGCGGCAATCCCGCCGGCCTCGTGGATAACTGGAACGAACGAAAGCGAGACCACGGCATGGCCGTCGTCACAATGCGTCAGCTGCTCGAGAGCGGCGTCCACTTCGGGCACCAGACCCGGCGTTGGAACCCCAAGATGAAGCGCTTCATCATGACCGAGCGCAACGGCATCTACATCATTGACCTGCAGCAGTCGCTGACCTACATCAACGACGCTTACGAGTTCATCAAGGAGACCGTCGCCCACGGTGGCACCATCCTGTTCGTCGGCACCAAGAAGCAGGCCCAGGAGCCCATCGCCGAGCAGGCGACCCGCGTCGGTATGCCGTACGTGACCTACCGCTGGCTCGGTGGCATGCTCACCAACTTCCAGACGGTCAGCAAGCGGCTGTCCCGTCTGAAGGAGCTCGAGGAGATCGACTTCACCGATGTCGCGGGCTCCGGTCGCACCAAGAAAGAGCTCCTCGTGATGAAGCGCGAGAAGATCAAGCTTGAGAAGACCCTCGGTGGCATCCGGGACATGGCCAAGATTCCTTCGGCCGTGTGGATCGTCGACACCAAGAAGGAGCACCTCGCCGTCACTGAGGCGCGCAAGCTCAAGCTCCCGGTCATTGCGATCCTTGACACGAACTGCGACCCCGACGAGGTCGACTACAAGATCCCGGGCAACGACGACGCGATCCGCTCCGTCACCCTGCTCACCCGCGTCGTTGCCGACGCCGTTGCCGAGGGCCTGATGGCTCGCGCCGCAGCGCGTGGCGGCAGCAACGAGGCCGCCGAGGAAGGCGTCGTCGCTGTCGACGAGCCGATGGCCGAGTGGGAACGCGAGCTTCTTGCCGGCGCTGCCGCTGCTGACGCTGCCCCTGCTGCTGACGCTGCCCCTGCTGACGCTGCCCCTGCTGACGCTGCTGCTGCTGACGCTGCTGCTGCTGCTGACGCTGCTGAGGCTGTCCTGGACACCGAGTCTCCGGCGGTTCCTGCCAGCGAGGCGCCTGAAGCCGAAGCTGACGTTGCTCCTGCCGCTGAGGCTGACGCAGCCAAGGCCTGAGCACTTCTGCTGAACCCCTCACCGAGTCAGCGCGCCGGGTCCGACCACATGGTGGTTGCACCCGGCGCGCACTCACGAAAGAGAGCGATAACGATGGCGAACTACACCGCTGCGGACATCAAGGCGCTTCGCGAGTCGAGCGGCGCCGGCATGATGGACGTCAAGAGGGCCCTGGACGAGGCCGACGGCGACCACGAGAAGGCGACCGAGTTCCTGCGGGTCAAGGGCCTCAAGGGCGTTGCCAAGCGTGAGGGCCGCTCGGCCAGCAACGGTCTCGTGGCGGCCAGGGCCGGCGACGGCGTGGGCACCCTGGTCGAGGTCAACTGCGAGACCGACTTCGTCGCCAAGGGCGCGAAGTTCATCGCCCTTGGCGAGCAGGTGCTGGCACAGGCAGTTGCTGTCGGCGCGACCAACGCTGATGAGCTTCTTGCCAGCGACCTCGACGGCACAACCGTCAAGGACATGCTGGATAACGCCAACGCGACCATCGGCGAGAAGATCGAGATCCGCCGGGTGGCGCGCCTCGAGGCCTCGCACGTCGTCTCCTACCTGCACAAGACCAGCCCCGACCTCCCCGCCCAGATCGGTGTGCTCATGGCCACCGAGGGTGGTGACGAGGTGACGGCGCGTGACATCGCGATGCACGTCGCGGCGTTCAGCCCGTCGGTCCTGTCCCGGGACGAGATCGATGCCGAGACCGTGGCGAACGAGCGTCGGGTCGCCGAGGCCACGGCCAGGGAAGAGGGCAAGCCGGAGGCTGCCATCTCCAGGATCGTGGAGGGCCGGGTCACCGGTTTCTTCAAGGAGAACGTCCTGCTCGAGCAGGCGTTTGCCAAGGACGCCAAGAAGACGGTGGGCAAGGTTCTGGAGGAGTCCGGTGCGACGGCCAAGGCCTTCGCCCGGTTCCGCGTCGGATCCTGACCGTCCCTGAACCCTGAGTCATCACAGGCGCCCCGGCGCCTTGATCGATGGCTCAGGGGCCTGTGGAAGACTCACGCGACATACGTTCTGGTTCTTGCCCTGGGAGGCCCCATGACCACCGAAGCCGCACAGCCGACCTACAAGCGGGTGCTGCTCAAGCTCTCAGGAGAGGCTTTCGGAGGCGGCAAGGTCGGGCTCGACCCGGACGTCGTGCGGGGGATCGCCGAGCAGATCGCGGAAGCGGCCGGTGCCGGTGTCCAGGTGGCAGTGGTCATGGGCGGTGGCAACTTCTTCCGTGGGGCTGAGCTTCAGCGCCGCGGGATGGATCGTGCCCGCGCCGACTACATGGGCATGCTCGGAATCGTCATGAACTGTCTGGCCCTGCAGGACTTCCTGGAGAGCGCCGGCGTCGCGACGCGCGTTCAGACGGCGATCACCATGGGTCAGATCGCCGAGCCGTACATTCCGCTGCGTGCGATCCGTCACCTCGAGAAGGGCCGGGTCGTCATCTTCGGTGCCGGCTTCGGCCTGCCGTTCTTCTCCACCGACACGGTCGCTGCCCAGCGTGCCCTCGAGATCCAGTGCGAGGTCGTCCTGATGAGCAAGAACGGGGTGGACGGCGTCTACAGCACTGATCCGCGGGTGGATCCCACAGCACGCAAGCTCGAACGCCTCTCCTACGACGAGGCCCTGCTCAAGGGTCTTCGGGTCGTTGACGCCGCGGCGTTCGCATTGTGCTCGGAGAACAAACTGCCGATGATCGTTTTTGGGATGGAAGGCGACGGCAACATCGCCAGAGCCATCCGGGGTGAGAAGATCGGCACGCTCGTGACTGCGGATGAGGAGTCCTGATGATCGACGAAACCATGCTCGAGGCCGAGGAAAAGATGGAGAAGGCCATCGAGGTTGCGAAGGAGGACTTCGCGACCATCCGTACCGGGCGAGCCAACGCGGCCATGTTCAACAAGCTCACGGTGGAGTACTACGGCTCGCGGACCCCGCTGCAGCAGCTGGCATCCTTCCAGACTCCTGAGGCCCGCACGATCCTGATCACGCCCTTCGACAAGTCGGCGATGGCCGAGATCGAGAGGACCCTGCGTGACTCCGACCTGGGCATCAACCCCAACAGCGACGGCACCGTCATCCGGGTCAACCTGCCGCAGCTGACCGAGGAGCGTCGCAAGGAGTACATCAAGCTCGCGCGCACCAAGGCCGAGGACGCCAAGGTCTCCATCCGGAACATCCGGCGCAAGGCCAAGGAAGAGCTCGACCGGCTCGTCAAGGACAAAGAGGTCGGCGAGGACGAGAGTGCCCGCGCCGAGAAGGAGCTCGAGATCTTCACGAAGAAGCACGTCGAGA
>DASVKO010000264.1:0-2470 GCA_036385355.1 Dermatophilaceae bacterium
GTCGGCAGCTGCCGGCGCGGCGTTCAGCGCGGACAGCAGCAGTGCCAGTGCGAACCCGAGCACCGCCACGTCGACCGCGACGAGAACCTTCGGTCCCGACCTTCGCCACCGCCTCAGAACCACGACGGCGGTGGAGGCGGCAACGACGAATACCGGGATGCTGGCTATCCAAGGGTTCATGGTTGGTGCCTTTCTGGTGCGGAGTTGGACAGGACGGTCAGGTCTGGGGTGGGAGTGAGGACCGGCGCCCACGGGTGGAACGGACGTCCCTCGATGGCGAAGATGCGGGAGAACAGCTCGTAGTACTCGAGCCGCAGGGCCTGGATGCCGGCCACCAGGGCCTCCAGCCCGAAGGTGACGATGTTCCCGATGACGAGCACCAAGATCGCTGCAACGGCTCGCCAGCCGGGCGCCCACAAGGCCGTGGTCCCGTTCCAGACGACCATCAGGAGCGCGGCGTGGGTGAGCCCGAAGGCGGCCAGCCGCGCGAACGAGACGATGTTGGACCCGAGCCGGATCACGGTGTCGAAGAGCTCGACGGCGGCTTGGGCCACCCCGGCGGCACCACCGCCGGCCTCCAGGTACAACCCGATCGACAGGAACGCCAACGCCAACGTGGCGACGACCGCAGCAACCACGGCCACGGCACCGGTGCCGGTGTACAGCCCGAGGGCGAGCAGGGCGAGGCTGAGGAAGAGCAGGGAGCCCGCGACCCCTGTGCGCGAGTACAGCGCCACCCCCCAACCGCCCTCACGGAAGCGGTTTATGGTGCCGACGGCGTACGCGACGCCGAGCAGAACCGAGCCGAACAGCACGGCGGCGAGCAGCAGCGGGACGGGTTGGGTGAGCGGATCCAGCCACACCACGGGGACGAGGCCGGTGGGTCCGAACGCCGTCCCGTACAGCACGCCGAAGACCATGGAGGTGAGCCCGGCGCCGATCACGAACTTCCACGCCTTCTGAAGCTTCTGAAGTCTGCGGATCCATCCGCTGCGCAGGATCAGTCCGCCGAGCAGCAGCAGGGCGCCGTGGCCGACGTCGCCGAACATCATCCCGAACATGATCACGTACGCCAACCCGGCGAGTCGGGCGGGGTCGATGTCCGCGTACGGCACCGTTCCATAAGTGTCCACCAGCAGCCGTGACGTGGACGGGGGCCCCTCGCTGCTCAGCAACGTGGGTGGTTGCACCCCAGGGGGGTACGACAGCCGGACGATGGCGCAGCCCAACGGGGCCAGATCGTGGGTGAGCTCGGGAAGGCTGCGGGTGGGCGCCCAGCCGACCAACCCGCTCACTGGCCCGGAAGCAATCGCAGCGCTCACCGCGCGATCGAGCTCATCGCGCCCTTCAACGGAGGGGTCGGGCAGCTCGAGCTCGACCGCAGCCCGTGCAGCCAGCACCGTGAGTACGTCGCCCATCGAGGTCACCGGGGCGACGAGTGCTACCCGCTCCATCCGGGCCGGAGCCAGGCTGTCACGCCACCGCATCGAGCACCTCGCTGGATCCGGTGCCGGCCTCCGCCGCGGCCAGGGCCGCCCGCAGACGCCAGCCGTCGACTGCCAGGACGGCGATCGCGCCCAGCACCACCTCCGGGCCCGGGAGGGCACCGTGGATGAGCCGGAATCCGTCAGTCTCGACGTCGGCCCTGATCCGGGCCTCGACCCGCCAGAGGTCCCTCGGATCATCGACACCGTCAAGGACGGTCTGGGAGAGGCGGGGCAGACTGGCGCGGAATCGGTTCAGGTCACGGGCGTTCGCCCATTCGCGACCCAGCCAGGGTCGGACCAGATCGAGCACCCGGGACGTTGGAGTGGTGTGGTCGACCAGAACCATCCGGACTGCGACCAAAGTGCTGGCCGAGCGGGCCCAACCGCTGGCAGCGGGGGCTGCGGCTGCCAGCCGCCGCAGCCAAGCCAGAGAAAGCACGTCGCGCAGCGTCACGGCGTCGATCGGACCGGGAATGCCCCACGCCGACCGTTGCAGGGCTTCGGTCAACGCCGGCAGCGAGGGCTGTTCGCGGAGCCGAGGCCACGCAGTGGCGAGCCCGCCGAGCTCGTACGCCGCGGAGAGCTCCGGGCCACCTGCCAGGCGTCCGGCCAGCGCCACGATGTTGTCCCGCTCGTAGATCGCGGCGATCGCGCGGATCAGCCCGGTGCCCCCGGGGGGCAGCCAGCCGGCCAGGACCCGGAGCTGCCACAGCAGCGTCTCCCTCGTGGCCCGCTGCGCCGCCATCAGGCCTGTGACTCCGACGAGCCTCTGCGCGTAACCGCTGTCAGCCAGCAGCTCCAACACTGTGGGCAGGCTCGGGGCAGTCGCGAGTTGGCGACAGCGACCCGCTCCGAGCCGCAGCTGGGCCATGCTCCGGGCGCGTATCGAAGCAGCCACCCAGTTGGCGGTCATTGCTGTCGCAACTCCGCAAGCATTCGGTCGACGACCGTGCGCGTCATCTCGGGAATCAGTGCGGTCCCGG
>DASVKO010000265.1:0-1649 GCA_036385355.1 Dermatophilaceae bacterium
CCAATACCTTCAACTTAGGCCTCTTGGGGTAGTGGTAGCAGGGCCAGGGTGAGGTGTCCGCGTGGCGGTGGCCGCAGGGTCCTGTCGGCTCGTTTGCGTGGGTAGGTGTGGCTGCGTTTGGCCTCTCGGGGGTTGGACCGGCCGAGCCGGCGGGGGTTGATCAGGGCGGCGAGGATGTGCAGCCATGCGGCGGGGACGTGGCCGGGTGGGTGGTTAGGGGGGGAAAGCGGCCGGGTCGCCGACCGGGCCGCGTACCGCGTCCAGGGCGGCGATGAATGAGAGGCGTAAGGGGTCTTGGTCGGTGAGCTCTGCGGCGGCGCAGATCAGCTCGCGGATGGCGTGGTAGGCGCATAGCAGCGCCCACAGCTCCTGCTCGGCGCCGTCGGGGGTCTTGGATCGCAGCACGACGCCGTCACCTTTGAGCTGGGACTTCAGCGCGCCGAAGGCGTTCTCGATCTGCCAGCGAGCGTGGTAGAGCTCGGCCAGCTCGCCGGCGGGGGCAGCCTCGACGTCCAGCAGGGTGGTGATCAGCGCGAAGACCTCGGTCGGGGTCCCGTCGGGAGCCAACAGGTGGTACTCCACGACCCGGACGACGATCGGCGCGGCGCCGTCCCGGAGCTCCTTCCTGGGCGGGGACAGTCTCGACAGATAGCTGCCGTCGGCCAGAACCGCGACCACGGGAAGCGGAAAGATGGACCCGACCCGCCACAGCAGGTCCGCTCCGGTCGCCGCGGCCCGGCCCCACAGGTCATAGCCGGGGAAGTTGCGGTCGGCCAGGACCAGCATCCCCTCCCCGAGCAGGGGAAGGAGCTCCACCGTCAGCGCCTTCTCCGAGGTGGCGTAGCTGCCCTGCCGTGCGGCGATCAACGCCCTGGTGCCGCACTCGGCCAAAGCCACCACCCGGACCTTGGGGAACCCGCCTTGCAACCCGGCGCCGGACTCGTCGCGGGTGCCCGGCCCCCCGAAGCGGGCCCAGTTCGCCTCGGTGTCCTGCACGTCCAGGGTTGTCCCGTCGATGCTGAGCACCCGCCGGCCCCGCCAGAAACCGCCCGGGGTATCCGGTGACGCCAGCGGGCCAGCGACCGACTCGAACAACAACCGCATCGGGACCGGGCCCAGCCGGGCCCGGGCCCGGCTCAGTGCCTCCTCCGAAGGCAGCACGACCGTGACACCGCGAGCGGCCCACGACATCGTCCCCGCGAGCTTGCGCATCACCCGGCCGCCGCCCATGTCCATGAACAACGCCAACGCCAGCACGTAGTAGACGACCAGCCAGGACGGGAGCATCCGTGTCCGTTGCTCCCGCGCCTTCGCTGCCTGCACGACCGCCTCAACAGTTGCCCGCGGGAACACCCGCGCCAACAGCCCCAACGAGATCCGGTCCGCGAGACCATCCTCGTCCTTCAGTACCTTCTGTCCCGGTCGGCCCATAGACTCAAACTACACCATTGTAACCCTAAGTTGAAGGTATTGCGTACACTCCCGGGTAGTCGGTTGTTTCCAGAGCGAGGCGGTCAGGCATGACGGTGATCGCCGACCGACTGTCCCGACTGAAGAACGAATCCACTCTGACGCGTTGTGCAACCATCGGTTGGGATGGATCTGTGGCTGGGGCGATTGCCCGGACGATCTCACGTGATCGCGGCACT
>DASVKO010000266.1:0-3846 GCA_036385355.1 Dermatophilaceae bacterium
GGCTTGATCACCAGGTCGTGACCTTGCCGGTCGAGGCCCAGGATGGCTTCCAGTCCGGCCCGGTACAGCCAGCCTGCCGACCCGGTGTACCAGGTCCAGCCTCCGCGTCCGAGGAGCGGAGGTTCTCCGTAGATGTCTGCAGCAACGACATAGGGCTCCACCCGGTAGGTGTTAGCCGTGCTGGTGGTCAGGGCGTGGTTCACCGGGTTGAGGAGGGCGAACACTTCGGCGGCGCGGTCCCGACGGCCGAGCGCTGCCCAAGCGAAGACTGACCAGGTGGCGCCGTGGGTGTACTGACCACCGTTCTCCCGGACTCCCGGCGGGTAGGCGCGTACGTATCCAGGGTCAGGTTCGGAGGTGTCGAATGGCGGGGTGAACAGCTTCGAGATGCGCTGGTCGGGGACCACCAACTGGGCGTGGGCCTGTTCCATGGCCTCCATCGCCCGGTCGGGTTGTGCTGCTCCGGACAGCACGGCCCAGCTTTGCGCGATGGAGTCGATGCGGCATTCGGGTCGACTGCTGGAACCCAGGGGTGTCCCGTCGTCGAAGTATCCGCGCCGGTACCAATGGCCATCCCAGCCGTCGGCTTCGAGGGCGACCAGCAGGCGCTCCTGCTGACTCCGGCCAGCCGCCACGAACGCTGCGTCACCGCGTGCTTCGGCGATAGGAAGGAACTGGCCAAGAGTCGTGTGCAGGAACCACCCGAGCCAGGTGCTCTCGCCTTCACCGCCCGCCCCGACGCGGTTCATCCCGTCGTTCCAGTCGCCAGTACCGATCAGCGGCAGGCCGCGGCGCCCGGTGGGGAAGGCCCAGGTCAGGGCAAGGACGCAGTGGTCGTACAGCGTCCGTGGCCGGTTCGCTGGCGCGGGCTGGAAATACCTCTCGGCTTCCCCCTCGGCGAGGGCATCACCGTCAAGGAAGTCCACGGACTCGTCGAGGATGCTGGTGTCGCCGGTGACGACGAGATAGCGAGCTGCGGCGGCCGCGAGCCAGATCGGGTCGTCGCTGATCCTCGTACGGATACCAGCGCCAGTCTCGGGAAGCCACCAGTGCTGGACATCACCGTCAAGGAACTGTCGAGCCGCGGCCTTGAGCAGGTGTGTCCGGGCCAAGGCCGGTTCGGTCGACACTATCGACATCGAGTCCTGCAGCTGGTCGCGGAAGCCGTACGCCCCGGACGCTTGGTAGAAGCCGGATCGGGCCAGCATCCGGCAGGCGAGGGTCTGGTACAGCAGCCAACCGTTCATCATCAGATTGAAGCTGGTGTCGGGGGTATTCACTTCGATCCGGGTCAACCTGGATCGCCAACTGTCCCTGACCTCCCCCAGGAGCACCTCGGGGTTCAGTCCCCGGTACTTGATGACCAGCTCGGCAAGCTGCTCGGGACCGCCCGCGGCGCCCAGCACGACGACCCCTAGGTGGGTTTCGCCCGGCGCCAGGCGTATCCGGTGCTGCATTGCCAGACAGGGATCGAGCCCAGCGCCAACCGCCCCGGACAGGTGGGCGGAGGTGAGGGACTGTGGCCAGTCGGTGCTGCCGCGAGTGCCCAGGAATTCCCTCCGATCCGCAGTCCAGGATTCCTGGAGGCCGGCATGGTCGACGAAGCACAGCTCTCCGGAGAACTGCGTCCCCCACGGGTTGCACGCGGTCAGCACACGCAGCTCATCGTCGAAGGCGGTGACCAGGTGCCGCTGGGCTTTGGCTAGGTCCATCCCAAGAACTGGTTGGGCGTAGGAGATGACGGTGATGGTCCGATGAATCGGCGATGTGTTGGTCACCCGAATCAGGGAGAGCTTCACCGGGTCTTCTGGAGCGACAAAGACCGTCTGCTCGAGCTCCAGGTTGTCGGTGGCATGGGTGTAGCGGGTGTAGCCGAACCCGTGGCGAGCCGACTTAGTCCCGTCGTACATCGGGGCCATAGTGGCAGAGGTGACTTGGCCGGTCAGGTCATCGCGAACATAGATGGCTTCCGAGACCGGTGAAGAGACGGGGTCGTTTCGCCAAGGGGTGAGTTGGTTGTCACGGCTGTTGCGCCACCACGTGTAGCCGACTCCGTCAGCGCTGGCCAGGGTCCCGAAGGACGAGTTGGCCAGGACGTTGATCCAGGGGGCCGGTGTGGGCTCCTCGACGCTGACCCTCACGACGTATTCGCCGGTATCGGGGTCGAACCCGCCGAATCCGTTGTGGTAGAGCAGGGGGCTGATGCTCGCAGTGGGCAGTGAGCGAGCGGTGAGTCGCCGCGGGCGGCCACGCCAGCGCGATCGCGAACGTTCATCGCTCGCCGGGCGGAGTTGAGTGGCCAGGTCACCGCGACGGGCGATGAGTACCACAGCAGCCGCAGCCATCAATGCCTCGCTGCACCTGGTGGCCAGCTGGTCCCTTTGCAGTACGAACACCTGCCCGGCGCCGGGGGACACCGGGCCGGGCGGGCTGGTCATCGCCAGTTCCTGCAGGCTCTGCTGCAACTCCTGTACGTAGGAAGTGGCTCGATCGTTGAGAAGTACCACGTCGACGTCGAACCGCTTCAAGTGCCAGTAGTTGACCGCCATGAGTACCTGCCGGGCCAGCTCGAGGTCGGCCGGGTCGTCGATGCGTACGACCACCAGGGGCAGGTCTCCAGAGATACCCAGCGGCCACAGGTCGGCCTGGGATCGGGTGGCAGCGAGAGCCGCAGGCGAGGCCCGCAGTGCGAGGTCGGGGTAGAGGGCGTGACCAGCCAGGGTCTGGAAGTAGGCGGCGTCGTCCTGGGTGAGTCCGAGGTAGCGCAGTTGAACCTGGCTGGTGGTCCAGCTGAGCATCGCGACCCGGTCATGGGCCGCGCTGTTCGAATGCTGCTCGATCAGTTGGATCACTTGATCGCGAGTCTCCCCGACGACGGTCCAGAACATCAGGCGTGCGGGGTTGCGGTCGCTCACCTCGACCCGGACGGAGAGCGACAGTATTGGGTCCAGGGTGAAGCCGGTGGCGCCGGGGCCAAGGGAGTCCGAGTGGAGCTGCTGGGGGTCACGGGGTGTTCGGTTACGGCCGAGGAAGGCCGCCCGATCAGTCTCGGCCAGCACGGCCAGTGGCCCCGTGCCGGACCCGGGGACCACGAAGTGGGCCACCCATACCTGGGGGTCACCTGCGGACCGCCGCCGCCGGGTCGCGATGATCGCATTGAGTCGCGGCAGGAACTCGGTCTGCACGAACATCTTCGAGAAGGCGGGATGAGCGTCGTCGTCCGCGGTGGCAGCGAGCACGAGTTCGGTGTAGGACGTCACCCGGATCGAACCTGGCCGCGGGCCAAGGTTGCGGATCACCAGGCGCTTGGCGGCAGCGTCTGCCTCGGGTGAGACGTGGTGGTCAACCACGGTCTCCCAGTTGCGGCGGCGGGTCTGGAAGGTGGCCCGATCCTCAGCGAACCTGACCTCGTAGGAATCCGGCTCCGCCAGGCACGGCTCCAGCCCGGTGGACCAGACGTCCCCCGAGCGCTCGTCCCGCAGATAGAGGTAGTCCCCGGTCGCCTCACCGATCGGGTCCGGGTGCCACCGGGTGATCGCGAGACCTTGCCACCGTAGTTGTCCTCCGCCGGCTGGGGTCAGCAGGGAGGTCAGGCGGCCGTTCGACATCACGTGGATGGCCGGGTCGAGGGCCGCGGCGTTGAGGAAGGTGCGTTCGGACGGCGGCAGGACGGCCTTGATGACCCTCGTGGTCACAGCTTCCTCGCGCCGGGCGTGCATCACCGGCACCGAACGTGGGGCACGTTCCTGCAGCAGGAGTTCGGTGGCCCTGACCATTGGCTCGGCGTGGAACCTCTCCCGCATCACTTCGTCGTGGACGACGTTGTTGATGGCCACGATGGTCATC
>DASVKO010000267.1:0-2837 GCA_036385355.1 Dermatophilaceae bacterium
CGGCCGGCGCGAGAGAAGGACCGCCTGAGATGACCGACGTCGACCTGACGGCAGCCAAGGACCTGGCAGCGAAGGACCTGGCAGGCACCCGGGCAATGCTCGCGGTGGCAGGCTTGTTCGCGGTGAACGGACTCCTCATCGGCGGCTTCGGTGCCACCCTTCCGGCGATGCGCGAGCGGCTGGGCGTCGGGGCAGGAGGCCTTGCCGTCCTGCTGGTCTCGCTCTCGACGGCGGCGGTGATCTCCATGCAGATCGGCGGGCGACTGGCCGACAGCCGCGGCGCGCGCAACGTCGCGCTGCCGGCCTGCGCCCTGCTGATCGCCGGCATCGTGTCGCTGGCCTTCGCACCCAACCTGCCCCTGGCCTGCGCTGCCGTCGTGGTGACGGGTCTGGGCAACGGGGCCATGGACGTCTCGATGAACGCCCTTGGCGTGCGGGTCGAGCAGGCCCGGGTGAAGCCGGTGATGAGCAGGCTGCATGCCTGCTTCAGCATCGGCACCCTGGCGGGGGCCGCGGCCGTGGTCCTCATCGCCTGGCTGGTCGTCGGCGGCGCAGGGGTGGTCACGCCCTCGCTGGCCACCCTCGGCGCGGTCTCGCTCGTTGCCCTGGTGGCCATCTCGCGCGGGGCTCCGTCGACACCGCCGGTGACTGCCGTCATACGGCCTGCGGGCGGGCCGCGACTGCCGGCAGGGACGTTGTTGCTCGGCGCGATGGCCTTCAGCTTCGGCCTGGCGGAGGGCACCGCGATGGACTGGTCCTCGGTCCACGTGACCGACGTGGCCGGGGTCAAGCCGTCGACCGGGGCCCTGGGGCTGGTGGCCGTCAGCGCGTTCATGGTCCTGATCCGGCTCCTCGGTGACCGGGCGGTGGCCGCCTTCGGCCGGGCAGCGGTGGTGCGCTTCGGAGGACTGGTGGCCGCCAGCGGGTATCTCGTCGCGATCCTGGGCCAGCCACTGCCGGTTCTGCTGGCGGGCTGGGCCATGGTGGGCCTGGGGGTCGGGATGATCGCCCCGCAGGTCTATGCCGCGGCGGGCCACTCCGGCGGCGGACGCATGCTGGCCGTGGTGGTGACCTTCGGATACGGCGCCTTCCTGATCGGTCCGGCGGTGATGGGGGCACTGATCGGCCTGGTCGGCATACGCGGTGCGATGGCGCTTCCGCTGGCTCTGAGCGTGGTTCTGGTGGCCCTGTCCACGGTGCTTTCCCGGCTGGACGCGGCGGGTGGCGGTCCGGCGCCAGCCGAACGGCCGGGGCCTCGCTGACCTCGGCCGGGCGCGGCCTGTCGGCGCCTTCTTCATGGCCATGGGAGGATGGATTACGGCCTGTGTCCGGGGCCGTCCCCATCCTGTCGAGAATCCTGAGGTAGTCCGCCCGTGTCACCCATGGCCCGTAAGGCGCTAGAGCCGCACGCGACGCCGCCTGACCTCATCCGCAACTTCTGCATCATCGCCCACATCGACCACGGCAAGTCGACGCTGGCTGACCGGATGCTGCAGATCACCGGCGTCGTGGACCCCCGGGCGATGCGCGCGCAGTACCTCGACCGGATGGACATCGAGCGCGAGCGTGGCATCACGATCAAGTCCCAGGCGGTGCGGATGCCGTGGGAGGTCGACGAGATCACCTACTGCCTGAACATGATCGACACGCCGGGCCACGTGGACTTCACCTACGAGGTGTCCCGGTCGCTGGCTGCCTGCGAGGGCGCGGTCCTGCTGGTGGACGCCGCCCAGGGCATCGAGGCCCAGACGTTGGCGAACCTCTACCTGGCGATGGAGAACGACCTCACGATCATCCCGGTCCTGAACAAGATCGACCTGCCCGCCGCCCAGCCCGAGAAGTATGCCGAGGAGCTCGCCAAGCTGATCGGCTGCGAGCCCGAGGACTGTCTGAAGGTGTCCGGCAAGTCCGGGATCGGTGTCGAGCCGCTGCTGAACCAGATCGTCCGCGACCTGCCGGCGCCGGTGGGCGACCCCGACGCCCCGGCCAGGGCGATGATCTTCGACTCGGTCTATGACACCTATCGCGGCGTGGTGACCTACGTGCGGGTGGTGGACGGCAACCTCAACCCGCGTGAGCGGATCCTGATGATGTCGACCAAGGCGACCCACGAGCTCCTCGAGATCGGGGTCATCTCTCCGGAGCCGGTGGTCTGCAAGGGCCTGGGCGTCGGCGAGGTGGGCTACCTCATCACCGGGGTGAAGGACGTGCGGCACTCTCGCGTCGGCGACACCGTGACCGGCGTGACCCGTTCCGCGACGACCGAGCTCGGCGGCTACCGGCACCCCAACCCGATGGTCTACGCCGGGCTGTACCCGATCGACGGCGACGACTTCACCGTGCTCCGCGAGGCGCTCGAGAAGCTGCAGCTCAACGACGCGTCCCTCGTCTTCGAGCCTGAGTCCAGCGCCGCGCTCGGTTTCGGCTTCCGCATCGGCTTCCTCGGCCTGCTGCACATGGAGATCGTCCGCGAGCGGCTCGAACGCGAGTTCGACCTCGACCTCATCTCGACTGCGCCCAACGTCGTCTACCGGGTGGTCATGGAGGACGGCACCGAGCACCTCGTGACCAACCCGTCGGAGTTCCCGACCGGCAAGGTGGGAAGCGTGTTCGAGCCGGTGGTCAAGGCCTCGATCCTCAGCCCCACCGAGTACATCGGCCCGCTGATCGAGCTGTGTCAGGCCCGCCGCGGGGTTCAGACCGGCATGGACTACCTGTCGGCGGACAGGGTCGAGCTCCACTACACGTTGCCGCTCGCGGAGATCGTGTACGACTTCTTCGACGCGCTCAAGTCCCGTACCAAGGGCTACGCCTCGCTCGACTACGAGCCGATGGGC
>DASVKO010000268.1:0-12994 GCA_036385355.1 Dermatophilaceae bacterium
GTCAGGCCGACAGCACGGGGTAGTCCGTGTAACCCTTCGCCCCACCGCTGTAGAAGGTCTGCATGTCGGGCTCGTTGAGCTCGGCGCCGCTGCTCAGGCGCTCGACGAGGTCTGGGTTGGCCAGGAAGCCACGGCCGATGCAGAACAGGTCCGTGGCGCCGGTGTCGACGGCCTCCTGGGCGGTGGCGAGGTCCGACGGCCCGGTGAAGCCGGTGTTGAAGATGATCGTCCCGGCCCACTGCTTGCGGAGCTGCTCGTGGAAGTCGGTGTCCGGGCCCTCCAGGATGTGCAGGTAGAGCAGGCCCAGCGGGTTCAGCCCGTCGAGCAGCGCGGCGTACGTCTGCTCGGTCTCGGTCTCGCTGGCGTCGTTGAAGGTGCCGGCCGGTGAGATCCGGATCCCGACCTTGTCGGCGCCGATCGCCTCGGCGACAGCGGTGGCCACCTCGACCACGAAACGGGCACGGTTCTGCGGGGACCCGCCATACTCGTCGGTGCGGGTGTTGCTGCCATCGGCCAGGAACTGCTGCAGAAGATAGCCGTTGGCGGCGTGCAGCTCGACCCCGTCAAGACCCGCCTGCACCGCACGGCGGGCGGCGTCGACGAACTCCGCGACAACGCCCGGCAGCTCGACAGCCTCGAGGGCGCGGGGCTCTTCGAAGGCCTTCATGCCCTGCTCGGTGTAGACCTCGCCGGCCGGCGTGACCGCCGACGGCGCGACCGGACGCAGGCCGGTGATCGCCTGGTGGCTGATCCGGCCGGCGTGCATGAGCTGCGCGATGATCCGGCCTCCGCGTGCGTGCACCGCGTCGGCGACGAGCGTCCAGCCGGCGACCTGCTCGTCGGTGTGCAGGCCCGGGGTGTGCGGGTAGCCCTGACCAACCGCGCTGGGCTGGGTGCCCTCGCTGATGATGAGCCCGGCGGTGGCCCGCTGGGCGTAGTACTCCGCGGCGAGCTCAGTGGGAGCCTCCCCCGCGCCGGCGCGGTTACGGGTCAGCGGCGCCATCACGAGGCGGTTGGCAAGCTCGATGTTCCCGAGCTGGTACGGCGAGAAAAGGTCGGTCACGGTAACTCCTCTGGTTGGACTGCTCATACGTACAAGCCGCAATCCGGTGAGAGGCTTCCGCGAATGCACTGTGACCAATGTCGCGTCGTGGCAGTCTGCAGGCACGGGTCTCAGCACGGACGTCACAGGATGACCATGACGGGGCCGGATGACGCGCGGGGCTTCGAGGGCTGCGGTCAGGTCACGCGGAGCACGCGGGCCGCCAGATGCGCGTCGGACCTCACGAGGTCGCGCAGCACGCCGGGTGCCAGCGCCACAGCCTCGTCGTCGGTGCTGATGACGGCCAGCAGCAGGATCGCATGGCCGGCCAGGGCCGACGCGTCGAACGTGAAGGTCACCGGTCGCGGCGTGCGCGCATCCACACCGGCGGTCGGCGACAGAACCCTGGAAGCGTTGTCGGCGTATGACCAGGGTGCCGGCATCGCGGCCGGCGGGACCCCCGTCAGTGCCGTCCTGACAGCCGTGCACGCGTCTGCCTCGATCCGTGCGGCCTCCCAGGGCTTTGCCGGGCCCGGGACATCGCGCCGCAGCAGCGTCACCTTCACTGTCGTCCCGGCGACCGGGCGGCTGTCGCGGTGGTGCACGAGCACGTCGACGTTGAGGCGCGCGGCCGGTACATACGTCGCGCCATCGCCGGCACGCCCCATCCGCACCAGCTCGAGCAGATCGGCCTCGGTGGGCTCCCCGCCGTCCCACATCGGCGCGAAGACATGCGCGGCATCGACGACCTGGCCCCACACGTCGGCGTCGATGACCTGGAGTGCGTTCGCGGGCACCGGACTGCCTCCGACGTTGTGCGCCCTCCGGAAGACCTCGAGCCGGCGGCCGAACGCCGTCGTCCAGCGCGCCGTGGGCCGGCAGGCCGGGTCGACCGCATGCAGCGCCGTCTGGAACGCCCACAGACCCCCGGGGCTGTAGTTGTTGACGCTCATCGGAAAGGCAGGAACGCGGGGAACGGACCCGGGTGCCGGCCGCACCGATACATCGGGACTGCGAGTCCAGTCCGTGGGCAGACCCGCGTCGAAGTCCAGGTCGGGGAAGTCCGTCGCGGCGATCGATGAAGCACCGCGCCGACCGTCGAACGTCCACGACCGAAGATAGGTCTTGGGTGCGGGGGTCGGGGCGGCCAGCTCGAGCTCCCAGACACCACGTGCCTGGACGGCAGCGCGCAGCAGGGTGCGATCGCCGTAGTGCACCACTGCGAGATCCTGGACGGCGGCCTCCGGCAGGCCGTTCGTCAGGGGCGTCCAGTCCCACTGCGGTGGTGGGCCGGCATCGTCAAGCTCGCCCTTCCACACGCCGACGGCAGTGCCGACGTAGACGGTGCCGATCTCGCCGGCCGGGTCGTGGTCGACCGCCACCGCATACGCCGGGGCAGCCGTGCCCTGTTCGCGTAACCCGGTGCTGAACCACTTGTTGGCCCCGTCGAACCACCACAGCGTGTCCATGTTGTCGTCATCGCGGGTGCTGGTCGTCGCGACATAGAACGAGCCCCGGGCGTTGCGCTCGGGGTCATGGACCGCGATGTCGCTCCACTCGGCGCCCTTGACCGGTGGCAGGAAGTCGGACGGGGAAGTGATGGCGTCGTTGCTGACCGACGTGCCGCACTTCGTGCCCTTGTCGGAGATGGTGTCGACGATCCACTTGTTATCGACGCCCTCCCGGTAGATGAAGATGGCGCGGCGCATCAGCACGAGGAGGCGCTTGGGGCTCAGCCAGCGCAGCCCGATGACCTGGCCGTCGGAGTCGCTGAACTGCCGGTCGGTCGACGTGTCGTCGTGAGTGCCGCGCCGCGGGTCCTCTTTCGAGGGGATCGTGACCCACGTGTTCTTGACGGCACCGGTGGCGGTCCAGTCGTCGCTGAGCCAGATCCGGTTGGTGCCCAGGACAACTCGCAGACCGCCGTCGGCGCGTTTCACCATCGCCGGGTTGGAGTAGAACGACGATGCCTCGCTCTCCTCGTCCTCCGACTTGACCGTGTTGTTCGCCGTCGTACGCCGGAACACGGGTTTGGTCCAGTTGTTGTCGCCCTTCCAGCTTGCGCTGGTGTACTGCCACATCAGGTTGTCCGGGTGGTCGGGGTGGAACGCCACCCCGCCTCCGTCGCCATACCCCTTCAGGGCCCACACGGTGTCGCCGACCCGGACGAGCATCCCGTTGTCCTGGGTGCCGATTGCCATGCTCAGGTCGTTGACCGGGTGTGAGGCGAGGTAGCCCGGCTCCACCACGGCCAGCCCGCTGTTGAGCGACACGAAGGTCCCGTTGCGCTTGTTGTCATCAGCGGGCGCAGTACGTGACCGGAAGACGCCCCCGTCGCAGCCGACGTACACATCGAGTCCCGCGGGGCTGGCCGCGTAGCGGATCATGTGCACATCAGCGTGGACGCCGTAGCCGATCCAGACCGGGTCGTTTCCGATGGTCAGGTTGCGGCCCGCGTAATTGGCGTCGTTGGCCGGGTTGAAGTCGAGCCTGAAGTGGTCGCCCTGCGCCGTGACGGTGCAGCGCACCAGGGCCGCCTCCCACTCGCTCTCTGGGTTGCGGGTGCCGGAACCGCCGAGCAGGACGACGTCCGAGTGCTCCGGGTTAACCGCCAGGGTGAGGTCGTATCCCGACTGGTCGTGGTCCGTGCCGCCGAAGAGGAACTTCGGCACCCCGTCGACCTTCTTGGCCACCGGGCCATCGGCTGTCATGCCGATCCGCCACAGCGCCGGCTTGGCGCCGAGCACGTAGACGACGTCCGGATCACCGGGCGCGAAGGCCAGGCCAAGGCGGTTGTCGACCGACCCGGGCAGGCTCACCTTGTCGAAAGGACCGAACGGTCCGTCCTCGGACATCCACACACCCTTGTCGAAGATGGCGACATACAGACGGGCGGGCTCCCCGTCGTGGCGCGGCACCCACACGGCGTCCGAGATCACCTGGACGTCCTCGTCGCCCACGTTGAACGGCTCCTGGTCGACGCGCAGCCAGGGCTGGTCCACGGTGTTGGCACCGGAGTGCGAGAACAGGCCGAGGCTCGAGGCGACGACGTAGCGGTCAGCCTGATCGGGGTCCTGCACGATCCGATAGGTGCCGTGCCCCTCGAGGTTTGGCGCGACGCGCATCCAGGGGCTGGCGAACGGATCCGCCACCGCCGCAGGCCCCTTGGCGAACAGCACTCCGACGCCGCCGATCTGCCCCCCGGGTATGCCGTGGCGCCGCGGCGTGAGCTCGCCAGTTCCCACGACGACCAGGTCGTCGGCTCCATCGGCGGCCGCTCCGAAGGTCACGTGCAGACAACCGCAGGCAAGGGTCATCGCCGCCCGGTTCTCGTCGGACAGGGACGTCGTCGCCCATCCGCCCAGCGGCCGCCAGGTCGTCGCAGCGTCACCGCTGGACCACACCCCGCCCCCGGCCGCCGCGGCGTACACCCGGAGGCCGTCGGGGCTCGCCCACACGTCACGAACCCGCCCGGCGATGCGAGGACTGCCGGCTGCCTGCCCGCGCAGCACGGTGGTGGGACCGACCGGCACCCACACCGCCCCTGTTCCCGACGGCACCAGCCCGGCGGCCCCGGGCGGCGCCGCCAGCGGGTCTATGGGCGTGATCGGGGGCGTGGCGGCACGGGCGGCGAGCGTCGTCAGCGCGAGGCTCAGATCGAAATCGACCCGCACCCGGGCGTTGTAGCCGGCGCGACGTAAGGCATTGTCGTTCTCTACCGCGTCGTCGGAGGCCGGCCAGTCGTAGCGCGTCACGGCGTTCCCCCTGGCTGTGGGGCTGGTGTTGAAGCTTGTGGCGGGGTCTGCGGTGGAGCCGGTTGTGGCGCGGGCGCAATCGGCGAGATGCGGATGTAGCCCTCCTCGATCTGGTGCGGCAGGTCAGGCAACAGCGCCGTCTGCGTCGCCGCGAGGATCGGGTCGTCCTTCCACGTCGACGGGGTGTCCCGACGGGTCCAGAGCTGGTCCGCGCCGAACGCGGAGATCTTCGGCAACCGCACCTGTCTGGGGTCGAGCAGCACCGGCCCGATGCGCGCGGACGGTGCGATGACGGACAGCCCCGGACGCACCCAGTCCCGGGCCAGTGCGAGGTCCTTGCGCGGCAGCACCCCGGACGTGAGATGGACCTTGCCAGCGGGGTGCATCAGGATCGTGAGGTGCACGACCTGTCCGGGATGCACGTGGAGCTCGTCGTCCGCCACGATGTAGGGATGGGTGATGGCCCGCTCCGCCGGCATCGTGTTCGACTCACCGAACCGCCCGAGCTGCCCCTCCCAGGGCGAGGTGGCCAGTGCCGCGTCACGCACGACCCTGTCCACCACATGCACGGTCGTGTAGTCGTCATCGACGAAGAACGCGAGGGTGCCGTCGTCGCTGCGGGTGAGCTCGCCGATCCGGACCGGAAAGGCACGGTCTGCCAGCCCGCGGTAGGCCGCCTCCCGGGCGAGCCGCACCGTCTCGTCGGACAGGTCGAGCTCGTCCAGGTCGTCATCGACGTCAAGGCGCAGGGTCGCACGCACGACGGCGATCGGCCGGCCCACAAGTCCCGCGATGTGCTCGGTGCCCATCGAGGCGAACGTGTCGACCGTCCACAGCGTCGAGTCGATCGCCCGCAGGAGCGCGGCCAGGGCCGACTCACCCTGCCCGTCCCCCACCGGGAGGCCCTTGCGGGCCACCGCGTCCGCGGCGACCATGCCGGCCGCCACGTGGCCGAGCAACAGCTGAGCCCCGGCCAGGTCATGGAGCGGCCCCGAGTCGGCGGGCCCCTGGCGGCCCGGCGCGATCTCCCACATCACGCCGCCACCGACCGGCGCCCCCATGAGCTGCCCGAGGGGTTGCCCGGCGACGTCGAACAGCTCCAGCGCCTCGTCGATGTGGTCGGGCAGGAGGAATCCGGCGACCGGGTTGACCACCTGCAGGGGGTCGGACTGGTCGATGGTCGCCTCCCGGGCGGCGTCGCTCAGGTCGGCGGCGTCGACCAGCCGGAAGAGCCAGCGGGACGGGCGCGGAATACGCGGATGGATGCGCAGGGCCGCAGCGGTCCCCTCATCGGCGGCGGGCGGGACCTCGTCGCGGGCGGGCACCTGCGCCACCTCGACCGGCACGTCGAGCGTGCGGCCGAAGGCGTCGACGATCCGCGCCCGGGTCAGCCGCATGCTGCCGGCGACGAGGAGCTGCGGGGGGCCCGTCGGGGTCACCGCCGCGAGCGCGCCGTCCACCCGCGGGCGCACCAGGCCGTCGTCGACCGGCAGGCCCAGCAGCTGATCCCGCATCCCGTCCAGCCCCGCGGTCACGATGTCGAGCTGTTCGACGGCATCGGCCAGACCGGACAGCAGCGCCTCGGTCGTCTCGTCGGCCTCGCCCTGGTTCAGCTTGTCGAGCGCGTCCTCCGCCTTCGCCCACTCCTCGATGCTCTTGGCGAGAACCGTTGCGGTGCCTGCATGCAGGGGCGCCCGACCGGTGATCTTACGCACCACCGGATCGGGCGAGACCGGCGTCGCGTCGGCAGCCGGTGGCTCCAGGTCGACGGCGCCGAGCGTCCAGCCGTCGAACCGGTCGGCGAGCGCCGTCTCGGCCTCCCACTCGAGCCACATCGGGATCCAGGGCTGGGCCCAGGTCGTCACGGCGACCGGTGAGGCATCCACGCCCTGCACCAGCGAGAACCTCCGGAGCTCGTCGGCGACCAGACGCCCGGTCATCGTCGACGCGTAGGCCGGGGCGCCCGCCGCGAGCCCGGCCGACTTCACGGCGAAGGCGGGCGTGCTGCCGTCGTACACCCCCGTGGTCCCGTAGCGCAGGGCGACCTCACCGACGATGCGACGGCCGGCAAGTCCGCTGTCGACCCCGCCCTGTGCTGCGGCAACCTCGGCCAGCCACTTCCACAGGTAGGGGCTCTGGGTCAGCGCCTCGCGGGCCAGAGTCACGAGCTCGGACGGCACGGCGCCGGAGCTGAGGGTCGGCAGCAGCGCCGAGCCGTCGATGAGCCCGGCGTAGCCCTGGGGCACCTGGCTCGGCCAGCGGCAGAACAGCCGCCCGTCCGAGGAGAAACGTGAGTCCCCCTGGTGTCGCAGGCTTCGGCGCGGACCGCGCAGGGCGACCATCGGGTCGATCGGGCGGAAGTACCGTGGTGCGGGACGGCGGATCTCGCGCACCTCTGATCGCTGCGGCCGGTCGGGTTCTGCGGGTTGCCAGGCGCGCATCTTCGCACGGAGCATTGACGACGTCAGGAGCTCGGTGCGATCGCGTCCAGCCCAGGAGATCTCGACGCCCAGGCCCGGTGGCGTTCCTCCCGTGGACGCCGTGCGGGCGACGGCGCTGCGGGCCGCGCGGCCGGCGTCGAAGGGGCCGGCGCCGGCGCCGAGGGTCACCCGCTCGACCCCGCCATCGCCGCCGGGCAGGGACGCGAACCCTGCCGAGTGCTCGTGCTCCTCCACGTCGACGAGCCCGTCGGAGGTGCCGAGCCGGGACAGCAGCTGACCGGTGAACGCAGACAGGACTCGTTCCAGCCCGCGCCGTTCGTCGGGGGTGTCGGCGCCCAGCCCCACGCCGACGAGCGTCGCAGCCACATCATCATTGGAGTGGCCGAACGCGACCCCGAGCACCGACGGGTCGGGCCGGGCGTCGGCAACGACCCCTCCCCCGACGGGCACGCCGTGCACGGCTCCGTGCAGCAGGGCCGACCGCGGCCAGCGCGGCTCCCCCACGATGACCGATGCGGCGGCGTCGGCAAGCACGGACACCGAGGACTGGTACGCCTTCACCGGTTCGGCGAGCATCGCCATCCGGTCCTCGACCGCCCTGGCGGGCTCGCCTGCGGCCGCCCGGGCCCGGTCCGCCGGCCCGCCCTGGCCGACGCCCTGGGTGAGCTGGTCGGCTGCCGCCCGGACGGTGTAACGGTCGGCAGTGGGGAGGAAAGCCTCGCGGCGGGCCGCGGTGATCGTGCGTGCGAGGTCGACCGAGTCGCCACCCTCTGCGTCGGTCGTCAGCGCCCACCCGAGCTCGCCCAGACGCGCGTGCAGGCTCGTCGTGGTCTGCGCCCCGTCGAGCGGGTCGAGGGCCGGGTCGGACCACCAGCCCGAGACGAGGTATGTCGCGAGGTTCTCGAACGCCCCGCCCGGAAGGTTCTGCGCGAGATCGTCCAGCGGATCGTGCAGCGCGAAGCGGGCGGCGCTGGCGTCGTACCCGGCAGTCCACACGATCGACCCGCCGGCACTGCCGTTCAGCTCTTCGCGAGTCAGCGTGCGTCCGGACTGCGGCTGGGTCGTGTCCGGCTGGCCGGTCCAGCTCTCGAGCGGGGTGACCCGCGCGGTGTCGGCCTCGATCACCCAGCCGCGAACGTAGGGCGTCAGGGCATCGCCGGGCGCGATGAGGCGAAGCACCACCCAGCGGTCCGGCAGCGCGGGCAGGTCAAGGCGGTTGGGCTGGCCCGTGCGGTCCTGGAGCGTGCCGCGCAGCAACGCGTCGGGAAGCGCCCAGTGAAGGTGGACGCCGGGCGGCCGCGGCGCGCCGTCGGTGAACGGGGCGGGCATCGACTCCGGCGGCTGTCCGTCGGGTGCGGTGAGCACGAACGGCAGCCGCACGAAGTGCTCGGGGGTGTCGGGGCTGTCGGGGCTGTCGGGAGGGACGTACAGCGCCTGAACGTCCATCGGCACGAGCACCCTGCTGTCGCGCAGCAGCGTCGAGTCCCAGGTCTTGATGGCGCGGACGTCGGCATCGGTTCTCACCAGCGCCGACCATCGCGGCGACACCATCGCCTTCGTGATCTCATCGGCGTTGAAGTCGGGCATGGGTCAGGCCTCCGCGGTGAAGGTCGCCACGAGGTCGGCGACGCTGAAGCCGAGCTGGGGTCGGAACAAGTGAGCAAAGTCGACCGGGGTGCCGCCCAGCGTCGTGTCGCCGAAGACCTGGCGATAGGGGTAACGGATCATCTGAAGGGCGAGCTCGGCGCTGTCGAGGTCGTCGCCGACATGCAGCTGCGCCTTCTTCGCAACGAACTGAGCGACCAGCTGGTGCAGGTTGACGACGCCGGGCGACCCGGGCCTGAAAGGGATGTCGACGCGCACCTTGTTGCCGCTGCCCGGCGGAACCTCGACGTCCTCAGAGGTCAGGGCGTCGCGGCCCGGCACCCAGGCCGCGAAGGTGTTTGCGGCACTCGCGTCGAGGCGCACGCCGAACTGGACGCCCTGGCGGGGCTCCTCGATGTGCACGACCGCGGGCAGGCCGTCGAACAGAACGAGCAGCACCGCCGGCGCGAGCCGCTCCATCCGCAGCACCTTGAGCCGCCGCGGATCGGACTCCGGGATGATCTCGTCGTCCCGGGTGGCGGGCTCGGTGGCATAGGCACGCACGTGCAGGCCGGGCCATCCCGAGACGGCGCTCGACCGGAGCAGGAATCCGGTGATGGTGCCGGCCGGCGCCTGGACGACGTCCTCGCCCCCCGGCAGCCTGACCCTGCGCTCCTCCTCGTCGACCTCGCTGCGCACCACGTCATAGACCTTCTCGAGCTCGGCGCGGTCGGACGAGTTCACCGTCCCGACACTGAGCGCCCCCTCGACCAGGGAGTCGGTCCACGCGCGGTCGAGGTAGAAGAACCGGATCGACTCCTGCGGGAGCAGCTCCGAGTCCGCGACGAGGTACGCGAACGGCACGCCTTCGAGCAGCCGCAGCCGGGCCAGCCACTGGCGCAGCTCGAAAGGCACCACGCGCTCGCCGTACGCGTCATCCGGGTCGGCTGTGGTGAGCTGCGCATCGGCGACGGCCTCCCGCATCCACTTGACCGTGAGGTCCGCTGTCATCGCCGTGAAGCCGGTCATGGCGTCTCCTCCTCGCCGACGCGCCGCCTGTCGGCCGCCACGATGATGTCGTCCAGCGAGTCGGTCTCTGCACCGGCCTCTGGGCTGGTCTTGGCGCTGGTCTTGGCGCTGGTCTTGGCGGGCGGCTGCGACTCGGTGCCACCCGGTCCCCAGGCCGGTCCCCCGCCCGGTCCGCCCGGCCCCAGCTTGCTGCCGAGAACGTCGCTGACCATGCGCGTCACCGAGTCGTCGAGCCGGGCCCGCAGGTGGTCCGCAGCCCCCTGGTCGAAGCGGGGCACATCGGCTGGGTCACTGCCCGGAACGGGCGTCTGCTGCAGGGCGGCGAGGGCGCCGATCCGGCCGGCTGCGCCACGCACCGCGTCAAGGGAGAAGCCGAAGCCGGTGGCGATGATCTCGTCGACGTCACCGTCGACGTCGATGGCCCGCCCTGCGTCGGCCAGCGGCCGCGAAGGGCCGAGGACGGTGGCCGGATCGCCTGCGGCCGACAGGACGACCCGACGGCTGATCAACCGGCCGAGGTCGAAGGCCCGGTTCCCGGCGGACACCTCCAGCCCGAAACGCTTCAACCCGTCAACGGCAGCCGTGGTGAACCGGTGGGCGCGGCTGGCGCCGAACTGCTCGCGACGCCAGCGCAGCTGCGCTGCCACGATCGCCGGCTGCGAGAGCGCGAGCAACCGCCCTATCTCGAAGGCCGATGCCAGGCTCAGGTCCTCGCGGCCGTCAGGGGTCACCCGGCGCAGCTGGTCGCTGGCGTGCGCCAGTGGCAGCCGCACGCTCGGGTCCAGCGGATCGGCGCCGCCGGGGCGCGGGGTGAGTGCCCCTCGATACCACGCCCGGCCGGCGTCTCCGCGCCTCGTCTGGTGCGGCAGACCGACGTGCCCGGTGTCCGTGAGCTCGGGCGCGGGGCGGGTCCCGGGCGGCGCGGGAGGCGTGCCTGGCGGTGGCGCCGGGGGCTCCACGGGTGCGGTTCCGAGCAGCCCGACATCGAGTCCCTCCATCAGCGTCTCGAAGGACCCGCTGCCGGTGACCGTGAAGCTCCAGTGCGCGAGTACCGGGAACCGGTAGACCTTCTCGAGGACGAGCTGGTCGATCGGGTAGCGCCAGCCCATGCCCATCGTGTCCCGGACGAGGCGGCCGGACTCCTCGGCCGACGCACTCAACGCGACCTCGGTGACCTTTGCCGGCACGGTCTGCCAGGTGGAGGCGCTCGCCGTACGCGACGTCGTGCTCACCCCGGGCGCGCGAGAAGGGGCGCTGGCGCCGGCGTCGAACGCGACCTGTTGTGCATCGGGTGCCGAGGGAGGACCCTGTGCGTCCAACGGCGGGGCCTCAGGCGCGATGCCGCCGAACGACGCCGCCTGAAGGAAGGAGCCCATGACGTAGTGGTCGGGGTCCACCGGCTGCACCAGCGCCGCGAGGTTCTGCACGTACGACGTCGACTCGAAGGTCAGGGACGGAGGTGGCGGCACCGGCAGGGCGTCGAGCTGGCCCTCGAGATTGACCAGGCACGCGAGATAGCGCACCGGGTGGGCGGGATCATCGGGCCCGGTGGCGCGGTGGTACTGCGGCAGGCGGTTGGCCATCACCACGGCAAGGAAGCCGTCGTCGTCTCCCAGGGAGAGCTCGGTGTCGCTGGGGTCGACCTGGCGCACGTGGGCCAGCAGCGCGACGTCCTCGCGGGTGGGGAAGATCTTGTCGACGACGGTCTGCGACACCCCGAGGTAGACGCTGGTCGGGACGTCCGCCGGGCCGCTCAGGGTGACGTCGGAGGTGATGCACTGGGCCACCGGCGTCTCTCCGGACAGCTGCGCCTCGCCCTCGGCGACCACGATGAGCGCCAGCCATGGCATTGCTTCGGGGGCGTCGCCGGCAGGCCGGCGGTCCCACGGCAGCGTCCGTCGTTTGAGCACGATCTGGGGCAGCCGGTTCTCGAACGCGCCCTCGGCGTTGGCAGGCGGGAACGTCGACAGGATCTGGTCCGGCGGCATCGCGAAGCGCGGCGAGTCGATGCGCACGTGCCCGTCGTACGGCGCTGCGTCGCCACCGCCGATCGACTGGGTGCCCGACAGCACGTAGTCGCCCGCCTTCAGGGGCGGTACGGCGCGGGCGTGCAGGGTGAACTGTCCGCGGCTGGGTGCGGTCATGGCACTCGCTTCCTCCTGGGCTGCCGGGGTCTCTTCGTTGACGTTGACGGTGCCGGAACCGGGGAGGTGCCCTGCGCCCAGTCCAGCGCCACGAGGTCATTGCCGGGTCCGATGAGCGGACGGATGATGGCGTCGACGCCGTGCCGGGTCAGCCGGTCGACAAGGTCGCCGACACCCACGGTCGACCCGATCATGCCGGTGAGGTGCCACCCTGCCTGGCTGGCGACGCCCACCGAGACCCCGCCCGGGACACCGTCCGGCGCGTCCGCAATGACGGCATAGACCAGAGCGCTGCGGTTGCCGAGGGCGACGACCGTCGGCGGCACCGGCGTTCCGGCCGCGTCAACAGCCCGGGACGCTCCGGTCAGCGACAGCCCGAGGCCGCGGGCGGCCTCGGTGCCCAGCGGGTCGTCGAGAAGAACAGCGACCGCCCTTGGCGGATCGAGGAAGCGAGTCGTGACCAGCGTTGCAGCGTCGATGAGCTCCGCGCCCGGAACCCACCCGGCGCGGAAGCGGTCACGGGTGCGACGGATGGACGTGCCCTCGGCGTGGACCGCGGCGCCCGGCGCCAGACCCGTCGACCAGCCGACGTAGGCGAGCTGCTGGCCGCTGTGCCATCCCGCGACCCCGCCCGTCTCACCGCCGCCCGGGGTGCCCGCCAGAACGGCGATCCGCTCGGTGCCACGCGGCACCGTCGCACCGCTGTCGGAGGTGGCCTCGTCGGCAAGCACCGCGCCACCGTGCGCGAGTGAGACGACCCTGGCCGGTCCGCCCCGCACCACAAGCCGGGGCCGCGGCTGACCCGGGTCACTGTCGAACGCGGCGTTCGGCAGCTGCAGCACCGCGATCTCGCCCGGGCGCAACAGCGGCTGCGGGGAGGGTGCCGGCGCGGCCTGCCCGGCGAGCTGCGGTCCGCCCGGGGTCTGGCCCAGAGCGGTGGTGAGCGAGTCGAGCCTGGCCTTCGAGTCGCCGGCTCCCAGCCTCCCCGACACTGCTGCT
>DASVKO010000269.1:0-1500 GCA_036385355.1 Dermatophilaceae bacterium
GCTGCTGTACAACGAGATCGATCGCTTCGAGTCCCTGCTGGCGGACCTGCTGGAGATCAGCCGCTTCGACGCGGGAGCGGCGGCCCTCGACGTCGAGGCGACGGATCTGCGCGCCACGCTCGGGCGCACCATCGAGGCGACAGCGGCGTTGGCCGAGCGCCGGGGCAGCCGCCTCGAGGTCATCCCGACCGACGGCCCGTGCGTTGCCGAGTTCGACCCGCGCCGGGTCGAGCGGATTCTGCGAAACCTGGTGGCCAACGCCATCGAGTACGGCGACGGACGCCCGGTGACGGTTCGGCTGGGCGTCAACGAGAACGCTGTTGCCGTATCAGTCTGCGACTCCGGGGTGGGCCTGCGCCCGGGCGAGGCCGCCCTCGTCTTCAACCGTTTCTGGCGGGCGGATCCGGCCCGGGCACGGACCACCGGTGGCACCGGGCTCGGACTGGCGATCTCACGCGAGGACGCCCGGCTGCATGGGGGTTGGCTGCACGCGTGGGGTGAGCCGGGAGTGGGGTCCTGCTTCAGGCTCACCCTCCCCAGGCACACCGGGGTCCCGATCGAGTACTCTCCGCTACCGCTGAGGCCACAGGAAGAGCGGGGTGCCTCCACCGTGGCATCCCGATCGACACCGCTGCCCCTGGCCGCCTCCGGGGGTGGGGAGTTATGAGAGGCGCCCGTTCGCTCGGGGCATGTGTGGCGTTCGTGGCTGCCTCAGTGCTGGGCGGGTGTGCCGGGCTGCCTGTCAGCAGTCCGGTGCAACCGGGTTCCCTGGTGGGGGAGGCTGCCCTGCAACCGGTTCGGGTCCAGCCGGATGGTCCCGCGACCGGTGCGACCCCGGAGCAGATCGTGCGCGGCTTTCTTCGGGCCGGTGCCAGCGCAGGCTTCGACGATGACCACGTGGTCGCCCGGTCGTTCTTCGCCCGGAGCGTCAAGGACGAGTGGCTGCCGGACTCCGGCGTCAAGGTCTACGCGGACAGCTCGACCCTGAAGGTCGAGCTGCTGACACCCACTTCCGTGCGGGTGAGCGCGGTGATCGTGGCAGAGGTGGACCGGGCCGGTCGCTACCGCGAGACGCCGGCAGGCACCTCTGCCCAAGCCACGTTCGGGATGAAGAGACTGGGCGCGGGCTGGCGAATCTCCAAACCACCGAAGGGATTGGGTCTGTGGCTCAGCAACAGCGACCTGGAGCGCAGCTATCGCTCGTTCATCGTGGCGTACGCCTCCCCGGTCGCCCAGACGATCGTCGTGGACCGGCGATGGTTCCCGATCACGCCAGGGCTGGCCACGACGCTGGCGCGGGCGCAGCTGGCGCCGGTGCCCGGTTACCTGACCGGTGCGGCGCGGACCGGCGTTCCCGCGGGGACCTCGCTCGCAGTGGACAGTGTGCCGATCGAGTCGGGCAGGGCTGTCGTCGACCTGACGGCCTCAGCGCTCCTGGCCAGCCCCGACCTGCGCCGGGCGATGTGGGCACAGTTCGTCACGACGCTGAGGCAGGTGGCA
>DASVKO010000270.1:0-8312 GCA_036385355.1 Dermatophilaceae bacterium
CGAGGAGGTAGTAGACCCACGTTTCGCCGATGCACAACCCGATGATGGTGATCAGGTAGACGAGGCTGACGACGATGTTGGCGATCCGGTTGACTCGTGGTCTGAGAAGGAGTGACAGGACCACCATGAGGACTGCAGGCAGGATGTAGATCAGGGTGAAGGCCAGGAATCCTTGGTTGACCGTGAATCCCGTGGTCGCCACCTTGCCGTCGAGAGCAGCTCGACGACACCGTAGGAACCCCTCGACCGCCCGGCCGACGCTAGCCGGATCTTCGTTCGGGGATCCTTGGGTTCTCGCGTGACAACCGAACGGTCAGGTCAGGCATGCATGAACGCCCCTTGGAACTAGCTCTGCTCGAAGTAGCAATGGCCTCCCGCTCTGACACCCAGCTGAGTGAAGGGAAGAACATCTAGTGTTTGCGGATCACAAGCTCAACCAGCGCGTCGGCGACTGCCGCCATGCCCTTCTCGTTGGGGTGGAACGACCAAGCCGTCGTCTCGAGGGTCCGCTGGAACCCGAACACCCATGGTTCGATCGAGCCCAGCGCGTGGTTGACGCTCAGGTCGGATGCCCGCAGGACCTCGACCCCGCCGCGATCCGCCGCGATCTGATAGCCCTGCGCAATGCCGTGCTGGATTCGGCGGAACGACGCCGTCTGGTCCGCTGAGAAGGGCCAGTCGTCGTCATGCCCGGTGGCCTCATTGAGGACGCTCAGATAGTCGACAAGGATCACCCGAGCGTTGACCGCCCGAGAACGAACTTCGCGAACGATGAGGACCAGTCCTTGCGCCATCGCTTCGATGGTCGCCGACGTTGGTGCAGGGATGCCGTTGGGGAACTCTTGAGTCATCATCGTGACTATCGGGCTGCTCGGGTCGGTACGCGACCATGCCTCGTACAGCATTGACCCTGCGAACTGGAGGTCGTTGCCTCCGGCGGTCACCGTGACGAGATCGGAATCCGCGGGCAGCCCATGGATCTGCGGCGGGTACTGCGCTCCACCCATCGTGATCTGTGGTGTGTCCAGAATCGTGGCGGTCGTTGCGCCGGAGACGGTCAGGTCGACGAGATGGGCGCCGACCTGGTCGGCAAGCAGGTGTGCGTAGTTACGCTTCGACCGCATCGCGGCGGGATCCTCGACTGGCTGAATACCCGGTCCCGCCGCAAAGGAGCTGCCGAGGGCGGCGATGTGTCGGTAGTGGCTCATTGCCCGATGCTCGCAGGGTCGGGTGCGGCGTCACTTGGCCGGTGTCGGATGAACTATGCGCGGATGCATCAATAGCGCGGTGGGCGGGGTACCGCTGCTGAACGAGGACGGGTGTGCGGTGACGGGTGTGCGGTGACGGGGGGTGACGGAGGGGCGAGGCATCGGCCGAGACGAGATCCCGTTTCAGCGCTTCTTCCGGAACTTCTGTCCGGCACGGGCGCCGCCGTCGACGAGGACGTCGGTGCCGGTGAGATAGCCGGGTGCAGCCGGTCCGCAGCACGATCAGCTTCTTCTCCAAAGCCGGTCAGGTCCTACGTTCGGGGTGGTGCGACCAGGTCGGTCAGCACCGCCCGAACCCCGCGAGCCTGCAGGTCGGCACGGGCAGCGACGTACGCGTCGTGAAGTCGCCCGTCGGTGCCGAGGTCGCCGAACACGGGCGCGTAGCCCAGCAGCGCCCCCGGCGAGACGGTTTCGGCGGCGACGGCCTCGAGCAGCTCGTCCCGACGTCGGTCGAGGATGACGCGGCCCTGCTCCCCGAGACCCGTCTCGAGGTAGAGGCTCCAGGCGGCCAGCACCAGGGCGCAGCACGCGATCGGTCCGCCCGCCTCCAGTTGGTGCCGCAGCACCGGCAGGAGGAACTTCGGTAGCCGGTCCGAGGCGTCGACCACCTGGCGCTCGAGGGTGTCCTTGACGGCTTCACTGGCGAAGCGCTCGATGAGCTTGTTGCGGTAGGCGCCCAGGTCGATACCCGGGACGGGACGGAGCGTCGGAACGGCCTCGACGTCCATGTACCGATGCAGGAACTCCACGAACAGCGGGTCTCGGCACACGTCATGCACCCAGGTGCGCCCGTCGAGGATGCCGAGGTAGCTCATCGCCTGGTGCGAGGCGTTGAGCATGCGCAGCTTCATGAGCTCGTACGGCTCGACGTCGGGCACGACCTGGACGCCGACCGCGCCCAGGTCGGGTCGGCCAAGCGGGAAGTCGTCCTCGACCACCCACTGGAGGTAGCTCTCGGACCGGACGGGCCACCGGTCCTCGATGCCGTATTCCTCGCGCACCTCTCGGCGGGTCTCGTCCGTCGTCACCGGGGTGATCCGGTCCACCATCGAGCACGGGAACGCAACGTGGTTCTCGATCCAGTCCGCAAGATCGGGGTCGCTCATGCGGGCGAACGACGTCAGGGCAGTGCGGGCGACCCGCCCGTTGCCCTGGACATTGTCGCAGGAGAGGACGGTGAACGGCGGGATATTCCGTGTGCGCCTCTGCCGCAAGGCCTCGGTCAGGTGCCCGAGCACGCTGCGCGGCTCGCCGACGCCGTCGAGGTCGGACAGGGTCAGCTCGTCGCGGGGGTCGAAGAGACCCGTAGCGTCGCTGATGGAGTAGCCGCCCTCGGTGATGGTGAGGGACACGATCCGGGTCTCCGGGGCGGTGAGCACGGCGGTGACCGCGGACTGGTCGTCCGGGGCGAAGATGTAGCGGACGAGGCTGCCGACAACCCTCGCCTCGCGGGTACCGTCCGGCGCTGTGGTGACCAGCGTGTACAGCCCGTCCTGAGCGCCGGCGGCGTCGCGCGCCGAGGCGTCCTGGGCGAGCACGCCGACGCCGCACACGCCCCAGCCGAGGTCCCCCCCGGCGAGAGCAGCATCGAGGTACACGGCCTCGTGCGAGCGGTGGAAACCCCCGACGCCAAAGTGCACCACCCCAACCCGCACGGCATCGCGGTCGTAGCTCGGCACCTGGACCCGTGGGCCGAGCGTGCGGAGAGTGGTCGAGCCGAGCTGGGTCACCATGGTCGCTTCCTTTGTCGTGGCTGGTGCGGGCACAGGGGTGCAGCCGCTCGGGGTCAGGCTGGCGATTCGACCTCGACGAGGTGCACGACGAGGTTCGCCCGGCCCCGCCCGGCGTGGACCACCGACGCGTTCGCCTCGTCGACGTCGGTGACCCAGGACCGTGCCTGCTCGGCGTTGTCACCGCACGACATGCGGCGCTCGACGAGCCGACGCACGCGCTCGGCCGCCGGGACGTCGATGAACCAGACCTCGTCGAGCAGTGGTCGGACGTCCTGCCAGCCGCCCGCGTCGTGCAGCAGGTAGTTGCCCTCGGTGATGACCAGCGGCACAGTGCGCGCCACCGGCACTGCGCTCCCGATGGACTCCTCGAGACCGCGGTCGAACCGCGGTGCATAGGTGACGTCCTCGTCGGCCTGGCGCAGGCGGGCCAGGAGTGCGACGTAGCCCCGCACGTCGAAAGTATCCGGGGCACCCTTGCGCTGCCGCCGGCCGAGAGCGACGAGGACCTCGTTCGCCAGGTGGAACCCGTCCATGCCGACCACAACGGCCCGCTCACCCAGCGCATCGTCGAGAGCGGAGCACACGGTCGACTTGCCAGCACCCGGTGCACCCACGATGGCCAGGATGGTGCGCGGCGCACGCGCGGCCAGGTCCGTCGCGCGCACCACCAGGTCCTCGATGGTGGCGGTGACGACCGTGGGGCCGGAGCTGTCCACTCAACCTCCTCCGGTGCCGCCTCCGCGGCTGCAGCGCCGACGGATCCCGGTCGCCACGTGCACCTGCTGCTGTGAGGCTACACCGGCTGGCACCGTATGTCACCGGTGTCAACCGTTCGGGTGACACCGGTGACAACTTCGGCCTCAATGTGTCAGCATGGACCCTGGCTGCCCAGGCGGCGCATGTTCGGCCAGCGCTGGCCGACCCCGACGAAAGGACTTCTCCCATGACCGACTTCAGCGGCAGGCCCATCCTCGTCACCGGGGCCGCAGGCGGAATCGGCAGCGCCATCGTCCGACGGCTCGTCGCGGCGAACGCCGACGTCGTCGTCAGCGGCCGGACCGAGCAGAGCCTGCACGGCATCGCGGCCGAGACTGGCTGCCGGACGGCTCCGTTCGACCTCACCTCCGAGGACGAGATCGCTGCGGCCCTCGCCGACCTGGACCTGTGGGGCGTCGTCAACTGCGGCGGGTACGGCGGCGAGATCGCCACGCCCATGGAAACCGACATCGGCGTCTTCGACAAGGTCATCGCGATCAACGCGCGAGGCACGCTGCTCGTGACCAAGTACGCGGCGCGCACGATGATCCGGCTCGGCGGCGGCGGTGCGATCGTCAACGTCTCCAGCCAGGCCTCGCTCGTCGCGCTGCAGAACCACGTCTCGTACGGCTCGTCGAAGGCCGCGGTCGACAACATCACCCGCGTCAGCGCACTCGAGCTGGGCCGGTACGGTATCCGGGTGAACAGCGTGAACCCCGGCGTCGTGATGACCGAGATGTCGGAGTTCTACTGGGGCCGGCCGGAGATCGGTGGTCCCTACATCGAACAGATGCCGCTGGGCCGATGGGCCACACAGGACGAGATCGCCGGACCGGTGCTCTTCCTGCTCAGCGACGACGCCTCCATGATCACCGGTGTGCATCTGCCCATCGACGGTGGCTACACCTGCCGCTAGTACCGGCTCGAACCCGAGCCAATCGACCTGGAGGCGCCGTGGTCAGCATGCGGGACGTCGCTGCCGTGGCGCGCGTCTCATACAAGACCGTCTCGCGCGTGCACAACAACGACCCGAACGTCGCGGTCGCCACCCGGAAACGCGTCCAGGACGCCATCGATCAGCTCGGATACCTGCCGAACACGCTGGCGACGACCTTCCGCGACGGCCGTTCCCCGGTGATCGTCGTCGCGGTACCGGACTTGGGCGACCCCTACTTCTCCGCCGTCGTGCGGCAGGTCGATCACCTGGCCGCGGCGCAGAAGATGCTGACGGTCGTCGCGGGCATCGGTGAGGACCCCGCCAACGAGCGCGTTCGCATCGAGGCCCTCCTGAGCCGACGGGTGAGCGGGCTCATCGTCGCGCCGGTCGGTGACGACCAGTCGTACCTGTTGCCGTGGGCGCGCCAGACCCCGATGGTGTTCATCGACCGTCGGCCCTCGCACCTGGCCGCAGACTCGTTCACGACCGACGACGACGGCGGTGGGTACGAGGTGACGACCCACCTCGTCGGTCACGGCCACCGGGACATCGCGTTCCTCGGCGACTCCCCGCAGGTGCCGACATCCGCGGACCGCTTCGCCGGTTACGCCCGCGCACTCGCCAGGGCGGGCCTGCCGGTCCGGCCCGAACTCGTCGCCTGGGACGGGGCGACACGGTCGGGGGCCGCCGCGGCGATCAAACGGCTGCGGGACGCTGCCGACCCGCCGACGGCCCTCTTCAGCTCCAACGCGCGGTGCACCATCGCGCTGGCGCCGCTGTGGCACGACCTCGGGATGGCTGTCGTGTCGTTCGGCGACTTCCCGATGTCGGACGTGCTGGTGCCTTCCGTCACCGTGCTGGACCAGGACCCGGCCCGGCTCGGCGAGCTGGCCCTGGCCCGGCTGCTGGACCGGATCGCGCACCCTACCCGTCGCTACCGCCGCCGCGAGGTGCTGCCGGCCACACTCGTCGAACGCGACTCGTGTCGTCGGCCAGCATCCGCGGGGCGGGCGTAGCGGGACCTCGTCCGGCTGAGCGGGGCTCAGCTGGTACTCGGCGCACCATCCACTGCGGCCGCCAACTCGCGCAGCCGGGGCAGGGCCCGCTCGGTCAGCAGCGTCTGCCGCTCCTCGTGGGTCATCGCGAGGCTGTCCTTCCACAGCGCGCGCCCGGCCATCGCCCCGCTGGCACCCTGGGCGACCGCGGTGGCGACCTGCCCGATGAAGGTGGAGTGGTCGACGCCGGCGGACAGCACGGCCCACGGCACCCCTTGGGCCGCCTCGGTCACCGCGGCACTCGCCTCAGCAGAGCCGGGGTACGGCAGCTTGAGCACCTTGGTCCCGCAGCCCACCGCGAGCCGGGTCGCTCCAGCGACGAGGTCGCCGAACACCGCCGCGTACTGCTCGGGGGTCTCGTCGTCGAGCTGGTAGGTCAGAATCTCGACGATGAGGAGCAGCCCCTCGTCGCTGCAGGCCTGACCTCGAGGGTACGGTCACCAGTCGCTCAATCTCGACCAGTCGGTCCTGCTACGAGATTTCCCGCGGTGCCGCCAACCAGGACCTACGGCGCCGATGTCTCCGGTGGCCGATCGGTCTACGGGCGAATCGAGACAGCGGTTAGCAGCGATCACTTGCTCCGCTGACCGTTCCGCTATGGGGACGGCGGACACATCAGGAAGTTACGACTGGGCGAGGGTCCGTGAGCGTGTGCTTACGGACCCTCGCCTGAGAAGCGAATCGGAAATGCTCTCAGCTCTGTGGAGGTGAGCTGAGGGTGGAGGTGTCGATGACGAAGCGGTAGCGCACGTCCGAGTTCAGGACGCGCTCGTAGGCCTCGTTGATCTGGTCGGCGCCGATGACCTCGATCTCGGCGCCGAGGTGGTTGGCTGCGCAGAAGTCAAGCATCTCCTGAGTCTCGGCAATGCCTCCGATCATGGAGCCGGCGAAGGAGCGGCGCCCCATGATCAGCGAGAAAGCGTTGACCGACAGCGGTTCGGGCGGGGCGCCGACGTTGACCAAGGCGCCGTCGACGGCGAGCAAGGACAGGTACGCGTCGACGTCGATCGCGGCGCTGACCGTGTTCAGGACCAGGTCGAAGCTCCCGGCGAGCTTCTCGAACGTCTCGGGGTTGCTGGTCGCGTAGTAGTGGTCGGCGCCAAGGCGTAGCCCGTCCTCCTGCTTCTTCAGCGACTGCGACAGCACGGTGACCTCGGCGCCCATGGCGTGGGCGATCTGGACGCCCATGTGCCCGAGCCCGCCGAGTCCGACGACGGCGACCTTCTTGCCGGGGCCGGCGCTCCAGCGGTTCAGGGGCGAGTAGGTGGTGATGCCGGCGCACAGCAGCGGGGCCGCGACGTCGAGGTCGAGGCCGTCCGGGATGCGCAGGACGAAGTCCTGGGTGACGACGATGTGGGTGGAGTAGCCGCCCTGGGTGGGCTGGCCGTCCTTACCCGTGGCGGCGTAGGTGCCGATGTTGCCCTTGACACAGAACTGCTCCTCACCGGCCTGGCAGTAGCGGCACTCGCCGCAGGAGTCGACCATGCAGCCGACCCCGACACGGTCGCCGACTGTGTGCCTGGTGACCTCGGGGCCGACCTTGGTGACGATGCCGGCGATCTCGTGGCCGGTCACCAGGGGGTAGGTGACCGGACCCCATTCACCGCGAGCGGTGTGGATGTCGGAGTGGCAGATGCCGGCGTACTTGATCTCGATGAGGACGTCGTGCGGGCCGAGGTCGCGCCGCTTAATGGTCGCTGGGGCCAGCGGTCCTGTCGGGGCGGTGGCGGCGTAGGCGTAGGCGTAGGCGTTGACGGTGAGCATGCATCTCCTGTGCTTGTGTGTTCTCCTCGCTAAGGGATCCGCGAGGATCGGTGCATAGTCAGACAACAAGTGATCTCGCTGTCCTAGTCCCGCCTGAGAGGTACCCGCACTGACTCCCACACGGCTGCGACCCTTTTTGTGCGGGCGATACACAGTGAGACCACGTCCTCGCACAGATCGAGATCGCCGGTGACTATGCCGCCTCTCCTTCGTGTTTGGGGCCACTTCGCCGTGGCTCAGCGTTGACGTAGGAGCGGCGGCCGGAGTCCCGCGTGGTCGAGGATCGGGATACGGGACGAAACCAAGGGTTGTGAGGAGCGGCTACGTGCTCCGCTAACCGTTCCGCAATCGGATCGGTGCCAGACCCCTGCCTCTCCTAGATCGTCCGCGCCGAGGATTGGCTTCCCGGCTTCCCTATGAGGTGGGGACTTGTGTCGTGCTGCCACAACGTTTGATCAGCCAGTCTAGACCGAAGTTGCGTGTTGTATGACGCGTGAAACCCCTGTTGAGCAGGGGTTTCGCTGTTTTCGGGTGTTTGGGTTCTGGCTACTTCAGGGTCAGCGGGATCGGGCCACCGAGGAGTTCGAAGGCTCGGCGTTGGATCGGGGTGGGTTCGGTGAGGGTGGGCACGGTGGGGCCGGTGTCGTTGTCGCCGTAGCGGAGGTCGACCCGGGCCAGGCATCCCAGGTGGTTCAGCAGGGTGGTGAAGCTGGTGGCGGGCAGTTCGTCGGTGGTGGTCTTGGTTGCCGCTTTGGCATCAGCTGCGTGGGAGCGTTGGGCGGGGGCGACGGGGTCGGCG
>DASVKO010000271.1:0-12397 GCA_036385355.1 Dermatophilaceae bacterium
CGGCCAGCCGACCCCCGTGAGCCCGCTGCTCGCCGGCGCAGTCAGCGCCGCCCTTCGCGGAGCGCGGCTGACCGACGGCGACGTCGACCCCACCCTCGGGCGGGCGATGGAGACCCTCGGCTACGACCGCGACTTCTCCTCAGTGCCTGCCCGCGGCGGGGCGCTGCGGGTCACCCTGCGGCATACCCCGAAATGGCGTCAGATCAAGCTTGACGAGGCGGCGGGCCTCCTCACCGTGCCGGCCGGGGTGCGACTCGACCTCGGGGCCACGGCGAAGGCCTGGGCTGCCGACCGGGCGGCCCGTCGGATCCACGACGAACTGGGCTGTGGCGTGCTGGTCAGCCTCGGCGGCGACATCGCAGTTGCCGGTGAGGTGCCATCGGGCGGGTGGTCGATCCGGGTCCAGGACGTCACCGGTGACCCGTTCACGCCCGCCGAGGGGCCGGCCTGCGTCATCGCCATCCACGAGGGCGGGCTGGCCACCTCCAGCACCAGGGCCCGCAGGTGGCAGCGCGGCGGTGACCTGATGCATCACATCCTCGACCCGCGGACCGGCTGGCCTGCCGACACCGACTGGCGCACGGTCTCGGTCGCGGCCGGCTCAGCCCTGGACGCGAACATCGCCAGCACCGCCGCCATCATCCGCGGGAGCAGCGCCGCAAGCTGGCTGGCCAAGCAGAAGCTGCCCGCCCGGCTGGTCGCCACCGACGGGTCTGTCACGACCCTCGCCGGCTGGCCGGAGGTCTCGTCGTGATCACCGGGAGCGCCTTGTGGTACGCCAGCCGCGCCACCGGCGTGGTCAGCCTCGTCCTGTTCTCGCTCGTCGCGATCCTCGGCATCCTGATCAACCGCCAGGGCCGCCTGCCGGGACTCCCCCGGTTCGCGGTGACCGGGCTGCACCGCAACCTGTCACTGCTGACCGTGGCCTTCCTCGGCATGCACATCGTCACCGCCATAGCTGACGGGTACGCCAAGATCCCGTGGCTCTCGACGATCGTGCCGTTCACCTCAGGCTACGAGCGCTTCTGGATCGGGCTCGGCACGGTGGCCATCGACCTGATGGCGGCGGTCATCGTCACCAGCCTGCTCCGCCACCGGCTCACGCCCTCCCTCTGGAAGGCGGTGCACTGGCTGTCCTACCTGTCCTACCCGGTGATCGTCGCCCACGGCCTCGGTGCGAGCAAGGACCTGCAGTCCGGCTGGCTGCTCACCCTCACCCTGGCTACCGTGTTCTCTGTGGTCACCGCCATCGGATACAGGGTCCTCAGCGCCAGGGCAGCCGTACCGCGTCCGGGCCGGGTCTCCCAGCAGCTCAGGGGCGCCGACAGAACGGGGGCCCTGCGATGACCGCAACCGTACAGTCCACCGGCACCGGCAGCTCCGCCACCGACAAGGCAACCCGCGATGCCGGCGGCAGCGCTAGCCGTGCCAGCTCAGACCCCACCCTGCTGCCCAGGCTGCTCCCCGCCACCGGTCAGCCCATGGATCTCGCGGCGCACCACCAGAGGCATGGGCGGCTGCTCTACCGTGGCGGCCCGCGAATGCTCATCCGCACCATCGAGTCCGCCGGCCTGACCGGCCGCGGCGGAGCGGCGTTCCCCACCCACCGCAAGCTCACCACCGTCGCCGACCAGAAGGGCGTCCCGGTCGTGGTGGGCAACGGCGCCGAGGGCGAGCCCGCGAGCGACAAGGACAAGACGCTGCTCTGGTCCTCGCCGCACCTGGTCCTGGACGGGCTCCAGCTCGCGGCCGAGGCCGTCGGCGCCCGGCAGGTCCACCTCTACGTCCACCGGGACCAGCACTCACAGCTCGCGCATCACCTGGAGTATGCCCTCGCCGAACGGGCAACCGCCCGGATGGATCGCATCGCCGTCAACCTGGTGACCGCTCCCGCCCGCTTCCTGGCCGGTGAGGAGTCGGCTCTGGCCAGTCGCGTCGAGGGCGGCGCAGCCCTGCCCCGCTTCACCCCGCCGCGGATCTTCGAACGCGGCGTCAACGGGGCGCCCACCCTGGTCCAGAACGTCGAGACCCTCGCCCAGCTGGCCCTGATCTCCCGATATGGCTCTGGCTGGTTCCGGGCCGTCGGCACCACAGCCGAGCCCGGCAGCATGCTCACCAGCCTGCGGCTGTCCGACGGCACCGGAGGGGTCGCGGAGACCCCGATCGGCACCCCCATCGCCGACCTGCTCAAGCTCCGCGAGCAGCCCGCGCGGGCCGTTCTGGTCGGCGGCTACCACGGCGCCTGGCTCTCCCCCGAGCAGGCCGGGAGCCTCACCCTCAGCAACGCGGACCTGCGCCCGCTGGGCGCGGCCGTCGGCGCCGGGGTGCTGGCCGCACTTCCGGTCGACCGTTGCGGTGTGGTCGAGTCGGCCCGGGTCGTCCGCTACCTGGCTCTGGAGTCAGCAGGGCAGTGCGGACCGTGCCTGAACGGCCTTCCCCGCATCGCGGCCACCCTGACGCAGCTGGCCCGCCCGCAGTCCGCCCCGGCGGCCACCTCTGCCGGGGACGACCTGCAGCGTTGGTCCACCCTGGTCGAGCGCCGCGGAGCCTGCCATCACCCCGACGGCACCGTGCGATTCATGCGCAGTGCGTTGACGGTATTCGCCGACGAGGTCGCCCTGCACCAGGCCGGCCGGTGCAGCGCCACCAGCTACGAGCCGTTCCTGCCCATCCCGGCAGGATCACCGGCTCACGAAGAGGACTGGAGCTGACCGATGAACGAGAAGCTGCGCGTCAACCCGATCCTGTGCACCGGCCACGGCCTGTGTGCTGAGCTGCTCCCGGAGCTGATCGCCCTGGACGAGTGGGGCTACCCCCTCCTGTCCGACGAGCCGGTTTCCGGGGAGCTTCGCCCGCTGGCCCGTCGTGCGGTCACCGACTGCCCCGCGCTCGCCCTCATGCTCGTCAAGGCTCGCTGAGTTGCCGCTCGCCGCTTCTCAGAGGAACCTCAGAAGAAGACCTCAGGAAGATCTGAGCCGGCACGACGACTCTTGAGTGGTGAGCCTGATGACCGAACGCGAACACACCGAAAAGCCCAACGCCCAGGCAGGCGCGCTCAGCCGCCCCGACGGCACGCCCATCCGGGTGCTGGTCGTGGACGACGAGCCCAACCTCGCCGAAGTCCTCGCCAGCGTGCTGCGGCACGAGGGCTGGGACGTCCTCAGCGCAGGTACCGGGATCAGCGCCGTCCGGACGGGCCGCGAGTTCCGGCCGGACGCCGTCGTGCTCGACATGATGCTGCCCGACTTCGACGGGCTCGAAGTGATGCGCCGGCTGCGCGAGGACAACCCCCGCGTGGGCGTCCTGTTCCTCACCGCCCGTGACTCGGTCGAGGACCGGATCGCCGGGATCACAGCCGGCGGCGACGACTACGTCACCAAACCCTTCAGCCTGGAGGAGGTGCTGGCCCGCCTGCGGGGCATGCTGCGCCGCGCCGGGATGAGCTACAACAACGAAGACACCCAGCTTGCCTTCGCCGACCTGACCATGGACGAGGACGCGCGCGAGGTACGCCGGGCCGGTGAGCTGGTCGAGCTGACCGCCACCGAGTTCGAGCTGTTGCGCTTCCTGATGCGCAACCCGCGCCGGGTGCTGAGCAAGGCGCAGATCCTCGACCGCGTCTGGAACTACGACTTCGGCGGCCAGGCCCACGTCGTCGAGCTCTACGTCAGCTACCTGCGCAAGAAGGTGGACGCCGGGCGTGAGCCGCTCATCCACACCGTGCGAGGCGTCGGGTACGTCCTCAAGACCGCGACGTGAGCATGCGCGGCTGGCTGGCCGGCCGAACCCTGCGGACCCGGCTCATCGCCGGCGTCATCGTTCTGCTGGCGGTGTCCTGTGCGGTCGTCGGAGTTGCCACGAGCATCACGCTCAACGGGTTCCTGGTCAGCAGGCTGGACCAGCAGCTGGTCCAGGCCGGCAGCCGCCTGGACGTCAGCCGCGAGCACTCCGAAACGCCCGCCGAACCAGTGGGACCATCCGACGCCGCCGCCGATCCCAGCGTCCAGGGACAGGCGGTGGGGACGATGGCCGCCCGGATCTCCGACGGCTCGATCGCCGAGAGCGTTGTCGTCCGGGACACCGAAGGCCAGATCAGCCTCGAAGACGTGACCCTGAACGCCGCGGACCGCTCGGCGCTGCTGCGCCTGAGGCCGGACAGCCCACCGACGACCACCCACCTGTCCGAGCTCGGCGACTACCGGCTGAGGGCCACCCGGGGCCAGGACGGCGACCTCCACATCACCGGGCTCCCGTTGCATGACATCGAGTCGACGGTGCACCGGCTCGAGGCGACCATGCTCGTCGTCTTCGCCATCGCCGTGCTGCTGACCGGGCTGGCCGGGGCAGGGTGGGTCACCCTGTCGCTGCGTCCGCTGCGCCGGGTCACCACCACGGCCCGCCAGGTCACCTCCCTGCCCCTGGCCAGCGGCGCGGTCGAGCTCCCCAACCGAGTTCCCGAGACCGATCCGCGCACCGAGGTGGGCCAGCTCGGGGAGGCCTTCAACCAGATGCTCGGACACGTGGAGACCGCGCTCGGACAGCGGGAGACCAGCGAGGCCCGTCTGCGCCGGTTCGTCGCGGACGCAAGCCACGAGCTGCGAACCCCGCTGGCCGGCATCCGCAGCTATGCGGAGCTCGCGCGACGCAGCACCGAGGACGTCCCTGACGAGGTGAGTCACGCCCTGGGCCGGGTCGAGTCCGAGGCCGTGCGGATGGGCCTGCTCGTGGACGACCTGCTGCTGCTGGCCCGGCTCGACACCGGCCGACCGCTGGAGCAGGAGGAGGTCGACCTGTCCCGGCTGGTCATCGAGGTCACCAGCGATGCCCGGGTGGCCGGCCCCGACCACCGGTGGTCGCTCGACCTGCCGGACGAGCCGGTAGTCGTTCGCGGCGACCTGCACCGGCTCCACCAGGTGGTGGCCAACCTGCTCTCCAACGCACGCATGCACACCCCGGCGGGGACCTCCGTCGTCGTCCGGCTCACCGCCGACGACCAGGCGGACCACCAGGTCCTGCTGTCGGTACGTGACGATGGCCCGGGCATCCCCCCAGAGCTTCAGGCCCACGTCTTCGAGCGCTTCGTACGTGCCGACAGCTCACGGTCGAGGGTCAAGGGCAGCACCGGCCTCGGCCTGGCCATCGCGCACGCGGTGGTGAAGGCCCACGGCGGGTCGCTGACGTTGACCAGCAACGAGAGCGGAACCGAGTTCCTTATCTCCCTGCCGGCCGCCGACGGGTCATAGCGGCCTGTTCTTTCCGAATCTGTAGAGGCTCCAGCCGACGGCGCCCATCCAGACCGGCAGGAGAACGCCGTAGAAGACGTACAAGCCGTCGAACACCATCCTCAGCGCCTCGGCGCTGATCCCGAGGATTCCGGCGACAACGCCCAGATACGCCACGGCCCTGGGGAAGACGCCCTTCAGCATCACGATGGAGACGATCAGCAGGCCGACGGCTTCCAGCGGGCCTACCGCACCCGTCGTGCGATTCTGGGCGATCAGGGCCTCGGCGGCCGTCGCAAGAGCCGCGCGACGGGCGGGATCGGCCGCGGCCATGAACTGGCCACTCAGATAGACCAGCGCGGGAGCTCCGGTCGTCGTGGTCGGAATTGCCAGGATGAGCCCCCAGGCGCTACCGCCAACCACCGCACCCAGCGCAGCGAGACTCTTGTTCAGGCCTTTGAGCGCCGGATAGAGGGCGAGATAGGTGACCATCGCGAAGAAGCCGGGCACCACCCAGAGCTGCTGGTAGACGATGTAGAGCATGCGGTGGGCTCCGATGTAGCTCAGCGTGGCGGTCCCGCCATCCGTCGGCGGTTGCGCTGTGGCGGCGATCACGATGCCGGCAACAGTCATCGCGACGAAGATCCAGGCGGAGATGCCGCCAATCCGGTAGAGCAGGTGCCACGACGGGTCAGGTCCGGTGGTCGGTGCCGGCCGAGACTGTAGGTCCGCGGGTCTCGCCATCAGCCATCTCCTTTGTCTCGGGTGAGCCGATCAGAGGTTCCTCGGCAAGGAAGGCCAGCACGTCGCGCGGCAGCCGCTCGCCACTGAGGGTGCCGAGGTGGCCTTTGCCCGGATACAGGACGAGCCGGGCCCGCGGTGGTCAGCCGTGAGGTCCGCCGGCACCACCGGGGTGGACCTGCTCCCAGCCTGAGGTAGGCCAGTCCGCGTCCCAGCGTCCCCTGCTCACTGTCATCCCGTGTCATACGAGGCCCCCCTCCAGAATGGTGTGCCCTCCCTGCACCCTGCGCACGGCTGTACCGCGACCTCACCGCCAGCTAGCCAACCCGGAATACGGGATGATCCCCGGGATCGGGCAGCTTCGCGAAATACGAGCTCACACTGCTCCCTGCGACCTCGCGGTACCGGGCGATGACGGCCCCTCGTTCGTCGGCCGCGACCTCGCTCGCGTGAAAGGCCTCTGTTCGCCCGTGGCTGCTCAGCTCGCCCTTTCCGGCGGCCCGGAGATTGCGGACCCAGTCGGACTCGCCATACGGAGAAACCAGATAGCGGCTCCCGCTGACCTCCACGGGGATGACCGGCACCTTGCGGGGATCGCCGGTGCGACGACCGGCGACGACGAGGGTGGCGACCCCGCGGGCGCCCATCCGCATCGCCAACGGATTGGCCAGGTGCCGGGTGAAGGCGGGCGGTTTCAGATATGCCATGGTGATCCTTTCGGGTGAATCGGCACAGAGAACTCCTGCTGGCATCACCAGCGTTGCCCGTCCGGGCCGGCTCGCCATAGGGCCGAAGGTCCCCCCGAACTCGCCGGGGGGCGACGCCCCGACGCGACACCCGCGGGAGGCGAAAGCCTTGACTTCGGCTCGCGCACCCGTGTTGGCTTGTTCCCTGAACGGGGGGCATATGTCAAAGTCACGCATGACACTCATTGCGCTGGTGGCCGCCGGCCTTCTCCTGCTGGCCGCCTGCGCCCCGGGCCCGAACACCCTGGCGCGGATCAGCACTCCTCACCCCGCCGGGTTCTGGCTGGGTCTGTGGCAGGGTGCAATCAGCCCGATCACGTTCGTGGTCTCTCTGTTCAACGACAAGGTGAACATCTACGAGGTGCACAACAACGGCAACTGGTACAACTTCGGCTTCATGATCGGGATCTCCGCGGCCTTCTCTGGCGCCGCCCGATCCGGCGCCGCCGCCGGCTCACGCCGTCCGCCGAAGTCGGAGCGCCGTGCGGCCAAGGCCGATCCATCCGACCACTGACCTCTACACCGCAGTGCTGCCCGGTTGCCTCTCCACCAGACCTGACTCCAGATACTGCTTGAGGCTTGCCCAGTTGGCAGCCTCCTGCCGCTTGCCGACCTGGCTGAAGACCGGGGTGAGAAGCCTGAACACGCCCTTGGGCCTCAGGTCCCACCTCCAGCGCATCAGCGTTCCGCCGGCCTCCGGCTCGAAGGTCAGCTCCCCGCTGATCTCGGCCGAGGACATGACCGTCGTGCTCGCGAGCCGCGACGGACGCTCGTACGCCGTGGTCTCCAGGACCATGGTCACCGGCCGCCCCATCGACCTGACGGCCACCCGGTATCTGGTCCCCTGACCGATCGCTCCCCGGGTGAGCTTCTCGGCACTGGCCATGCCCGGGTTGTACTTCGGCTCGTTCCGTTGGTCGGCAACAAAGTCGAACACCTCTGCGACCGGTCGTGCGATGACAATCTCACCGTGAACGCTGGCAACCATCGCGATCCCTCCCAGCTCGGCTTCCCGAGCTCTCGATCCACCGCCCCAAGGGGCTGACCACCCACAACACCACGGTGACGTGACTCCCCTGAGGCGCAGTAGTGCCAGAAGTCCTCCCTCCCACCAGGGCTGAGGCACTCCCGCTACGGTGATCAGGTGACCACTCCCCTGCCCTATGGCGACACCATGACGGCTGTGCTCACCCCCCTTCGCACGGCCTTCCGGGTGTTCAACCGCTGGGTGGCCGCTCCCCTGATCCGCACCGGGGGCGGCCCGCTGCTCGCCACACCGGTCGCCGGCTCGATCATGCTGCTGCGAACCACCGGCAGGAAGAGCGGCCTGGTCCGCGAGGCCCCGCTGGGCTACACGGTGATCGACGGCCGGGTCGTCGTGGTTGCCGGCTACGGGCGGACCGCCCACTGGTTCCTCAACGCCGTGGCCGACCCTGAGGTCGAGGTGATGCTGCCGGGAGCCCTGATCGCCGGACGGGCCGCCGAGATCACCCAGCCGGACGAGCTGCGAGCCGCCTTCCGGGCTCTCATCCAGTCCATGGGCGTCGTCGGCAGGCTCACCCTCGGGGACGTCAGGGGCAAGGGCGACGCCGAGGTGGACGCACTCGCCCAGGCCTTCCCGATCCTTGCGATCACCCCGACCGCCATCCGCCCGGGCCCCTTCGACCCCGGCGGCATCGGCACGCGCATCAATACCGCCCTGCCGGTACTCCTTCCGGCGGCTGGTCTCGTCGCCGCGGCGTGGCACCGCAGGAAGTCCGACAAGGGCTGACGCGCCGCCGGGCCCTCGCCAGGCTCTGTCGCTGAGCCTGCAGCCGCGGTCTCCCAAGGCGCCTCCGCCCACGACGGCAGCGAGCAAGAATCGACACCATCACGTATCACTGTATGGTGTAGGGACTGGTTCTGGCACGGGCAAGAAAGGCAGGTGCGTCCGTGATGACTGAAGACCTTCTTCGGATCGGCGAGCTGGCCTCCCGCGCCGACGTCAGCAGACGGACCGTGGACTTCTACACGGGCCTGGGACTACTTGCCCCGGTACGGCGAAGCGGTGGCAACTTCCGCCTCTACCAGCCAGCCGACGTCCCGCGCATCGCCGCGATCCGCCGCCTGGAGGCCCAGGGGTTCCGGCTCGACGAGATCACGCATCTGCTGGCCGAAGACGCGTCGAGGGACCACACCCGGTGCGCGGAACCCTCCGGGGATCCCTGCCCGGCCGATCCGGTCGCCCTCCAGGGGCACCTCGCCTCGCTGGACGCGCAGCTTCAGGCCCTGCGCGACCTTCCGGAAGGCGCCAGCCACGAGACCCGGGGGGTTCTGGTGGGCCTGGTCGCCCGGGCCCAGGTGCTCATCGCCACCGCGGTCGTCCTGAGCGAGGAGATCCTCCCGGCAGCCCACCTCATCCCTCCCCTGTAGGCGCCCACCACCTCACGTGCCCACCACCCCGACTTTGCCCACCACCCCAACAGTTTGCCCATCACCCCAACAGTTTGCCCATCACCCCAACAGAAGGAGATCCACCATGCCGAGCCTGATGAAGAAGCTGACAGACCTCGCCCACAGCCCGCAGGCGACCAACGCGATCGCGAAGGCCAAGGAACAGGCCACCAAGCCCGAGAACCGCCGCCGTCTCGAGCAGCTCAAGGCCCGGGTGACGAAGAAGCCCTGAACCGGCGTACCCACCGCCAGGCGATCCGGCGTACTCACCGCGGTCGTCTGGCCCGCGCACCGTCCTGCTGAACACCCTCGCTGACGCGAGGTCCGCAATCCAGACAGAAGGAGGCTCCCATGTGGGAGACCATCAAGAACGCCCTCATGGGCGTGAAGGAAGCTACCGGGATCGAGATCCCCGGACTGCCCGCCGACCTGGGATCACTGGGTGAGTCGGCCACGACCGCCCTGCAGTCAGTCACCGAGTCGGCCACCGGCGTAGTGGAGGGCGCAGCCACCGCAACAGAGGCATTCACCGGTGTTGAGGGCGTGACCGAGGCCGCGGCAACCGCCACGGAGTCGGTCACCGGCAACCTCGGGGGCGTGACCGACGCCGCGAACACTGCCGTCGACTCGGTGTCACAGTCCCTGCCCGACCTCCCCGGCCTGTCAACCGGCGGCAGGTAGCCCGCAGAGTCAGGGCTGCTTGCCGCCCCCCGGCGACGACGAAGTCAGGGTGTCGCCGCTGCCGGGAGCAGCGCCGGCTCACCGGTCGCCCACCCGAAGGGGTCGGGACCGAGGGCGCTCAGCTGCTCCACCTGTTGCGCCCCCCACGAGGACAGAGGGTCCGTTCCGTCGGCCTGGGCTGCGAACTCGGCCCACGGCACCCACCAGGCCTCATCAACCTCGGGTGGGTGGACGGTCACCTGGTCATCGTTGGTCCTGGCCCGATACACAGGACACAGCTCGTTCTCGACGGTCCCGTCGGCCGCGGTTGCCCGGTAGCGGAACCCGGGCAGGATCAGGTCCAGCTCCGAGGGGACGATCCCGAGCTCGTGCCACAGACGGCGCAGCACGGCAACCCGCATCCCCTCGCCCGGCGCCGGGTGCCCGCAGCAGCTGTTGGTGCGCAGCCCCGGGAACGTCCGTTTGTCGTAGGCCCGGCGGGTCACCAGAACTCGGCCGGCGGGGTCGAAGACATAGCAGGAGAAGGCAAGATGCAGCGGCGTGTCGCGGTGGTGCACCGTCGCCTTCGGCGCCGTCCCGGCAGCTGAGCCGTCGGGGGCGCAGAGCACCACCTGTTCAGTCATCCCTCTGAGCCCTTCGGTCATCGGTGATCTGGGGTGGAAACCCTGTCCTTCAGGGCAGGGAGGAAACCTTGCCTAGTCTGGTCGTTTCTGGTTGGTGATGTAGTCCTTGACGATGCTGAGCGGTGCCCCACCGCACGATCCGGCGAAGTACGACGGGGACCAAAACCTGCCGCGCATCGCCGCCCTGTTGACCCTGCCAACGAACTCCTGACGCAACCGCCTCGAAGAGAGGCCCTTGAGGGAGTTGACGAGGTGAGAGAGCGCCACCTTCGGCGGGTACTGCACAAGCAAGTGGACATGGTCTTCCTCTCCGTTGAACTCAGCCAAGGTCGCCCCGAAGTCCGCACAGACCTGCGCCATGACCTGTTCGCACAGGTTGAGCATCTCCGTGTTGAACACGCCACCTCTGTAGCTGGCGACGAGCACCAAGTGGACGTGGAGGTGGTGGCCGGTGCTGCGACCGCGCCGAGTATTGGGGTCTGGGTTCTGGGGTGGGTGTCGTAGGTGGTGGCTAGGTTCGCGGTATGAGGTTCCGCTTGTATCCGCGTTCCGCACAGGAAGTGCTCCTGCTGGAGCAGTGCGGCCACGCCCGGTACGTGTGGAACCTCGGTCTGGAGCAGCGCCTGATGTGGCGGCGCTGGCAAGGCCCCACGCCGGGCTTCAACGCCCAGGCCGCACAGCTGACCGAAGCCAGACGAGCGGAGCCGTGGCTTGCCTGCGGTTCGCAGACTGTCCAGCAGCAGGCGTTGCGTGACCTTGACCAGGCGTGGCGGAACTTCTTCGCCGGGACTCACCGCCGCCCGACGTGGCGTAAAGCCGGCGAGGACGAGGGCCTGCGGATCGTCGGACCTCAAGCCTTGCGGGTCCGACAGGACAACTGTGCACGGTCGAGCGTGCTGGTCCCGAAGATCGGATGGGTTCCATTCAAACGCAGCCGCGCCCTGGCCTGTTGGAAGTCGTACCGCATCACCGCCGACAGGGCGGGCCGTTGGCATATCGCATTCGCGGTGATCCCCGCCCCGATCCCAGCACCCGGAACAGGTGAGGTTGTCGGGGTGGACCGGGGCGTCACTGTCGCGGCAGCGCTGTCCACCGGTGAGAAGACCAGTCCTGCCGGGTTGAGATCGAAGGAGGCCGAGCGGCTTCTGCGGCTGCAACGCAGGCTCGCCCGGGCCCGGCGCGGGTCGAACCGCCGCCGCAAGGTGAAAACCCTGATCGGCGGGTTGAAAGCCAGAGAGGCTGACCGGCGCAAAGACTGGGTTGAGAAGACCAGCACCGATCTCGCCCGCAGCTTCGACGTGATCCGGGTCGAGCACCTCAATGTCCGCGGCATGACCCGCTCCGCGCGGGCAACCATTGAGAAGCCTGGCAGGAACGTCGCCCAGAAGGCTGGACTCAACCGGGGCATCCTCAAATCCGGTTGGGGTCAGCTCGTGACCCGGCTGGAGCAGAAAGCGCCTGGCAGGGTCGAGCAAGTGAAAGCTGCGTATACGTCGCAGACCTGTAACGCCTGCAAGCACATCGCTGCGCAGAGTCGCAAGAGCCAAGCGGCCTTCGTGTGCGTGGCTTGCGGGCACAGGGCTAACGCCGACGTGAACGCGGCCAGAAATATCGCGGCAGGACATGCCGTGACAACACGTGGAGACCTGAGAGTCTTGGCTCGGTCTGTGAAGCGTGAACCTCAACATGCACGGCCTCCCAAGGTCGCATAGCAGTTGGAATCCTGGTCATTCATGGCCGGGAGGATGTCAACTCAGTGCGCCAGCTGCTGCACGGCCGCGCCGAAGACCCCGGGCAACCGGGCGGCCAGCGGGACGATCCGCTGAGCCAGCACCGGCTGGCGCCTCGCCCAGAGCAACGACGAGGTGATGGCGCGGTAGCGCCGCGAGGCCGCAAGCCAACGCCGCTCGTAGGCGCCCGGGTCATCCGCGACGACGCAGTCCACCAGCGC
>DASVKO010000272.1:0-8857 GCA_036385355.1 Dermatophilaceae bacterium
AACCGGGGCCGCGGCGGTGACGTCGAAGGTGTCCTCGAACAGCTTCACGAACTCGGAGAGCTCGATGAGGGTCATTGCCTTGAAAGACTCGATGAGCTCGTCAGTGCTGAGCTTTGCCATGGTGGCAGTTCCTTTCTGGTACGCGTTCAAATGCCATGAGTGTTCTTGTGCCGTGAGTGGCGTTGGTGGTGGATCAAGCAGCCGCGACCGGGTCGCGTCAGCTCGCGTCGCCACCCGTGGCGACGTCCTCGGTGCTCTCGACGGCTGCCTCTGCAGGCGCGTCGACCGTGTCTTCTGCAACAACGGTGTCCTGGGCAACCAGCGCTGGACCCTCGGCCTCGACCTTGGCCCGCAGGGCGTCGATCACTCGGGCCGTCTGCGACAAAGGAGCCGCAAACAGAGAGACAGCGTTGGTCAGCGACGCCTGCATGGCGCCAGCCAGCTTGGCCAGGAGAACCTCGCGGGACTCGAGGTCCGCGAGCTTGGAGATCTCCTCGGGAGACAGGGCCTTGCCGTCCAGGACGCCGGCCTTGATCACGAGGAGAGGGTTTGCCTTGGCGAAGTCACGCAGGCCCTTGGCCGCCCCAACCGGATCACCGGTGATGAAGGCGATCGCGGACGGGCCCGAGAACTTACCGTCGAAAGCCGTGACTCCGGCTTCCTTGGCTGCGATCTCGGTGAGCGTGTTCTTCACGACGGCGTAGGTAGCGTGCTCGCGGATACTGCTACGCAGCGTGGTCAGCTGCGCCACGGTCAAGCCGCGGTACTCCGTGAGCACGGCCGCACCCGAGTTGCGGAACTTGTTCGTCAACTCGGCGATGGCTGCTGCCTTTTCGGGCTTTGCCACTGGGCCTCCTTCCGAAATGAAATGCCGGAGAAGGTGCCACAAACACAAGGAGCCCCGGCGCAGGCGCGGGGCTCACGGCATACAGACAACCTGGTATGCCGGTCACGTACGATCCTGCGCTGGTTGCCCGCGTGCTGCGGAACCTTCGATCAGCCTGCAAGGGGCAGGTTGACAACCGGCGGTCTTTGGTCGAGGTCCAAGATACCGGCCGCGGGACCACAGACAAAATCGGCCCGCCCCGGAGACGCCAGGCGCCGGGCCAGAGCACAGCGAGGCCGCACCGATCATCCGGTGCGGCCTCGCAACACGTGCTGAAGGGCCAGACGGCCCTGCACAACTGCTAGGCGGACTCTTCCTCGACCAGCAGGTTGCGCGTGCGGCTCTGATCCAGCGGGATGCCAGGACCCATGGTCGTGGACATCACGGCCCGCTCGATGTACCGGCCCTTGGACGCGGACGGCTTGAGACGGAGGATCTCGTCGAGCGCCGCACCGTAGTTCTCCACCAGCTTGGTCTCGTCGAACGAGACCTTGCCGATGATGAAGTGGAGGTTGGCGTGCTTGTCGGAGCGGAACTCGATCTTGCCGCCCTTGATCTCGGTCACGGCCTTGGCCACGTCCATCGTCACTGTGCCGGTCTTCGGGTTCGGCATGAGACCACGCGGGCCCAGCACCTTGCCCAGGCGGCCGACCTTGCCCATGAGGTCGGGGGTAGCCACGACGGAGTCGAAGTCGAGCCAGCCACCTGCCACCTTCTCCAGCAGCTCGTCCGAGCCGACATAGTCCGCCCCAGCGGCCTTTGCCTGCTCTGCCCGCTCGCCGGTGGCAAAGACCAGGACCCTTGCGGTCTTGCCGGTGCCGTGCGGGAGGTTGACGGTGCCGCGGACCATCTGGTCGGCCTTGCGCGGGTCAATGCCCAGTCGCAGGGCAACCTCGACGGTGGAGTCGTACTTGGTGCTGGTGGTGACCTTGGCCAGACGGACGGCCTCGAGCGGTGCGTAGAGCGTGTCGACGCCGATCTTCTCGGCGGCCGTGCGGTATGCCTTGCTGCGCTTCATTTCTGCTCCTGGTGCTTGCGTGCGGTCTGCAGTCTCAAGAACTGCGGAGTTCGTGGTCGAACGGGCCAGCGCTGGCCCTGCCACTGGTTGGTATGCCGCCCGATCCCACCCTGAAAGGGTGGTGCCAGCCGTCATACCGGATTGGCTGAGATCAGCCGGTGGTGACGCCCATCGACCGGGCTGTGCCGGCGATGATCTTGGCCGCCTGATCGAGGTCGTGGGCGTTGAGGTCTTCCATCTTCAGTGCGGCGATCTCGCGGACCTGCTCGGCCGTGAGGTGGGCCACCTTGGTCTTGTGCGGCTCGCCGGAGCCCTTGGGCACGCCGGCGGCCTTCTTGATCAGCTCGGCGGCCGGGGGCGTCTTCGTGATGAAGGTGAACGAGCGGTCCTCGTAGACCGTGATCTCCACGGGGATGACGTTGCCACGCTGGGACTCCGTCGCGGCGTTGTACGCCTTGACGAACTCCATGATGTTGACACCGTGCTGTCCGAGGGCGGGGCCCACGGGCGGGGCCGGTGTCGCTGCACCGGCCTGGATCTGCAGCTTGATGAAGCCGGAGACCTTCTTCTTCTTGGGAGGCATTATCTGGGTCCTTGTTTGCTGGGGATGGTGCTGATGACGCCGCGCGGCCGCCGTCGGACGACAGCCACGCGTCGGTCGCTCAGATCTTGGCGACCTGGGCGAACGAGAGCTCGACCGGAGTTTCGCGGCCGAAGATCGAGACCAGCACCTTGAGCTTCTGGCTCTCGGGGTTGATCTCGGAGATGGTGGCAGGGAGGGTCTCGAACGGCCCCTCCATGACGGTGACGGACTCGCCAACCTCGAAGTCGACGATGCTGGTCTCGCTCGCCTTGACTCCCCCGGACTCACCCGCGGTATCGCCAGGGGTCTCGAAGGTCGGGTTGAGCATCGTGTAGATCTCGTCGTGCGAGAGCGGGACCGGCTGGTGGGTGTGGCCCACGAAACCGGTGACACCCGGGGTATGACGCACGGCGCCCCAGCTCTCGTCGGTCAGATCCATCCGGACCAGCACGTAGCCAGGCATCCGGACACGGTTGACCAGCTTGCGCTGGCCGTTCTTGATCTCGGTGACGGTCTCCATCGGGACCTGCACGTCGAAGATGTAGGGCTCCATGTTGAGCGAGGTCACCCGGGTCTGCAGGTTGGCCTTGACCCGGTTCTCGTAGCCCGCGTAGGAGTGGATGACGAACCAGTCGCCCTCCTGGATGCGGAGCCTGGCCCGGAACGCAGCCTCATCCTCGACCGAGTCCTCGGCGTCGTCGGCTTCAGGAACCTCGGCGGTGGCAGCCTCGGCGGTGGCAGCCTCGGCAACCGCGCCGTCCGCGGGGGCATCGTCGGCGGTGGCGTCGTCGGCGGTGGCGTCGTCGGCGGGGGCGTCGGCGGTGGCATCCTCAACAGCCGCGTCGTCAATGTCGACGGCGACGTCAGCCTGTTCGGCCACGTCGACGCCCTGCCCGCTCTCGGCGGGTTGGTCGGCGGAGACCTCGGAGGTCCACTGCTCGGACACGCTGATAACCCACTTCCTGAATGAACTGACGATCGCAGTTGGCCCGCGATCGCGATTTCGGTCCGCCGAGGCGAGCCTGCCGTGCTTCCTGCCGTGCTTCCTATTGTGCTACTGCTACTTGCCGAACATCAGGGAGATCAGCCTGACGATCAGCTGGTCGAGACCCCAGACATACATCATGACGGCCCCGACGAAGACGATGACAACGCTCGTGTAGGTCACCAGCTCGTGTCGCGTCGGACGAACAACCTTGCGGAGCTCGTCCAGGATCTGTCTGACGAACAGGGCGACCGCCGCGAAGAACCGACTCACCGGGTTGCCCCGGCGGGGGGTGTCGCGGCGGGTGCGACCAGAGCCAGCGGCGCCTGCCGTGCTCGTTTCGGTCACAGTTCCTCTTCCCTAGCTTGTATCGGGGACACCCGCGTGCCTCAGCACGTGAACCGCCACACCGACTCGCTCGTCGGATCAAACACACTGTCTGACGCTCTTTGTTTTGACTGACCAACTGACTGACTAACTAACTAACTGCGCAGGGCAGGAGGGACTCGAACCCCCAACCGCCGGTTTTGGAGACCGATGCTCTACCAATTGAGCCACTGCCCTATATGCGGTGGTGTGGTCATCCTCATCAACCCACCAGTGGGTGAGCATACGCGAGGTCAGCAACGCAACGCGAACTTGCCCGGCTGAGCGCGCTGTCAGCCGGCAGCTGCCTCGCGAAGTTCACGGACGAGACAGCACGACTTACCGGATTTCTGCCACCATGGTCCCATGACTGAGACCGCACCTCGCCCCCGTGTCTCCCGCCGCATCGGGTCCATCGCCGAGTCGGCGACACTAGCCGTCGACGCCAAGGCCAAGGCGCTCAAGGCCGAGGGCCGTCCGGTCATCGGCTTCGGGGCCGGCGAGCCCGACTTCCCGACCCCGGACTACATCGTCGCGGCAGCGATCGCGGCCGCCAAGGACCCCGTGAACCACCGCTACACCCCGGCCGGGGGGATGCCCGCGCTGAAGAAGGCGATCGTCGACAAGACCCTGCGGGACAGCCACTACCAGGTGACGCCCGATCAGGTGCTGGTGACCAACGGCGGCAAGCATGCCGTGTACAACGCCTGCGCCGCGCTTCTCGACCCGGGCGACGAGGTGCTGCTCCCGTCGCCCTACTGGACGACCTACCCCGAGGCGGTCAAGCTCGCGGGCGGGACCACCGTCGACGTGTTCGCGGGCGAGGACCAGGGCTACCTGGTGACCGTCGACCAGCTCGAGTCCGCACGAACCCCCCGGACCAAGGCGCTGATCTTCTGCTCGCCGTCCAACCCCACCGGCTCGGTCTACTCCCCCGAGCAGATCGGGGAGATCGGCCGCTGGGCCGTGGCCAACGGCATCTGGGTCATCACCGACGAGATCTACGAGCACCTGACGTATGACGGGGTGCGTTCGGCCTCCATGCCGGTCGAGGTGCCAGAGCTTGCCAACACCTGCGTCGTGGTCAACGGCGTCGCCAAGACCTACGCCATGACCGGGTGGCGGGTGGGCTGGATGATCGGCCCCCGCGACGTCATCAAGGCGGCCACCAACCTGCAGTCGCACTCGACCTCGAACGTCGCCAACATCTCCCAGCGGGCCGCGGTCGCGGCTCTGAACGGATCGCTGGACGCCGTGGAGGAGATGAGGACGGCTTTCGACCGTCGCCGCCACACGATCGTCCGGATGCTCAACGACATCGACGGTGTCGACTGCCCGGTTCCAGCCGGCGCCTTCTATGCGTATCCGTCTGTCAAGGGCCTTCTCGGCAAGACCATCCGTGGTCGGGTCTGCACCACGTCGGTCGAGCTCGCGGCACTGATCCTGGACGAGGTCGAGGTGGCAGTCGTGCCGGGTGAGGCGTTCGGGCCCAGCGGCTACCTGCGGATGTCCTACGCCCTGAGCGACGCTGACCTGATCGAGGGCGTCACCCGGATCCAGAAGCTCCTCGGTGAGGCCCGATGACCGCGGCGCGCTGACCGCCATGGTCCGACCCGTGGGTCTGCTGCCCAAGGCCCACCTGCATCTGCACTTCACCGGCTCCATGCGGCCGTCCACACTGGTCGCACTCGCCGACAAGCACGGGCTTCGGCTGCCGGAGGCTCTGACCGGGTCCTGGCCGCCGACGCTGAGCGCCATCGACGAACGCGGCTGGTTCCGGTTCCAGCGCCTCTATGACACCGCCCGCGCCTGCGTCCGCGACGAGGCGGACATGCGCCGCATCGTTCGCGAGGCAGCCGTCGACGACGCCGCCGAGGGCTCACGCTGGCTGGAGATCCAGGTCGACCCCACGTCCTACGCACCGTTCGTCGGAGGCATCACGCCGGCTGTGGAGATCGTCCTGGACGAGGCCCGGGCAGTCTCCGCCGAGGTCGGGATCGGGGTGGCCGTCATCGTCGCGGCGAACCGGATCCGCCACCCGCTGGATGCCCGGATGCTGGCCCGGCTTGCCGCGCTCCACGCCGGGGACGGCCCCGGAGAGGTGGTCGGATTCGGCTTGAGCAACGACGAACGTCGTGGGTCCACAGCAGAGTTCGGCCCGGCTTTCGACATTGCCCGGCGAGCCGGGCTGGCCTGCGTGCCCCACGGAGGTGAGCTGCTCGGCGCCGACGCGGTGTCCGAGACGCTGGCCGCGCTGGGCCCTGACCGGCTGGGCCATGGCATCCGCAGCGCCGAGAACCCGAGGGTGCTCGACGAGGTCGTGCGCCGGGGTGTGACGCTCGAGGTCTGCCCTGGTAGCAACGTCGCGCTCGGCGTGTACAAGACGGCCGAGGACGTCCCCCTGCGCCAGCTGATGGAGGCCGGCGCGCAGATCGCACTGGGAGCGGACGATCCCCTTCTGTTCGGCTCCCGGCTGAATGCGCAGTACGAGAGCGCACGCGTGGTGCACGGTCTATCGGACGTGGAGCTGGCCGAGCTGGCAAAGGCTTCCGTGCGGGGCTCCCGGGCGCCGAGCCTGCCCCGCGCCCAGATCCTGGCCGACATCGACACGTGGCTGCTCAGCTGATCCGGGCAAGGTCACAGTGACAGGCCGACCAGGACCGGTTCGTTGACCAGGCTCACGCCGAAGGCATCATGGACGCCGTCGCGGATCTCCCGGGCCAGCGCGACGACATCGGCAGCAGTCGCCACGCCCCTGTTGGTCACCGCCAGCGGGTGCTTGGTGGACAGCGCAGCCGGTCCTGGCATGCGGTAGCCCTTGCCGAAGCCGGCCTTGTCGATCAGCCAGGCCGCACTGGTCTTGACCTGGCCGTCCGGCGTGTCGAACCGCGGGACCCGGACCGGCCCGACGGTTCCATGGGGCCCGTCGACTCCGCCGGGCTTCGCCCCTTCCCCCAGCAGGGTCTCCGCGCGACTCTGCAGTGCGGCATACGAACGGGCGGACATGATCGGGTTGGTGAAGAACGACCCGCAGCTCCAGGTGTCATGGTCCGCCGCGTCAAGGACCATGCCTCGCTGGCGCCGCTGGGCCAGCACGGCGTCACGGGCGTCCTGCAGCAGCACCCGCTCCCCCGCCGCAACGCCCAGGGCGCGCGCCAGGTCCGCATAGGCGACGGGCCCGGAGAGGGTGTCCGCCCGGAACCGGAACAGCACGTCGAGGACAACGTGGCGTGGCTCGGACTTGAACAGGGAATGACGGTAGGCGAACTGACAGTCAGCATTGGCAAAGGTGCGGACCTGTTGCTCGCGGCGGTCCCATACCCTGACCGAGGCGATGGCCTGGGCGACCTCCTGGCCGTAGGCGCCGACGTTCTGGATGGGGGTCGCGCCGGCGCAGCCCGGGATTCCGGAGAGCGCCTCGATGCCGGACCAGCCGGAGGTGACCGCCTGGACGACCACCTCGTCCCAGACCTCGCCCGCGGCAACGCGGACCATCACCTCTCCGTCCCCGGCCGGCGCAGACTCGACGGTGACGCCGCTGGTCGCGATACGGACCACGGAACCTGCGAACCCGTCATCGGAGATGACCAGGTTCGAGCCTCCAGCAACGACCAGCAACGGCTCGTCCGCGTCGTCGATCTCGCGGAGGGCATCGACCAGCTCGTCGGTGGTCTGCACGGTGACCAGGCGCTGAGCCGGGCCGCCGACCCGCATGGTGGTCAACCCGGACAGCGGGACGCCGTGTTCCTCACGCATCGGGCGGGTCAGTCGAGGACGACGACGGCGACGGCTCGTCCGAGCACCTTGTCGGTGCCGCAGGTGACCGTGAGCTCGAGGGTGGCCCGTCTGGCCTGCGGGTCAAGGGCGGTGACCACCCCGGTTGCCTCGACGTCGGCCCCGCTCTCGTAGGGCACGACGACCGGCTTGGTGAAGCGGACGCCGTACTCCACGACCCGGCCGGCGTCACCGACCCACTCGCTGACCACGTTGATCGCCGTTCCCATGGTGAACATCCCGTGCGCGATCACGTCGGGAAGCCCGACGGACCTGGCGAAGGGCTCGTCCCAGTGGATGCGGTTACGGTCCAGGCTGGCCCCGGTGTACCGCACCAGGCTCGCGCGGTCGATGTGAATGGTGCGGGAAGGCAGCTTCTGGCCGACCTCGACGTCCTTGACGGTGAGCACTGAGGTGGATGCATCGCTCATTGCTCACTCACCTCCGCGAATCACGACGGTCGAGGTCGCCGTGCAGACCGGCTCGCCCTCGGTGGTGGCCAGCTCACTGCGGGTCGTGACCATCGCGTTGCCCCCCACCAGCTTGACCGAGTCAACCGTGAGCACACCGACGATCTCGTCCCCCGCGGTGATCGGACGGTGGTGGACGAACCGTTGCTCGCCGTGCACAAGGCGGCCGAAGTCGATGCCCGCCTCCGGGTCGACGATGAACTGCCGGTCGCACTGCTGGGCGATCAGGACGGCGAAGGTGGGAGGTGCAATCACATCGCGGTAACCGCGGGCCCGGGCCTGAACCGGGTCGGTGTGAACCACGTCATCGGCGCCCACTGCCTCGGCGAACTCGCGGATCTTCTCGCGGCCCACGGCATACGACGCGGTGGGCGGGTAGATGCGCCCGGTGAAACCTGCATTGACGGCCATGGCGTCCACCCTAATGTGCCTCAGTGACTCGTTGCCTCAGTGACTCGTTGCCTCGGTGCCGCCGGGCGCAGAGCGACGACAGCCCGGGAGGGCCGAGGACAGCGAGGACGGCGACGACACAGCAACGACCGCCCCCGCCGGTGGCGGAGACGGTCGTCGAAGCTGGGATCAGCGCGTCTCGCGGTGCGTGGTCTGCTTGGTGCACCGCGGGCAGAACTTGGCGAGCTCCAACCGGTCAGGGTTGTTGCGGCGGTTCTTCTTGGTGATGTAGTTGCGGTCCTTGCAGTCCACGCACGCCATCGTGATCTTGGGACGGACGTCGGAGCTCTTGCTAGCCACGGGCGAAACCTGCTCTCGGAACTCA
>DASVKO010000273.1:0-14591 GCA_036385355.1 Dermatophilaceae bacterium
CGAGCCCCTACCATCTGGAGCACCACTCCGTCGGGGGTCCAGATGGATGCCCGCGACCTGCTCGCCGGCGCCATTGAAGCGGTGAACCAAGCCCTCGCGCAGACCTCGAGCGTTGCCGTCCTGGGGCTGGGAGTTGCGAGCATGGGCGAGTCCGGTGTGTTGCTGGATCGACATGGTCGCCCAGTGGCACCGGTGATCGCCTGGTATGACACCAGGGACCGTGTTGAGCTCGCGGAGCTGGACGCCCGGTTAGGGGCCGACACGTTCAGCGCTCGTACCGGACTGCCGTTCCTACCACAGTGGTCGCTGACGAAGCATCACTGGCTGCTGCGCCACCACCTCGAGGCCAAAGAGGCCGTGCGTCGCTTGAACATCGGCGAGTGGATCGTCCTCGGGCTGGGCGGCGAGGAGGCCAGCGAGCTGTCCCTGGCGTCGCGTACAGGCTGGCTGGACTTGGCAACTTGCACCTGGTGGGCTGAGAGCTTGTCGGCGACAGAAATGAAGGAGTCCCTGCTGCCGCCGCTGGTGACCGCCGGGACGGCGCTGGGCGGTGTGGCCAACAGCGAGGTCTCGACCGCGCTCGCTGATGCCGTTCTGACCGTGGCCGGTCACGATCACCAGGCGGCCGCTGTCGGTGCGGGGGCTGTTCATGCGGGGGACGAGCTGGACTCGTGCGGGACGGCAGAAGCGCTGGTGCGAACCGTGCAACCAAACCTGCCGGAGGAAACCATCGCCGAGCTGGCACGTGCCGGGATCACTACAGGTTGGCATGTGCTGGCTCAACGCTGGTGTCTGCTTGGCGGCACGGAAGGCGGGCGCACCTTGCAGCGCGTACGCGCACTGCTCGGGGAGGATGGTGAAGACCTGGATGCTCTGGACGCGGCCGCGTTAGCCGTCTCGCCCTTGGAGGTGCGAGGACTCGTTCTTGAGGTGACCTCAGAAAGAGTCGTGGTCAGAGGCGCCAATGAGAACACCCGACCCGAGCACATCTGGAGGTCGGCGCTGGAGCACGTGACCAGGGAGGCGAAGTTGACCCACGTAGCGATGTCCAGGCTGTCCGGCCCACTTCGTCAGCTGGTTGTGACCGGAGGGTGGAGCAACAGTCGCGCCCTGCTACACGTGAAGCGCGACATGCTCGGCCCGTTGGAGCGCTCCGGTCTCAGCCAGGCGGGTTGTCGGGGCGCGGCCCTCCTCGCGGGTCTGGCCGCTGGAGTGTATGAAACCACCGATCAGTTCCCCGACCCCGAATGACCAGAGCCCGGATGGCGAGGCCAGGTTCCAAGACGAGGTGCGATGCCGAAATTCGCGATGTCGCGGGCCATTGAGTGGAGTATTCCGCCAGCACCACCTGTCCTGGCTGAGTTGAAGGCGAAGGACACCTGAGCTAACGCTGTCACCGGGTGCTGGCAACCGCAGTAGCCAGCCTTGAGGCGCTCACAGTCACTCATCGATCGCGCCGCTCCGGTCACTGGAGGCGCCACCTGAGGCGACGGTGCTGCCCGATCCGGGCCGGGCAGGGGGGCCTGAACGATCGGCGATCTGGCATCATCGAAGCTCAGAGGAAAACCGTGATATCGGCAGGTCAGCAGGACGGGCAGGCTGGAGGTCAATGGCACATTTATGGCACACAAGAGTGGAAAAAGTTGTTCACCAGTGTCAGCCAGCGTCAACGAACCACGCACGAAACGGGGGATCGCCAACATTTTGAACGGGTATCGGCAGTTCTAGAGTCCGCAGGTCGTCGCTTCGAACCAGGCGAGGCACACCGCAGTTCCGCAGGTCAGACGCCTGCGAACCCTTCGCCTCAGCACCTGGACAAAGCCGTAGAACCTGCGCAGTCCGCAATGAGTCCGCACGAGCGAGAGAAGCGGCCGCGCCGAGCCGCTCAGCGACAGCGGCCAGTCGGCTGTCAAGAGCTCCGCAGCACCACGCACAAAGGCAGAGGAGATGGCAGACGTCCTTGTCTATCTGATCGGTTTAGCCGATCAGTGCGGCGTCGACCTCGGCTCAGCTGCACTCACCAATATCAGAGCATCGGCGGACAAGTACCGAACGGACCAGAACCGCGGTTTCGCTCCGGACAAGACATAACGCGGGGGCCGTTAGCGGGTCCGCCCATCGGGACAGTTCAGACCCTCAAGCCGACCGCTCGTCCGACACCGGCGCCCGACGATCAATCCCTGACAGCCCCCTCGATCATGCCGCGGACGAAGTACCGCTGCAGGACGAGATACACGACCACCACCGGAAGGGCCACGAGCACCGCCGCCGCGCCCATGAGGGCGGTGTTGGTCGAGTACTGCCCCTGGAAGAAGGCGAGGCCCAGTGGCGCGGTGCGCATCTGCCCGCTCGGTGACATGACCAGCGGGATCAGGAACTCGTTCCAGGTCCACATGAAGACGAGCACCACGAGAGTCACGATCGCGGGACGGGCGATCGGTACCTGAACGTGCCAGAGGATCTGCGCGCTGCTCGCCCCGTCGATGCGCGCGGCCTCCGAGACGGACCTGTTGCTCGAACGGAAGTAGGTGCGCATCCAGAAGGTTCCGAAGGCGATCGACTGCGCCACCTGGGGCATGGCAACGGCCCAGATCGTATCTGTGAGTCCGAGCTGGCGCAGGTCGAAGAACAGCGGGACGACGATCGCCTCGGCAGGGACCATGATCCCGAGCAGGAAGAGGTAGAACAGCACCCCGCTGCCGCGAAAGGTCATGGTGCCGAAGGCATAACCGGCAAGGACGGAAGACACGACCGCGAGGACCACGACAAGGCTTGAGACCATGACCGAGTTCCGCATGTACTGGGTGAACTGCCCCTGGTCCCAGGCTGTTGCGAAGTCCTCCTCACCTTTTCGCTGACGCTCATGCCATCGGCGACATCCTTGGGGGTACCCGCGGTCGGCTCGTGCATGCATGACATGATGTCCCAACGTATTGCCTGATATCTCGTGCTGGTAATGGGGAGGCGCTCGTCATGAGGCTCGCAAGGTTCACCGTCGTCGCGGCTGTGGCCGCGCTCACACTCGGGACAGCGGCATGTAGCTCCTCCGGCAGCAGCTCGGGAGACTCATCCAGAGGCGCCGAGGCCAAGACCATCTCGCTATCGATCGCGACGAACGCCGTGGTGGGCGGCAAGAACGACCAGGAAGCCAAGTGGATCACAGACTACGTGATCCCCACGTTCACCAAGCAGATGAAGGCCAAGGGCATCACCGCCACCGTGAAGCTCCAGCCGTCCGGCGTGGACGACGAGAAGTACAAGGCCAAGCTCGCACTGGACCTCAAGACGCGCAGCGGAGCGGACGTCGTCGCCCTGGATGGTATCTGGGTTGGCGAGTTCGCCCAGGCCGGCTACATCCAGCCCCTCGAGAAGGTCGTCGGTGCCTCGGTGTCGAAGTGGGAGGGCTGGTCGCAGATCCCCAAGACCGTTCAGGCCAACGCCTCCTTCAACGGCAAGGCCTACGGCATACCGACCGGGACCGACGGCCGGGTCCTCTACTACAACAAGAAGCTCTTCGCCCAGGCCGGTCTGCCTACCAACTGGTCGCCGAAGAGCTGGGCCGACATCCTCGCGGCCGGGCGCGCACTGAAGAAGCTGCCCGGCGTCGCACCGTTGCAGATCAACGCCGGGACGGCGATGGGTGAGGCCACCTCGATGCAGGGTGTGCTGCCGCTGCTGGTGGGCACCGGGACCGAGATCTACTCGGGCGGCAAGTGGCAGGGCAACACCCAGCAGGTGCGCGACGTGCTCACGCTCTACAAGGACATCTACACGACAGGGTTGGGGAAACCCGCTTTCCAGGAGGCCGCCAAGGGCCGGGACGAGTCCTTCGCGGCGTTCGCCGCCGGCAAGGTCGGCGTCCTTCTCGAGGGCGACTACTTCTGGCGCTCGGTCATCAACCCCAAGGGCGGCGTGGCACCCATGACCAACCGCAACGCCGACGTCGGCTACGCGATGATCCCGGCGAAGGCACCCGGGTCGGGGATCAAGGGTCAGGACTTCGTCAGCATGTCCGGTGGTTCCGGGTACTTCCTGAACCCCAGCACGAAGTTCCCGCAACAGGCCTGGGAACTGCTCACCTTCATGTCATCGGCGGACGCCCTCAAGGCCCTGCTGGACGGGGAGGCCCGGATCACCGACCGGACCGACGTCAACAAGGAGGTCCTGAGCGGGGACCCGCTGCTCAGCCTGATCTCCGAGAAGGTCCTACCCCTCACGGCCTACCGGCCGGGTGAGGCCGTCTACCCGCAGGTGTCGGCGGCGCTGCAGCAGGCGACAGCGGACATCGTGTCCGGCAAGAGCGTCGACGAAGCGGCCAAGGCATACCAACAGGCGGTGACGAAGGCAGTTGGCGCAGACCACGTCAGCGGCCCCTGATCCGGGCTCCGCGGAGCAGGCGGTCCGCGACGCGGATGTCAGGTCCCACGACGACACCGACGCCGCGGGTCTCGGCCGTCTGCGAGCCACCGCGTTCGTCATACCGGCTCTGCTTCTCGTCGGCGCCTTCCTCGTCTTCCCGGCTCTCTGGACCCTGTACCTCGGGGTAACGGACTACCGCCTCACCGGGGTCGCGGCGGCAAATCCCCAGTTCGTCGGCCTGCAGAACTACGTGAACGCGATCGGCAGCCCGCAGTTCCGCAACTCCCTCTGGCTCACGATCCTGTTCGTCCTCGGCTCGGCGGTCATCGGGCAGACCGCCATGGGCTTCGGGATCGCGTGGTCGGTGCGCTCCGTGCCGCGGCTGGTTCGCTCAGCCATCGAGACGCTGGTGCTCCTGGCCTGGATCCTTCCGAGCTCGGTCGTCGCGTTCCTGTGGATCGCCTACCTTGGCCGCGAGAACGGGACCCTGAACACGATCCTGAACACGCAAGGCATGGACTGGCTTCTCACGCATCCGATGCTGTCAATTATCGTGTTCAACACCTGGCGGGGCACCGCCTTCTCGATGTTGCTGTTCTCCGCCGCTCTGAACGCGGTCCCCCCCTCGCAGCTGGAGACCGCCCGGCTCGCCGGCGCCTCGACCCTGCAACAGTTCAGAGACGTGGTGTTCCCCCACATCCGGGGGCACGTGCTGACCAACACGCTGCTGATCAGCCTCTGGACGTTCAACGACTTCAGCCCCTACCTGCTCACCGCCGGCGGCCCCAACCACGCCTCCGAGACGTTGCCGGTTTACATCTACAACTCCGCGCTCTACGCCGGCCAGCTCGGCTACGGCTCGGCGATCTCGTTGATCATGCTGCTGATCAACCTGATGATCGCCCTGTTCTACCTGCGGCTGCTCAAGGAGCGAAAGACATGAGTGCGAAGACGGCACCGGTACCCGACAACCTGGTGGCAGTCGTGGTTCGGCGAGTGCTGTTCTATGCCCTGATGACACTGGTGGCAGCGTTCTTCGCGCTGCCCCTGCTCTGGCTGGTCTTCACCCCGTTCGACCGCCACCCATCGCTGTCGGTGAAGCTGCCCGAGTTCACCCTGGACAACTTCCGGATGCTGCTGGAGAACCCCTACGCGCTGTCCTCACTGAAGAACTCGGTGTTCATCGCCGGCGGCGCGATGGGGATGGTCGTGGTGTTCGCTGCCCTGGCGGCATACGCCCTGAGCCGGGTGCGCATCCCCGGCCGCGACGCCCTCCTGTATGGCCTGCTGCTGCTCTCGTCCATCGTCACCGGGACTGCCGCGATGGTTCCGATCTTCCTGTTGATGTTCCAGCTCAACCTGATCGACAGCCGCACCGGCGTCTCCCTGGTACTGGCAGGTGGCCTCCTGCCCGCGGCGATCTTCATCCTCAAGGACTTCATGGACGCGACCCCGCGCTCGTATGAGGAGAGCGCCAGGGTGTTCGGTGCCAGCCCGCTGCAGATCCTTCGTCACATCGTGCTGCCGATCGCCCGCCCGGGTCTGGCCACCATCGCCGTGTGGGCCCTGGTGAACGCCTGGGGTGACTTCCTGATCGCCTTCATCCTCCTGCGCGACCCGGACAAGTCACCGGCAGGCGTGGTGATGTACACGTTCTACACCGAGGGCGGACAGGCGAACCTGCCGTTGATCTCCGCATTCTCGTTGCTCTACGCCATACCTGTTGTCGCCATGTACCTGTTCGTCAGTCGCCGCTACGGGTTCCGCTTTCACGGAGGGATCAAGGGCTGATGGCCAGTATCGAGATGCAAGGGCTCACCAAGACCTACCCGGGCGGGGTGACAGCGGTGGACGGGCTCGACCTGACCATCGCCGACGGCGAGTTCTTCGCGCTGCTCGGGCCATCCGGCTGCGGCAAGACCACGTTGCTGCGCACCATCGCCGGGCTGGAGCAGGCCACCGCGGGCACCCTGTTGCTAGGTGGCCGCGACGTCACCACTGCGACACCCGGCAAGCGGGACGTCGCCATGGTCTTCCAGGACTACGCGCTGTTCCCGCACATGAACGTCCAGGACAACATCGCCTATCCCTTGCGGATCCAGAAGATGGCTCTGGGCGAGCGCCGGGCCAAAGCCCTCGAGACAGCCGAGGGACTCGGTCTGGAGGCGCTCATGGACCGGCGGCCGGGGCAGCTCTCCGGCGGCCAGCAGCAGCGGGTGGCGCTCGCGCGAGCCATCGCCTACCGCCCGCAGGTCTTCCTGTTCGACGAGCCACTGTCCAACCTCGACGCCCGCCTGCGGCTGGAGGCGCGCACGTTCCTCAAGCGGCTGCAGGGCGAGCTCGGGGTCACCACCGTCTTCGTGACCCACGACCAGGCCGAGGCCCTGGCGATGGCCGACCGGATGGCAGTGATGGAGTCCGGACAGATCCGCCAGGTCGGCACGCCGTCGGACATCTTCCACCGCCCGGTCAACGTGTTCGTCGCCAACTTTATCGGCTCCACGCCCATGAACCTGGTTCCGGCCGTGGTGGCCGGCGCAGCTCAGGAAGCCCAGCTGATGGTGGGCGACGTGCGGCTTCCGGTGCCGGCAACGGCGGCGGGCCTGCTCCACACGGACGGCGAGGACGTGCTGCTCGGCTCCCGCCCGGAGTACACCGACCTGTCCATCGAAGAACAACCCGACAGCCTGAGCGGCGTTGTCGTCGTCGTGGAGAACCTCGGAGCGACGGCCCTGGTGTCGGTCGAGACCGGCGGGCAGATCGTCAAGGCCGTAGTCCCCGAGGGCGAGGAGCCGCGGATCGGCGAGCAGGCATGGATGACGCCGCAACACTCTCGGGCGCTCGTGTACCGCCAGATCGACGGGCTCCTGGTCACGAGGAGAACCCAGTCAGCGACAGGCACACCGTCCGAGTCCGTCACAACGTGACCACGACCCGGCATCGGGGGACGTGGACGGCAGAGGAACGCGCCCGGACGCCGTACCGGTATCTGCCGGTCGAGGTGCCGGCCCACGCCAACGGCCTGCGCGTGCAGCTGACCTACGATCGCTCAGCGGGGGTGCTCGACCTCGGATGCGAGGCGCCGCAGTCCTTCCGGGGCTGGTCGGGAGGAGCCCGCGACGAGTTCACCATCACCCGGGACGCAGCCACACCGGGCTACCTGGCAGGAGAGCTTGAAGCCGGCACCTGGAACGTCGTGCTCGGGCTGCATCGTATTCCGCCGCAAGGGCTCGACTACGAGGTCGTCACGCAGGTGTCTGCCGGTGCCGCAGCCTCCGCACGACCCATGCCCCAGCGCGCGTCTCCTGCGCGACCCCAGCGTCCCCCGCGGCGCGAGCTGCCGGCCGTCGATGGACTGCACTGGCGAGCCGGCGACTTCCACGCCCACACTGTGCACTCCGACGGCGCGCTCACCGTGACCGAGCTCGCCTGTCTGGCTGTCGAGCGTGGTCTGGACTTCCTCGCAGTCACCGACCACAACACCGTCAGCCACCACGTCGAGCTGGGTGCGGCCGGTCGCCACGCCGGAATCCAGCTGGTTCCGGGCCAGGAGGTCACCACCGGCTTCGGACATGCCAACGCCTTCGGAGACATCGGCTGGGTCGACTTCCGCCAGCCGGCAACCGCGTGGCTGGACGCCGTGGAGACCGACGGTGGCCTGCTGTCAGTGAACCATCCGCTCGGCGGTGACTGCTCCTGGCGGCACCCTCTCCCCCGACGAGCCCCGCTCGCCGAGGTGTGGCACTCCTCCTGGCTGGATCTGCGCTCGGGTGGTCCGCTCGCCTGGTGGCTGGCTTGGGGCCAGGACGTCGTGCCCATCGGCGGCAGTGACTTTCACGGAGGTCCGGGCCCCCAGCCGGGCTCACCGACCACCTGGGTCGCCTGCGAGGGGGATGACGTGCTCGGTGGGTTGAGGGCAGGCCGGATCGCGATCAGCGCGAATCGGGATGGTCCCCTCTTGCTGAGGCTCGGCGATGAGCTGGTCGCCCTGGATGCTGACGGCGCCGTGCTGACCGGACCTGACAATCGGCGTCGCGTGGTACGTGGTGACCGGGACTCCTTTCCCGCAGAGCCCGGCCCCCATTGGCTCGAGAACCACGAGACCGCTGTCCTCGCGATCAGCGGATAGGGCCCGGCAATCGGCGCGCAGCCGCCGTCCTCGCGATCAACGCGCGGACATGGGCGCGGGACTGCCGTCCTCGCGATCGGCCCGGGACCGCTGACCCGACGAACTCGCGTGACCGCCCCGCGATCAGGACGTGAGTGCCGTCCCCGCCGTGCGCAGCCGAACCGTGACGATCTCCCACGCTCGCATCGGCAAGCGCAGTACGCCATCCTGGACGGGCAGCGGCTCGGCGTCTCGTCCGTCTCGACCAAGCAGGTCGCAGCTGCGTGCGAACGTCACGGGCGCACCGACCCCACCGACCCAAGCCGTGGTATCCGTGGGCGTCTCGGCCACGAGACGAAGCTCGAGCCATTCGCCTCGACGCCGCAACGAGGTCATTGCCACGCCGCTGCCCTGGACTGACAGCCCCTCGACCGGAGCCGGCAGGACAAGGCCGGCGGCACCCGTGCCGGCACGGTGCACCATCGGGTGGCGGTAACGCTCCGCGGCAGCAACCAGGTCGGCGTCATGCCAGGTACCATCGTGCGGCATCACCGCAAGGCTCACCTCCGCGGGACCGAGGCACTGCGCCGCCGGCGTCTCTAGCTGCGGCCCTGCCGGCTCGTCCCGGTAGGGGTGCACGTTTCGGCTGAGCAAGCCGATCGCCCGGAGCAGGGTCAGCGCCAGCTCCCCGCCGGCGAGCAGCTCGTACTCCATCGCGCGAGTCAGGAGGACCCCGGCGCCCCCCGCATCGACGAACCCCGAGGCCGGGTAGGTGGGGATTGGGTACTCCCCCGCCGTGCCGGCCTCCGGGCGCATACCCCGCTCGACGACAGCGAACTGACCCTCGGCGTGACTCGTTTCACTGGGTCTGCCGAGCGGCACGTGCAGGCGAAGACGGTGGTCGCTCGACCTGTTCTCCCAGCTCAGGTGCAGCCGGGCGAAGGGCTCACCCTGGCACAGCTCCACCCGTGTGGTGACGAGCACCGGTTCCAGCTCGGCCGATCGGGTCCCGTCCGGTGCCAACCGAGCCGGCCACGCGTACCGACGGTCGATCTTGAGCACGCCCCTGACCGGTCCCCCCTCGAGCACGCTGACGCAGACATCCTCTGGCTCCTGCACGAGCAGCTCGCCCGATGGGGGCCCGTAGTTGTAGCTGTCTCCGCAGTCACCGCCATCCACCAACCGGGCAACGCCGTCAAGGACCGTTCCGTCCTGGGACTCCAGCCGAAGAGCTCCGTCAGGTCTTACCGAGATCCGGACCAGCCCGTTGTCCATCACCGGGTGAGCACCACCGGTGACCTCGACATGACGGTCCGGGATCGACCCGATCGACTCTGCATCCACCACGGACTCCCCACTGACCGCGGACTCTGGAGTAACGGCGGTCCAGCCGAGAGCGGGAACCGGCACCATGGCAACCACGCGCGCACGCGCCTCGTCGTGGGTGCGCACCCGCCAGGTTCCTGGACTGTCGGCGGCCGCTTGTGCGGCTCTCTGCTGCTCGACGACAGCATCGAACGGGGCCGAGCCTGCGTCGGTGGCGACATGGAATGTGAGCGTGCGAGCCTCCGGATCCAGGTCGATGTGGGTGACCTGCTGGCCGAACAGCTCGCGGTCGTGCACCCGGCGGAACAGGGCGGCCAGGGCATCACCGTCCACCTGTTCGTCAGAGAGCAGCCGATCGTTGCGCCCCACAACCTGGGCCTCGATCAGCTTCCCGTCCGGGAGGCGCACGCCGACGCGCGCCGATGCGAGGTCAGTCGAGTCGTCAGCGACACCAGGGGCGCCGAGGCTTCGTGCGTCCAGAGACGGTATGTCGGAAACAGGGACATCGAGCTCGATGAGCCCGGTCCGGGCGGCGGGGGTGGGGTTCACCACGACGACGGACCCTTGTGGCGCCCTGGCGCCCAGCACATCGACAGCGCGGTCGCGCACGGCCTGTCCTGCGTGCTCACCCTCGGCGATGCGAGCGGCAACCTGCAGTGCGGTCTCGTCGACACCGCAACCGGTGACCGAGTCATGGCAGGAGGAGTCCACGAGCCGGGACCAGGCCAGGTCGAGGTAGGCCGCAGGCCACTGAGCCGACCACAGCGCGGCCCATGGCTCGGCATACCGCTCCACCATCCGCTCGGCCCGGCCCATCGCCTCCTTGAGCTGCCAGCGAACGGAGATCACGCCTGGCAGGATGTTGGCCCTGGCGTGGCTGCGCAGCTCGCCGTCCACCACGGGCAGGCCGACCTCGTCCGGGTCGCGGGCGAGAACGTAGTCGGCAAGCGTGCGCACCTGCATGGAGGAGTCGCCACCAGAAAGGGTCGCGACCTGCTGCATGAGCGTCGGCAGCGGAGCGGCATGGTCGGTGCCGTACATCGCAAGGTAGGGGTCGTCGCCGAACCAGGGTGCCCATTCGCCCACCCGGGCGGTCAGGCGTTCCTGAAGGAGCCGGTCGCGGGCACCCTCGTCTGCGCCGGCACTGCGCACGTCGAAGAGGTCGGCCGCGTTGCCGTACCCCGTGGGGAGGTACTCGGTGCGCAGGCCGGTGCCGTCCGGGGAGCGCCACAGGAAGGCGTGCCTGTCGACCGAACGCGGAACTCCACGCCATACACATGCGTGACGGATCCCGGCCAGGGCAAGGACCTGGGGCATCTGCGCACAGTGTCCGAACATGTCCGGCAGGTAGCCCACCCCCATCGGCGGGCCGAGCTCGGATGCCGCGGCCCAGCCCATCTCCAGGTTGCGGACGATGTTCTCCCCGGAGCAGAGGAACTCGTCCAGCAGCACCCGCCAGGGGCCCACCGCCAGCTGGCCGCTGCCGACCAGATCCCGGATCGCCGTCCGCTGATCGGGCCGCACCTCGAGGTAGTCCTGGACGACGGCCATCTGACCGTCCAGGGTGAAGCGGAAGCCAGCGTCTCCCTGTGCCCGCACGATGACATCGTCCATGAGGTCGACCAGCCGGAGCCGGAACCGCTGGAACGGCTCGTACCACTCACGATCCCAGTGAGTGTGCGGTACCAGGAAGATGTCGTCGCTCATGATCTGGATGCCTCTCCGCCGAGGTGCGGGCCGCTGCCTTCTCGGCAGCCCGATGACTCGGCCTCTCGATTGCGCCTGTGCCGTACGAACCTATCCAGCGCCAGGAGCCACACCGACGTCGGCCTCGTACCAGCACCCGTCACGCGTAGCGCGACGGCTTGTCGGTCATCTCGACGGGCACGACTCCGTCGTCCGTGAGGGCCTTGACCGCGGCGTCGCAGACGCATGCCGCGGCGTAGCCGTCCCAGCTCGTGGAGCCGGTGTGCTGACCCTGTACGGCCGCGGTGATCCACTCCTGGACCTCGGTCACGAAGGCGGCGCCGAAGCGCTCGTTGTGGTCCATCACGATGTGGTTGTGGCGCCCCACCACGTCGGCCCGCACGACCTTCTCCTGGTCGCCGAGCGAGACCGTGCCGAGCTCGGCGACGAGCTCGCAGCGGATGTCGTAGCCATACTGGCAGTTGACGAAAACCTCGTCGTCCACCCGCACCCCCGACGTCGTGCTCAGCACCAGAACGAGCGGGTCCTGCAGGTTTCCCAACCGCTTGGACGTCTTCCTGGGCTTGTCCACCCGCGCCGAGACGAACTCCTCGCCGAGCAGCCAGCGCATCGTGTCGATCTCGTGGATCGCGGTGTCGTTGATAGCCATGTCCCGGGTGTATGCCTCCGGCACGGTCGGGTTCCGGTGCGCACAGTGCACCATCAGGGCCTGGCCGATCCCACCGTCATCCAGGATCTTCTTCATCTCGCGGTAGCTCGCGTCGAACCGGCGCATGAAGCCGACGGTCACCAGTTTGCGGCCGGCCTTCTGCTCGGCAGCCATGATGTTCAGGCACGCGTTGGCCGTGGGTGCCAGCGGCTTCTCGCAGAACACCGGCTTGCCGGCCTCGATGCAGGCGATGACATCCGGCTCGTGCGCCGGACCCTGGGTGCAGATCATCACCGCGTCGACGTCCGGCGACTCGATGAGCTTCGTGCTCGTGGCGAACGTCTTCGCGCCGATCGAGCCAGCCACCGCCTGGGCGTTGTCAGCATTGATGTCCGACACGGCGACGACGCGACCGCCGGCGATGACGGAGTGGATCCTGTCGATGTGCGCCCGCCCCATGCCGCCTGGGCCGATCATGCCGATGCGCAGGGTCATGTCATTCTCCTTCGAAGCCGGTCACTTGAGGCCCAGGCCGCACGAGGCAAGGTACTCACGGATTGCGATGGCGTTGGGCAGCGGATAGGTCGGGTCGCACGGGTACATGTCCTGCTCGCAGATCACGTACAGGTCCTTGTCGAGATCGGCGAGCGCCTCGATCAGAGCGGGCATCTTCGGCTCGCCTGCGGGCGGAGCGACCGAGCAGCCCCTGCTGACCGCGGCCGAGAACGCCCAGTCTTCCTCGTGGGCCTGTTTGACGATCTGCGGGTCCATGGCCTTGATGTGCACGTAGGAGATGCGCTCGGGGTACTTCTTGATGATGTCCACCGGGTCGCCCAGCCCGTAGACGATGTGCCCGGTGTCCAGGCAGAACCCGACGTACTCGGGGTCGGTCGCCTGGAAGATGCGGTCGATGTCCTGCGGCGACTCGATGTGCGAGTCACCGTGCGGATGCAGCACCATCTGGAGGCCGTAGTCCTCCTTCATGATGCGACCAAGACGGTCGGCGTTCTTGATGTAGAGGTCCCAGGCTCCCCCGGACAGCGTTCGCTCGTCGGTGAACTCGCCGGTGTGCTCGTCGCGGAACATCGGAGGCAAGTGGACGACGAACTCGGCGCCGACTGCGGCATGGGTCTCGCCGATGGCGCGAAAGTTCTTCTCTGTGTCGGCCCAGGCCTCGGTCTTGTGCAAAATGCCCCACCCGGTGCCGGCGACGACCTTGAACCCGTGCTTGTCCATCTCCTCCTGGAGACGTTTCGGGTCCTTGGGGAAGTAACCGAACGGACCGGTTTCCATGATCGAGAACCCGGCAGTGGCCATCTCGTCCAGCGCGCTCTCCCACCTGATCTGCTTCGGGTCCTGCGGGAACCAGACGCCCCACTGGTCAGGGCACACCCCGATGGCCAGCCTGCTGTAGCGCGGGTCGGTGTTGCGTGCGCTGGACTGAGCCATTGGCCCTATTCCTTTCACGGTGATGACGCTGTGGAGCACTCAGGTCGCACCCTGCGGGTAACCCTAGAACGAGACAACCCGAATGTCGCCGAGAAGAAGGCCTCACAGGGACCGAGCGGACTCCCGAGATCAATCCGCTTGGTTGCCTTGTGGACGTTGACCTAGCCATTTTCCTTGACCGAGGCGCTTCACTCACCCCAGTCACTTCTCTTCGACCTGGCAGATCTGGACACCCATACCAACGCGTGGTCAGGCTCCTTGGAGACGTTCAGGAATCTTGGACGGGGCGGGAACCTCGAGCCTCTGAAGGACCCCAAAAACGTCCGGCATTGAGTCGCCAACGTCGAGACTCTATTCAATTGAAGGACCAGCGAAGGAGTCCGCAAAGAGTCCGCACGAGCGCGAGAACCACCCGCACGGCGTACAAGGCGCTGAGAGGCGATCGCGCACAAAATCAACAGAATTCGCCCTCGCCCACACCTCCAGAAAGCTCTCTTAATCCGTAGGTCGTCGGTTCGAGCCCGACGGGGCCCACCATGCGTTTCCGCAGGTCAACGCCCTGTGAAGCCTTCCCTCTAGCTCAGTCGGAAGCGGCCGCAGTCCGCGAGAGTCCGCACGAACCAGAACAGCGGCCCTTTAATCCGTAGGTCGTCGGTTCGAGCCCGAAGGGGCCCACCAGTAGTCCTTGCTGCGACATTTGCGCTGCTCACAGGCTTGCGGCCGGCCTCATGTCTTCGGGATTTGTCCCTGAACTCGTGCCGTGTGGATGGTGAGTCAGGGATGGAGGATCCGCAGGTCACCGCCTCGAACCCGAGGAGGCCGGCACGAGGTTTACGCAGGTCATCCCGTCCAGCCGCTGCGGTGGACTCCCGGCCTGATCTCAGTGTGGTTCGGCTGACCAGCCGGCACTCCGTGGGTCGCTGGCTGGCGGGACCGCTTCTTGACTCCTGTTGCTCCGGCCGTCACGCCGGCCGCAGTGGCTGATGGTTCGCC
>DASVKO010000274.1:0-5734 GCA_036385355.1 Dermatophilaceae bacterium
AGGCCTCGCAGAAGCGATCCAAGTCCGGCTTTGCGAACGCGACGAGGTCGAGCACCTGCGCACCACCGTGGCGCAGATGGCCCACGCACTGTCCGCCGTCGGCCAAGTCCTCTCAGACGAGCCAGCGACAGTCATTGACCAAGTGCCCTGATTGCCCAGCCTCGGTGCGCGGGGGCATGGTCGCCGATGACGAACCACCATTCTGACCCACTAGGGGTCCCCGTAGTATCCGCCGCAAAAACAACGGATAACCCTGACCTGGGGTGTCGCACCGTCAGTGGGGTGCCGCTGCGCGGGGGTGAGGGAAATCCTCGGGGCCTTCGAGCGACTGGAGCGCCGGGCTTGGCCAAGCGGCAGCGCTGATCAGGTCAGGCCTCGTCCAGGTAACACAAGCCAACGGCGACGGCGTGTTCGCACCAGCTCCCCGGGTCGCCGTCCGGACACTCGCACTCGCTGCTCAGTGGGCCTTCGACGTGGTGGACCATCGCCAGATATGGCTTGTCGTCGTGGACCGTCCCACAGAGGCTCCATTCGTCTTCGTACAGGTCATCGATGGTGTCGACAAGCTGGCGGGCCCGCTCCAGGTGATCCCTTCCCGCGAGCTGCTCCAAGTCGTCTTCGCTAAACACCTTGACGCCGAACCACCAGGCCGACCTCACACGGGGAGCCATCAGGCTAACCAAGTGCGGACGTGGCGCGAGGCAGGACCGAGACCGAGTTCGTCTTGCACAGCTCGGCCAGCCTCGCCAGCACCTCCAGCCCGACCTGAAGTGCGTCTGCCGGTGGTATCACCCCGGCCGACACAAGGTCCCGAAGCGGGTCACCCGAGGTCTCGGCCCCGAGGCGCTCCAGCAGATCGATGTCGGTTGCCCGCTCGAAGGAGTAGTGCTCGGAGAGGGCCCCGACGAGCGCCTCAGCCACGTCGCAGCCGCGACCGGGAAGGGCGCTATCGACCAGCGGAGACACCACGTCGAGCACGTCGGTGAGCGGATCGTCACCGATCGCCGTCCAGATTGCATGGACGAGGGCGCAGCAGCCGATGATGAACACCGGGCCGTCCTCGTCGGAGAAGTCCGGGGTGATCGCCCCCGGCTCGAGGCCGTCGTGTCGAGCCTCGGCTGCCGCCGCCTCGCTCGCCGCCAGCTCGGCCTCCGCGACCGGCGCCAGCACCGCAAGAAGCGCTGCCACGGCCGGGTCCTGCACGTCCAGCTCATCGAGTACCACTGCACGCACGAGCATCCACGTGGCAACGCTCCACTGCACCGGATCGCTGCGAATCGTCGCAGGATCGGGCACCTTCGCGCTTCGCAGGGGAGGAACACCGAGAGCCGATTGGAACAGCCGATCCGAGAAGAGCCGGTCACCGAGTGAGTCCTCGGCCCAGTCCGGCACAAGAGCGGGTACGGCGTCACCTCTCCACCACTGCCCGGTAGCCTCGGCCAGGCGCCGGTCCCTGTCCCGACCCCAGTCACCGAGGAGCTTCAACCTCGAGACCAACGTGTGCAGCTCCACGCTCCTTGCCCGCTCGTCCCGCCTGAGCTTCTTCGCTCTACTCGCTCGCCCCACAGTCCCTCCTCTGGCGACCATCAGCCCTTAGGGGTCAGATCCTACCCAGCTCGGGCGCCTTGTACGTGGACCTGCGAGCACCGTTCGCGGGCAGCCGCCACTGGTTGCGTGAGCAACGCGACGGTCCACGCGGATGGCGGCCCCGAGGTGATCGGCAGCCCCGCGCGGTTGCGTTTACGGCCTTTCTGACCGGGCCCGGGACTCCCGAAGCTGGCCCCAGAGGCAAAGTAACCGGTGCGTAACCGAATCTGGTCGTGATTTGGCGCTCGGTGCGTCGTACGTTCGTGGTCATGCGGATCGAGTGGTCGCCGGAGGAGTTGGTCGGGTCATGGACGCTGGTGGAGGAGGACTGGCGGTTGATCGGGAACAAGGCCGGGTCGACCCGGCTGGGGTTCGCGGCGTTGTTGAAGTTCTTCGAGCTCGATGCGGCATTCCCGGCGGCCGCGGCCGAGCTGCCGCCGGCAGCGGTCGCGTACCTGGCCGAGCAGGTGCGGGTCGACCGGGCGGAGCTGGCCGGGTATGAGTGGGATGGACGGGCGATCAGGTATCACCGGGCTCAGGTGCGGGAGGCGTTCGGGTTTCGTGAGTTCGCCCGCGCCGATGAGGAGCCCATGGCGGGGTGGCTGGCCGAGCAGGTGTGCCCGGTCGAACAACGCGATGAGCAGCTGCGCGAGGCGCTGCTGGTTCGCTGCCGTGCCCTACGGATCGAACCGCCGGGCCGCGCCAGCCGGATCATCGGCGCGGCCAGGACGGCCTTCGAGGCGACGTTCTGCGATAAGACGGTCGCCCGGCTCGATCCCGGGTGCATCGAGCAGCTGGAGGCCCTAGTCGACGCCGGACAGGGGCAAGGTTTGCTGGCCGAGCTGAAAGCCGACCCGGGCCAGGTAGGCCTGGAGACGCTGCTTCGGGAGGTCGACAAGCTCGCTGCTGTCCACACGATCGGGATCCCGCCGGACCTGTTCACCGATGCCTCCGAGCGGCTGGTGACCGCGTGGCGGGCCAGGGCTGCCCGCTCTTACCCCTCGGACCTGCGGGCCGCGCCGGCGCCGGTCCGGCTGACGCTGCTGGCGTCGTTGTGCTGGACCAGGGCCGCGGAGATCACCGATGCCCTGGTGGACCTGTTGTGTGCGCTGGTGCTGCGGATCAACACCCGCGCGGACCGGCGGGTGGAGCGGGAGCTGACCGCGGACCTGCGCAAGGTCCGCGGCAAGGAGTCCATCCTGTTCAAGCTCGCGGGCGCCGCGGTCGAGCACCCGGACGAGTTGGTCCGCACCGCCTTGTACCCGGTCGTCGCGGAGAAGACGCTGCGGGAGCTGGTCGCCGAGGCCAAGGCCACCGAGCACGCCTTCCAGGCCAGGGTCCGCACCGTGCTGCGTGGCTCGTACATCAGCCACTACCGGCGGATGCTGCCCGCGCTGCTGGCTGCGTTGTCGTTCCAATGCAACAACACCGCCTACCGGCCGGTCATGCAGGCCCTGCACCTGCTGACCCGGTACACGACCGCCGGGAGCAACGCCAGGTTCTACGCCTCGACCGACATGGTTCCGCTGGAGGGGGTGGTCCCGAAAGCGTGGCGGAACGCGGTGGTCGACGAACGGGGTCGGATCGAACGTGTCCCGTACGAGCTGTGCGCCCTGGTCGCGCTGCGCGACGGGCTGCGCCGACGGGAGGTCTACGTGACCGGCGGCCACCGGTGGGGCAACCCCGAGGACGACCTGCCCGGCGACTTCGAGGACTCCCGGGAGGTGCATTACGCCGCGCTGCGCCAACCCACCGACCCCACCGCCTTCATCGCCGGCCTGAAGCAGCGAATGAGCGAAGCGCTGGCTGGTCTGGACGCCGCGCTGCTGGACGGCACCAGTGGCGGGGTCGCGATTACCACGCGACGGGGTGAACGGTGGATCAGCGTGCCCCGGCTGGACCCGCTGCCCGAACCGACGAATTTGCAGGCGGTCAAGGATGAGGTGGTGCGCCGCTGGGGCACCCTGGACCTGTTGGACGTGCTGAAGGACTCGGACTTCCTGACCGACTTCACCACCGAGTTCACCAGCGTGGCCACCCGGGAGGTGATCGACCGGGACACCCTGCGGCGCCGGCTGCTGCTGTGTCTGTTCGCGCTGGGCACGAACATGGGGTTGAAGGCGATCGCGGACACCGGCGAGCACGGCGAGACCGAGGTGACGTTGCGGCACGTGCGACGGCACTTCATCACCCGGGACAACCTGCGCGCCGCGGTCGCCCGGCTGGTCAACGCGACCTTCGAGGCCCGGGACCCGGCCTGGTGGGGCACCGGCACCGCCTGCGCGTCCGACAGCAAGAAGTTCGGGTCGTGGGAGTCGAACCTGATGACCCAGTGGCATCAGCGCTACGGCGGGCCCGGGGTGATGATCTACTGGCACGTCGAACGCCGCTCCACCTGCATCTACTCGCAGCTGAAGAACTGCTCCTCCTCCGAGGTGGCCGCGATGATCGAAGGGCTGCTGCGGCACTGCACCGACGTCCCGGTGGACACCAACTACGTCGATACCCACGGCGCCAGCGTGGTCGGGTTCGCCTTCACCGAGCTGCTCGGGTTCCGGCTGCTCCCGAGGCTGAAGAACATCGGCGCGATCCGCCTGTACCGGCCCGACCAGCAGCAGGTCTACGGGCAGCTGACCGAAGTGCTGACCCGCCCGATCCGCTGGGACCTGATCGCCCAGCAGTACGACCAGATGGTCAAGTACGCCACCGCGCTGCGGCTGGGCACCGCGGAGTCGGAGCAGGTGCTGCGCCGGTTCACCCGCGGCGGACCCAAGCACCCCACCTACGGCGCCCTGGAAGAGCTGGGCCGGGCCGTGCGGACGATCTTCGCCTGCCAGTACCTGGCCTCACCCGACCTGCGCCGGGAGATCCACGGCGGCCTGCAGGTCGTGGAGCAGTGGAACTCCGGCAACACCGTCATCTTCTACGGCAAGGACGGCGACCTGACCGGCCCAGACCGAGAGCACGCCGAAACCTCCATGCTCGCCCTGCACCTCCTCCAGTCAGCCCTGGTCCACGTCAACACGTTGCTGCTCCAAGCCGTCCTGGAGACCCCTCGGTTCCACGACAGCATCGGCCACGACGAGCGCCGCGCCCTGACCCCGCTGTTCTGGACCCACATCAACCCCTACGGCCGATTCCGCCTCGACATGAGCTCTCACCTCGACCTCGCAGCCACCGGCACTGCGCCTGTTAGGTGACGCGGTCGCAGCCTGGGACCTGGGCTGTACCAGCTCTGGCGATGGTCGCGACGCCCCGACGTCACCCGGTGCGCGGATCCTGACCTCACCCAGTCGGCTTGGTCAGTGGTTCTCGGCGCCATCAGTGAGTGCGACTTTCCCCTGGGTGAGTGTGTCAGTCTGAAGTGGCCCGTGCGACGTGAGGTCGCACGTTGTGAGTGGTCGTACCGATTGCACCAACCTGGCTGCCCACTCCACTGCCCGGCTGGTGCAGGTCCAGGACGAGCTCAACGCCAGGGCCCGCAAACAGCATCAGTGGGCGACCCCGGCCGACCGTCTTGCCGCGCTACAGTCGCTCCACGAATAGGCAACTGTTGCGTCGTTCGCTGGACTCTAAGACATCACAGTGGGGCCAAATGGGCTTGTCATTCTCACCTGGGCGTCGTTGCTCGCTGCGCGTGAGCCCCCTGCAACCGGCTCACCGCACGATGACCAGGGCGTCGCGGCGGGGAACAAACTCCCCGATGACAGGCGCCCCGGGAATCTCGCCGGCGAGGAGCAGCCCGCCGCTGGTCTGAGCGTCGGCGAAGAGGATGAGCTTGTCGTCGCCGATGGCGCTGGAGAGCTGAGGGCGGACCCAGGCCGCCGCGCCCGGCGGACGCACCGGCGGGCAGAAGCCCAAGATCGGCCCACGCCAAGTCAGACTGACCAGTGCCATGTACGAGGAGACCAGCGACGACGGCAAACGCGCGCCTACACCGTCGCTCAGATCGCTGCGGAGTTCGGCGTCACCCGGCCCACAATCTACCGGCACTTGGCCAGTTCCCAACAATCCCAGTCATATCCGGAGTTCCACGGGAGAGTTCGTCGGCTCGAGCATCAGCACGCGCCGGGAACCAAGTGATCGGCGCTGATAGCCGTCGACTGCGCAGCCAGGGGCGCGGCCGAGTCGTCGTCTGGCCGGCCGG
>DASVKO010000275.1:0-3651 GCA_036385355.1 Dermatophilaceae bacterium
AGTGAGCACCTCGTATTCCGCGCGGGTGCGGGCGGTGTCACGGCTCTGCTGGTCGCTCGCAGTGCTCAGCGCGGTCGCGGCACTGGCCGGCCTGCTCACTGGTGGCGGCGCTGGCCGGCGTGTCGTGGAAACCACTCGCGGGGCTGCCGTGACGCTGTACGGCCAGGGACTCTACGAGTTCGACACTCTTCTGGTCGGCGCGGGGAACCGCGGTCAGGACCTGGTGATCCTCCTGGTCGAGGTCCCGGCGCTGCTCCTGTGTGTGCGGTGGTACCGGCGGGGGAGTCTCGCCGCCTCCCTGGTGTTGTCCGGTGTGCTCGCGTTCTTCGTCTACTTCTCGGCGTCGCTGACCTTCGCCACGGCGCAGAACAGGATGTTCGTCGTGTACGTGGCGATGTTCGCCGTGGGCCTGTTCGCACTGGTCCTGGCGCTCACGCCGCTCGACGTAGGCGTCGTCAAGGAGGTATTCCCGCCCAGACCGTCACGCGGCGCGCTCGCCACGTACCTGTTCGCGGTCGCCGCCGCGCTCACCCTGGCCTGGTTCCCGGATCTGCTGGGCGCCACGCTGTCAGGTGACTTCGCCCGGCTCGTCGGCCCGTACACGAGCCTGGTGACGCACGCTCTGGATCTCGGCCTGGTCGTCCCTGTCGTCTGCCTCGCGGCAGTCCAGCTGTTGCGCCGGGTGCCGACGGGATACCTGCTCACGGTGGTCATCCTGGTTCTGAACGTCTGCATCGGGGTGCTGCTGATGGGGGCCGGACTGGCGCAGCTGGTGGCGGACCTGCCGCTGACCCCCGCTGAGATCGTCGCCAAGATGCTCAGCTTCGCGATCCTGACCCTGGTCGCCAGCGTCTTGCTCGCCACGCTGTATCGCTCCGCTGACCGATCTCGGGGACGTTGACTGCACGCAGGGACGAGGAAAATGCGTGTTGACCTTGTGGGTAAGCCCCGCTGCGGGCAGCATCAGAGATATCCTCGTCCCCACCGGGGTCCGGCCTAGTGCGGAGGTGGCGGTGAACGCGGCAGTTGAACTCTCCCGCAACGCCTTTGATGCTGTCGTCATGGACCTGGACGGGGTCGTCACGGACACGGCATCCCTGCACGAGATGGCCTGGAAGCGCATGTTCGACGGGTTCCTGGCCACTCGCCCGACCCGTGAGGGTGAGGAGCACAGGCCGTTCACGAACGACGACTACCGGCGCTTCGTGGACGGTATGCCGCGTTTTGATGGCGCGGAGGGGTTCCTGGTCTCCCGGGGCATCGCCGTTCCGGCGGAGGAGATCCATGCCCTGGCGGCTCAGAAGGACGGCGACTTCCACGACCTTCTCGAGAAGGAGGGAGCCGTGCTCCTGCCCGGCTCCGTGGCCCTGCTGACAGCGCTGCGCCGTGCGGGATTCCGCACGGCGATCGTCTCCGCAAGCCGCAACTGCAAGGGAGTTCTCGGCCGGGCCGGCCTCCTCGACTACTTCGACGCCAGGGTGGACGGGGTCGTCGCCGACGAGCTGGGGCTTCCGGGCAAGCCGGATCCGACGGTCTACCTCGAGGCCGCGGAGAGGTTGCGGACACCACCGCAGCGGTGTGTGGTCGTCGAGGATGCCCTGGCCGGGGTGGAGGCCGGACGCCGTGGCGGCTTCGGGCTGGTCGTGGGGGTGGACCGGGCAGGTCACGGGCAGGAGCTGCTCGATCACGGCGCAGATGTCATCGTCCGTGATCTGGCCGGCGTCGACGTGGCGCCGTCGAGCGCAACCGGGTCGTCCAGCGCAACCGGGAGGTCCCGGACGTGAGCGAATGGGTCCTCGCCTACGAGGGATTCGAACCGGAGCATGAGGGCCTGCGTGAGGCCCTGTGCACGCTGGGAAACGGGTATTTCGCCGCCCGCGGGGCCGCGCCGGAGTCGTTTGCGGACGGGGTTCACTACCCGGGTACGTACGTCGCCGGTTGCTGGAACCGGCTGCGGGACGAGGTCGTCGGGCAACCCGTGGACAACGAGAGCATGGTGAACCTGCCCAACTGGCTCCCGGTCACCATCGCGGTCGACGGCGGTGACTGGCTCGACCTCGCGAGGGTGGAGGTGCTCACCCAGCGCCAGGAGCTGGACCTGCGGCGCGGAATACTCACCCGGTGGCTTCGCTTCCGTGATTCCCAGGGGCGGCTCACCGGGCTGACCCAGCAGCGCTTCGTGCACATGGCGCGGGCGCACCTGGCCGGGCTGGAGACCACGGTCATCCCCGAGAACTGGTCGGGGACGCTGCGCATCCGCACGGGCATCGACGGGACCGTGCAGAACGCGGGTGTTGACCGCTACCGGAAGCTGGCCAGCGATCATCTCGTGTCGGTCGACCAGAGATCCTCCAGTCCTGACACCGTGGTGCTGAGTGTCGAGACGACCCAGTCCCGGATCAGGATCGCCGTCGCGGCGAGGACCCAGGTTCGCTGTTCCGGGGTGCTCTGCGACGTGCCACGGCAGGTGCGTACCGAGCCGGGCCTGGTCATGGAGGAGATGGCGGTGGAGGTCACCGCGGGTCAGGTGATCTCGGTGGAGAAGGTGGTGGCCCTGCATACCGGACGCGACTGGGCCGTCTCCGAGCCGTCCGAGGCGGTGGTCTGGGAGCTGGAGCGCGCGCCCGGCTTCGATGAGCTGCTCGATGAGCACACGTTGGCCTGGGCGCAGCTCTGGGAGCGTTTTCACACCTCGCTGGAGGAGGATCACAAAGCTGGTCCGCAGGCGTCCCTCACGGTGCGGCTGTACCTCTTTCACCTGCTGCAGACGCTGTCCATGCACACCCTTGAGGCGGATGCCGGCGTGCCGGCCCGGGGGTTGCATGGTGAGGCCTACCGCGGGCACATCTTCTGGGACGAGCTCTTCGTGCTCCCGGTGCTGACCCTGAGGGCTCCCAGCCTCACCCGGGCGCTGATGAGATACCGGTATCGTCGCCTGCCGGCTGCCCGCGATGCCGCTCTGGCCTGCGGCCTGCAGGGCGCGCTGTACCCCTGGCAGTCGGGCAGCGACGGACGCGAGGTCAGCCAGCTGATCCACCTCAACCCCCTCTCGGGTCGCTGGCTGCCGGACGTCAGCCAGCTTCAGCGGCACGCGGGTCTGGCGGTGGCCTTCACCGCGTGGCACTACTTCGAGGCGACCGGTGACATGGCCTTCCTCTCGGAGGAGGGCGCGGAGATGATCCTGGAGATCGCCCGTTACTGGGCTTCGCTGGCAACCCTCGATCCCGGGCTGGATCGCTTCGTCATCCGCGGGGTGATGGGACCTGACGAGTTCCACACCGGGTACCCGGGAGCGGAGGACGCGGGGCTGGACAACAACGCCTACACGAACGTGATGGCGGTGTGGGTGCTTCGGCGGGCGCTGGAGGTCCTGGAGGCTCTGCCGGTGCGGCGGCGGGTGGAGCTCGCCGAGACCTTGGGGCTGCGTCCCAACGAGGTCAAGGTCTGGCAGCAGATGATCCACAAGATGTTCGTTCCCTTCCACAGCGGCGTCATCAGCCAGTTCGAGGGATACGAGGAGCTCGAGGAGCTCGACTGGGAGGCCTACCGGCAGCGGTACGGCAACATCCAGCGCCTCGACCGGATCCTCGAGGCCGAGGGGCGCTCGGTCAACGGGTACCAGGCCTCCAAGCAGCCCGACGTCCTCATGCT
>DASVKO010000276.1:0-2220 GCA_036385355.1 Dermatophilaceae bacterium
GTCTACCACGGGCACTTCAAGTGCAACCGGAGCAAGCTGAGCGAGATGCCGGTGCTGTGGGCGTATGCGCGTGACTTGTTCCAGACCCCGGGGTTCGGCGACACGATCGACTTCGGCCAGATCAAGGAGCACTACTACGTCATGCACGAGGACATCAACCCGACGCGTGTCGTCCCGAAGGGGCCGGATCTGTCGAACTGGCTCACCCCCCACGGGCGTCAGCAGCTCGGCGGCCGCCCCTTCGGCGACGGCACTGCGCCCGACTCGAAGTCGTTGATGATGTGAGCAGCCCTGCACATGTGGAGTCATAGGACTCGCGGTGAGCGGTGTGGCCGCGCAGCGACAGAATCGCACGCCGCGATCGGTGCCGCGACGGATTCGGACGTCGGCCATCTCACCGCGGAGGTGACCGAGGGCGACCAGCGCCGCAAGGCGGACGTCGGCGTCCGCGTCGGATAGGGCGCTGGCCAGGGCTGGCGCGGTCTCGGCGCTCACGATGAAGCCGAGGGCCGCGGCTGCGTGCTCGCGGACGTCCTGGGTTCCGGTACTCGGGGCGCCGGTGAGCGGGCCGATCGCCTGGTCGTCGAAGCGGGCTATCGCGTCGCCGAGGATGTCGCCTCGGGTGCCGGAGCCGACGCCGAGACGGCCGATGAGTGCGCTGAGCGCGTCCGGGCCGCCGATGCGCCCCAGCGCGAAGCCCGCCGTCGAGGCGATCTCCGGGTCGGGGTCGCCGAGCAGCGGTACCAGCGCCGGGACGGCCCGCGGGTCAGCGAGTTTGGCCAGGACGAAAGACATCTGGACGCGCACCGTGGGGTCCTGGTCCGCGAGGTGCTCGGTGACCAGAGGGACGGCGTTGGGGCCATGCTGGACGATGGCCCACTCGAGGATGGCCTGGACGCCGGGATCGGCCTCGGCGGCGAGGTTCTGCACGAGCAGGGAGAGTGGCGCTGTGGTCGGGGCGTCGAGGGCCGCGCGGAGTCGAACGGTCGGTTCGCGGTGACTCAGGTGTTCGGTCGGTGCGACCAGTGTCAGGATCTCTTCCCAACCGGTCTAGGCGGCGCCCTGCAGGTTGCGGAGGCACCCGAGCAGCTCCTGTCGGGCGCTGAGCCGATGCTCGAGCGTCGTGATGTGGTCTGCCAGTGCTTCCGAAGCGTCGAACCCCGGGTCGTCGAGGGCGGCCTTGACCTCGGTCAGGCTCAGCCCGAGCGACTTCAGGTGTTGGACGGCCAAGAGCCTGCGGAGGTCCTCGGACGAGTAGAGGCGGTGTTCGCCGCAAGTCCGCTCGTTCGGCACGAGGAGCCCGAGCTCGCCCACTGGGGGCGGGTCGACATCGGGTCGACTGATTCCTACGCTGCCGGGCTGAGCCGCGCAGGGCTTGAGGCTCTGCTCGCTCACGCGCGGCATGGGTCCGTGCCCACAGCGCCGTGAACAGCGTCGGCGCCGGACTGAACACCACAACATCAGCGGCAGACAGAGCCTCCAGGGCACTCGCAGGCGCGAGGCGGGTCGGATCGGCGGACGTCCTCAACTAGCCGCGATGGGTGAGTGTCTTTGTTCGGTGAGGGATCGGACCACGGGACGACTCGAGCGCAGTTCATGTCGTGGACTCGACGGTGGTCCTCCACACCCGGGGCGTCGAGCCCTCGGTTGCCGCGGCCGCCGCGTACGAGGTGGGTGGACGGTATACGGGCGTGCACGTTCTGCCCGGCAAGGACGTCGTGGAGCTGACCGTGCTTGAGGCGAACAAGGGCAGTGCCTTGGTCGACCTGGCGCGACAGACCTGCTCGGACGCGACGCTCTACCTCGGGGACGACGTGACCGACGCGCGGGCCTTCGCCGCACTCGACCCCGCGTCCGGCGACCTGACGGTCAAGGTCGGTGACGGCGAAACCGTTGCCGCACAACGGGTCCCCGGCCCAGAGGCCGTCGTGGAGCTGCTCGAACTCTTCGTCGACCACGCGCGCGTTCGGGGCTGATGCGGCTCAGGAGACCGAAGCGCCCCGGCAACGCTCCAGCGTGCTCTGCGCCAACACAACACCTGCAAGGCAGTGGCACAGGCAACGGAGGTCTTGCCCACCCCGCCCTTGCCGGTGAAGAACAGGAACCGCGACCAGACCCACGCCCCCCCGCGCCCTGATCATCGTCGGGTCCGGACCCGACGGGTACACCGCGGCGCTGTACGCCGCGCGGTGATGAACACAGCTATGCAGGGACAGACGA
>DASVKO010000277.1:0-6629 GCA_036385355.1 Dermatophilaceae bacterium
CACGCCTTGTCGATGGGGCTGGGACGCGCCTCGAGCACCACCGTGCGCAGCCCGGCCCGCGCGGCATACAGCGCGGTGGCCAGCCCGGCCGGCCCTGCTCCGGCGACGATGAGGTCGGTGTCGATCACCGGGTCACTGTCGATCCCGCGTCATGAACGACCCCGCGTCATGGTCGATCCTGTGCCATCGCGGACGTCGGTGGAGGGGCCTGGGCCAGAGCCCGCGCCATCGCCGCGTTCTCGGACGAGATCCGCACCCGCAGCAGAACGGCGTTGACCACGGTGAAGATGACCGCGGTGACCCAGGCGGTGTGCACCAGCGGCAGGGCGATGCCCTCCAGCACCACCGCGACATAGTTCGGGTGACGCACCCAGCGGTACGGTCCCCCGTCAACCAGGGGCAGCCCCGGAATCACCACGATCCGGGTGTTCCACCGGGGGCCGAGGGTCGTGATGCACCACCATCGCAGGGCCTGGGCCAGGACAACCACCACGAACATCGACCAGCCCAGCGCCGGGATGAACCCGCGATGCGCAGCCTCGACCAGGCAGGCGACGAGCAGCCCGGTGTGCAGCACGACCATGAACGGGTAGTGCCCGAAGCCGTACTCACGCCCCCCGTGCCGCAGCGCCCAGGCCAGGTTGCGCCGGGAGACGACCAGCTCGGCCAGCCGCTCGAGTGCGACCACGACGATCAGCAGGACATAGGGGGTCATCGGGTCACCACTCGAGCAGCACGAGCTCGGAGCAGAAACCCGGACCCATCGCCATCAGCATCCCGGGGGTCCCGGGCGTCAGGGAGCGTTTGTCCAGCGTGTCCCGCAGCACGTGCAGCACCGAGGAGGACGAGAGGTTTCCGATCTGGTCGAGCGAGCGCCAGGTGAGCTCCAGCGGGTCCCCGGCCAGGCCCAGCTCGGCCTCGATGGCCTCGATCACCTTGGGGCCGCCCGGATGCGACACCCACGCGCCGACGTCCTCGACCTGGAGCGAGTGCGCGGCCAGGAACGAGCGGACGTCGTGGCCGAGATACTGCTGCACGATGGCGGGCACCTGCGCGTCGAGCACGATCTTCAACCCGCCGCTGCCGACGTCCCATCCCATGGTGCGCTGGGTGTCCGGGTAGAGGTGGCTGCGGGAGTCAACGACCCGCGGGCCCGGCTCGGGCCGGTTGGCGCCCACCGCGACCACCGCGGCCGCCCCGTCGCCGAACAAGCCGCTGGCCACCAGGTTGGCGACCGAGCGGTCGTCACGCTGCACCGTCAGGGAGCAGAGCTCGACGGACAGCAGGGCCCCGACCTCGTTCGGATGACCGATCAGGTAGTCGTGCAGACGAGCGATCCCGGCCACGCCGGCCACGCAGCCCAGCCCGAACAGCGGCACCCGTTTCACGTCGGGGCGCAGGCCGACGACCTGGGCGATCCGGGCCTCGATCGAGGGCACCGCGATGCCGGTGATGGTGGTGGAGATGACCACGTCGACCTCGTCGGGAGCGATCCCTGCACGCTGCAACGCTCCGGTCAGCGCCGCGGCACCCAGCTCGACCGCGTGGGCGATGAAGAGGTCGTTGGACTCCCTGAAACCGGGGAGCGTGGCGTACTGCTCCAGCGGAAGGACAAGGTGCCGGCTACTGACCCGGGCGTGGGCGTGCAGCCGCTCCAGCAGGGCCTGGTTGCCATCCGGCCCCAGGCACACCTCGGTGAAAGCGGCGGTCAGCTCCGCCTGGGCGTAGCGGTGCGGCGGCAGAGTGGCGTGGACGCCAGCCAGGGTAGTCACCCGCAAACCTTATGGTGACGAGACCGGTCCGGCGAAATAATCCGGGACGGTGTGTTTCTCGACTCACCGCTCTAGCATCGCGTCATGCCCCTGTCCCTGTCCTCCCCGTCCCCGATGGTGCGAGCGCTGGCCCTGTCCTGCCATCCGGTCCCTTCGGTGGCCGTGACCGTGCTGAGCGCCGGGCTGGCCGTGCTGGCCGACCTCCCGTTCGGCACCGGGATCCTCGTGACCGCAGCGGTATTCACGGGTCAGCTGTCGATCGGCTGGTCCAACGACTACCTGGACGCCGAGCGCGATCGGACCGTGGACCGGCCCGACAAGCCCGTGGCGGCCGGGGCCGTGGCGCCCCGCGTCGCGGCTGTCGCCGCCCTGGTCGCCCTCATCCTGACCCTCTCCCTGTCCGCAGCGCTCGGCTGGCCAGGCGGCGCGGCAGCGCTGGTCACCGTGGCCTGCGGGTGGCTCTACAACCTCGGCCTGAAGGCGACCGCCCTGTCCTGGCTGCCGTATGCGATCGCCTTCGGGATGCTCCCGGCGATCGCGACCCTCTCGGCCGCTCCCCCGCGATGGCCTGCCCCCTGGGCACTGATCGCCGGCGGGCTGCTCGGCGTGGCCGCCCATCTGGCCAACGTGCTGCCGGACCTGAGCGACGACGCTGCGACCGGGGTCCGCGGACTTCCACACCGGCTGGGCGCGAAGGCCACCGCCCTGGCCGGCGCGGGGATCCTGCTGGCAGTGTCGGCGGTGATCCTGTTCGGTCCGGGCGGCCAGCCCGGCCCCTGGCGCTGGGCCGGCTTCGGTGTGGCAGTGCTGGTCGCCGGTACGGCCGCGGCCAGTGCCTATCGGGACCCGTCGTCACGCCGGTTCTTCCTGGCCACGATCCTGATCGCCGTGCTGGACCTGGTCTTCTTCGCGCTGTCCGGCACAGGCCTGTGAGAGTGAGGACATAGACGTTCAGCCGGCTGGGCGGTGAGCGCCGAACGTAGCGGCCATCGTCCGGGCCGCAAAGATTTGACCTGTTTGAGGTTCCCTGAGCAGCATCCTGCGTGCATGATCTTCGTCATGCGCCGACCAACCGTCTTTGCCTCGATCGCTCTGGTGTCTCTCACAGTGTCGACGGCGGTGTCAGCCAGTGCCGCCACTCCGGTTCAACCGCTGGTGCGGGTGTCCGGGCCCTCGCCTCTGGCGGTATGTCAGGTACCTCGTCTGGGCGGCAAGCTCTATCGTGAGGCAGAGGTGGAGCCCCACATCGCCGCAAACCCCGCGCGTCCGGGCAACCTGATCGGAGTCTGGCAGCAGGACCGCTTCTCCAACGGCGGGGCACTGGGTCTGGCGGCCGGGTACTCCGCCGACGCGGGCAAGACCTGGGGTGAGGTGGCCCTCCCGTTCAGCCGGTGCGCACCCGACGGACTCGCCTACGACCGGGCCTCCGATCCGGTTGCCTCGATCGGGCCTGATGGCCGGGCCTACGCCGTGGCGCTCTCCTTCACGCCGAACAACCTGGCGCCCAACTTCACCGCGGCCGATGCCATCGCCTCCGCCACCTCGACCGACGGTGGCCGCTCCTGGCAGCGGGTCCGGATCCTTGACCAGGACACCAACGGGGACGTGCAGGGATCTCTGGACAAGGAGTGGGTGGTCGCGGATCCCACCCATCCGGGGATCGCCTATGCCACGTGGGACCACTTCACCCCCAACCCCGACGGAAGCTTCCACGTCCCTGCCAGGTTCTCTCGCACGACCGACGGCGGGCGAACCTGGAGCGCTCCTCTCACCATCGCGGCACTGCCCACCGATGAGGCAGCGGCCATCGACACTCCCGTGGTCGACCCGCTCACCGGAGCGGTCTACGTGTTCTTCAACTGGTCGACACCCGGCACCCCCGACTGGCTCGCGTTCGTCAAGTCCGCCGACCATGGACGAACCTGGTCTTCGCCCCAGCGCATCGCGCCGGTAGGCACCGTCACTGTCACCGATCCGAAGACCGGCGAATACCTGCGAACCGGCGACTCGCTGTTTTCCGTCGCCATTGATCCGAGAACCGGCAGGCTGTACCTCGCCTGGCAAAGTGCTTCCCTGAGCGCCGGCCAATACGACGAGTCGCTGCTGGTCACCTCCGGTAACGCCGGTCGAACCTGGACCTCCCCCACCGTTGTCAGTACCCGCTACGGAGGGCAGGCCTTCCTGCCGACCATCGCGGTGAACACAGCCGGACAGGTGGGACTGACCTGGTACGACTTCCGGCACGACGACCCGGCGACACCGGCCCTGACCACGGACGTGTGGTTCCGGACAGTGAGCGGGACGGGCGCTCAGGTCAGTCAGGAACAGCACCTGAGTGGCCCGTTCAACTTCAGGGCCGCACCCGATGCCGGCGGGAGGTTCGTCGGGGACTACCAGGGAATGACCAGCATCGGGTCGCGCTTCTACCCGTTCTTCGCCATCACCAACTGCCTGGTCAGCTGCCCCGCGAACCGGACTGACGTCGTCAGCACCGCGGTGACCCCGTCCGCGCCGACGAGACCGTCAGGTGACGCCCTGGTTGAAGCCCCTCGGCCCGTCGCCCCGCTGGCACCTCAGCTCAACCGTCCGCCGGTGCGGATCCGGTGAGGCGGACCGCAAGCCACCGCGGCCTGGTCCGGATGACCTCAAAGGTCAGCCTGCCTCGACGACGGTGCAGACGGCCGTGGCCGCGCTGCCTCCGATGTTCAGGGTCGCGAAGCGCCTGGCACCCGCGACCTGGTAGCCGGTCGCCTGCCCGGTCACCTGCAGGTAGCTGTCCAGCAGCATCCGCACCCCGGTCGCCCCGACCGGATGCCCACCACCGATCAGGCCACCGCTCGGGTTCATCGGCAGGGCGCCGCCACGCTCGGTGATGCCGCTGTCGACGGCGTCGCCGCTGCACCCCGGCTTGGTGATCCCGAAGTGGTCGATGGCCATGTACTGCGAGATGGTGAAACAGTCATGGGTCTCGATACCGTCCAGGGCAAAGACATCCTGCACCCCCGCCCGGGAGAACGCGTCGGTGATCGCATCCCGAACATGCGGGAACACGTACTCGGCGTGGGCGCTGGCGTCGAGCTTGTCCTGCAGGCTCAGCGAGGCGTTGCGATGCCCCCAGCCCGAGATCCGCGCGACCGGTCCCTCCAGGCCGTCCCCGTGCTCACGCAACCACCGGTCGGAGACCAGGACGATGCCCGCCCCGCCGTCGGTGACCTGGCTGCAGTCGTACCGCCGGACCCGGCCCACGACCTGCGGGTTCGCCTCATCATCGGCGGTGAAGCACGCCGGCGGGGTCGCCCAGCCGCGGGTCTGCGCCATCGGGTTGGTCCTGGCGTTGGCGAAGTTCGACGCGGCGATACGGTGCAGATGCTCGTCGCGCAGGCCGTACCGCCGGTCATACTCCCGGGCGACCTCGGAGAAGGTGAACGGCCACACGAAGTCCTGCCCCTGACCCTCATGCCCGACCCACGCAGCAGAGGCCAGGTAGCCGGCACCCACCGCCCCCGACACGTTCCGCTCGATCTCCACCCCCAGCACCAGGGCGACGTCATACCGGCCCGACTCCAGATCGGCCATGGCCGCCAGGACCGCCACGCTCCCGGACGCGCAGGCCGCCTCATGCCTGGACGACGGTATGCCGGCCAGCCCGGGGACGACGCTGGCCACCATCGACCCCAGATGGCCCTGCTTCACATAGAACTCCCCCATCGCGTTGGCGACGTGGATGACCTCGATCTGACCGGCGGAGATCCCGGCCCGGGCCAGCGTGCCAACCGTCGTCTCCCGGACAAGATCACCGATCTCCAAGGACTCCTTGGTGAAGTTCCTCGCGAAGTCGCTCTGGTAGCCGCCAACAATCCAGACGGGCTGCTGCGTGGTCATATTCGGTCCTTTGCTGATAGCAGTGCAGAAGAGTTCACGCCGGATCCATGCCGGATCCATACCCGGGTTGACGTCTGGTTCATGCCCGGTCCATCTCAGAGCTCAGGCCAGGCCGGAGATGAGGTAGGGCTCGGTCGCTGCCCGGACCTCGGCCTCGGTGACCCCCGGTGCACACTCCATCAGCCGCAGCCCTTCGTCGGTGACATCCAGAACGGCCAGGTCGGTGATGATGCGGTGGACGACGCGTTCCCCGGTGAGCGGCAGGGAGCATTCCTTGACGATCTTGAAGTCCCCGTTCCTGGCGACGTGCTCCATGAGGATGATGACCCGTCGCGCACCATGCACGAGGTCCATGGCCCCGCCCATGCCCTTGATCATCCTGCCGGGGATCGTCCAGTTGGCGAGGTCACCAGAAGCAGAGACCTGCATGGCGCCCAGGATGGCCGCGTCGATCTTGCCGGAACGGATCATCCCGAAGCTCGCGGCCGAGTCGAAGAAGCTGGCCCCTGCCAGGACGGTCACGGTCTCCTTGCCGGCGTTGATCAGGTCTGGGTCCTGGTCCCCCTCGAAGGGGTACCTGCCCGTGCCGAGGATGCCGTTCTCGGACTGCAGGACCAGCTCGATGCCGGGGTCGACGTAGTCGGGGACGAGGGTCGGCAGGCCGATGCCGAGGTTGACGTAGTCCCCGTCGCGCAGCTCGCGGGCGGCCCGGGCTGCCATCTGCTCCCTGTTCAGTGCCATCGGTCACTCCCCTGCGTTCGTGAGCTCGAGCGGTCGTGTTGTCAGCCGCTCGATCCTCTTGTCCACGGTCTGCGCCGCGGTCAGCGGAACGACCCGGTCGACATACACCCCGGGCAGGTGGACCGAGTCCGGGTCGAGCTCGCCCGGCTCGACCAGGTGCTCCACCTCGGCAATGGCGATCCTGGCAGCCATCGCGCAGACCGGGTTGAAGTTGCGGGCTGCCTTGCGGAAGAC
>DASVKO010000278.1:0-13837 GCA_036385355.1 Dermatophilaceae bacterium
GTGGCACATCGTGACGGATCTACGGCATGTTCCATGCGTTCCAGCTCAATTCCGCTGGAGCCGGACGGGGGTGTCACCGTCACCGTGACGCGGGGCGTCACTTGATGACTCGGACGCCAGGACTCCAGACATGGCGTCATAATTCGTGAGTGGTCGGAGCGAGTTTTGACCTCGCAGGGGCGGTGCCCGGGAACGGGTTGGTGGAATCAGTCACGTGCACACACAGCCGTGAGCAGCGGTTATGGCCCGTCCGGTGGCAGTTGATCCTCATGATCGTCGTTGTTCGCCATCTCAACGGCGCACTTCACCATCACATCAATTATGACGCACCCCAGGCGACAAGCAGCGTCCCCGTAGCTACAAACCCCCAGCTCAAACGGTCAACAACCCCGACTCGGCGCGCACTATGTCCGGAGTCCTGGAGCTGGGTTGAGGGTGAGCCGGCCGATCAGATGCCGATCACCCGCACCGAGTCAGCGGAGGTCCTCGCGGAGTTCCTCAGCGCGCTGCATCAGCAGGCGCCGGCGGACGCTCCGGCCAACCCCACGCGCGGGATCCCTCTGGCCGGAGTGATGGAGACCGACGACGACTGGTTCCAGGTGATCGCCGACTATGCAAACGCTGATGCTGCGCATGAGGTCTGGCAGAAGGCCGTCGCCGCCCCCGCTTGGCAGGGTGCGGCGCTCTGGCTTCATGGTGACTTGCATCCGGCGAATGTGATCGTTCGCGACGGGGCACTGGCCGGAGTGATCGACTTCGGCGAAATGTGCGCGGGCGATCCCGCGACCGACCTTTCGGCCGCCTGGATCCTGCTGCCCGCCGGAGCGGCACAGCGGTTCTTCGATGCCTATGACGACGTCGACGAAGCCACCATCGAACGCGCTCGCGGGTGGGCTGTCTTGCGCGCCCTGGGCTTGATAGGGATCGGACAGAACGGGCGGCTCGGCCTGCCCGGGGGTAAGGCGACCTGGGAACCAGCAGGCTACGCGACGCTTGAACGGGTCCTGGCTGCAAGCTGACCACGTTCGCACATCGCCATGTTGGCGGAGCATCCGCTCATCGGCGAGGACCGGCGCACCATCGACAGGCGGGAATGCGGGGGAGACTGAGCAGACGTACTCAGCTCAGGGTGAGTACGGCGGCAAGATTGAAGTAAGGGTGGGCAGATCAGCGGTGCTCCGACCGGTTCGTGAGCTCAGGAACAGATGACCTTGGGGCTTGTGGCGCCGGGCCTGAGTTGGAACACCTCGCGGTGACCGGCATGGTCCCGGAACACCATCGTTGAGCCGGAGCTGGTCAGCGTCCCAGACTGGTAAGTCTTCCCCCACCCGTGTGGCGGGTTCCCATGGCCGTCATCCAGCGTGCCTCCCGCCCGTTCGTACCAGCGTCCGCCGAAGGTCAGCTCGCGGATGCCGCAGTGGGTGTACAGCTTGAACGGTCCACCCGCCACGGCGACAGTTGCAGATGATGGCTTGGCCGGCGCTGGCTCTGAACCGTCAGTGGCCGCGCCACAACCGACCAGCGCCAGCGAGAGCAGCACGAAACCCGTGCGCCACATTGACGTTCGCGACATTCCGCCCTCTCCTTCAGGTGCAGGTGTCTGGTTGGACGCATGGCAGGGCCAGCCGGTTCCGTCCAGGAACGTGTTGCACCCTCCTCCGGTCGAAGTCCAGATGGGTGCGCGAACTGTTGCCATCGGTGTTGCCGTGATTCACCCCACAGTGTTGCCGTGACTCACCCACATTTACCTCATCCTGCCGTCGCCCTCAGGTCAGGGTGAGAACGGCGGCGCCCCGGACCCGGCCTTCAGCGAGGTCGCGCAGCGCCTGGTCCGCGTGCTCGAACGGGACAGGAGTGGTGGTGGCCCCGATGCCGAGCCGCTCGGCCAGGACCAGGAACTCCTCGCCGTCCCGGCGGGTGTTGCTCGTGACGCTGCAGACGGTCCGCTCCCGGAAGAGGTGACGCTGGTAGTTCAGGGCCGGGATGTCGCTCAGGTGGATTCCGGCCACGGCAAGGGTCCCGCCCGGGCCCAGCGACTCCAGCGCCACCGGCACCAGCTCGCCGGCCGGGGCGAAGATGATCGCCGCGTCCAGGGGCACCGGAGCCGCGTCGAGCGGACCACCAGCCGACGCGGCGCCAAGGTGCAACGCGAGCTCACGTGCCTCCTGGCCGCGGGTCAGGACGTGCACCTCCGCGCCCTGGGCGATGGCCAGCTGCGCGGTCAGGTGGGCGCTGGCCCCGAAGCCGTAGATCCCGAGCCTGCCTCCGGAAGGGAGCTGTGCGCGAAGCAGGGAGCGGTATCCGATGATCCCGGCGCAGAGCAGCGGGGCGGCCTGCTCGTCGGAGAACGACGGCGGTATCCGGTAGGCGAACGCCTCTGGTACCACAGCGAACTCGGCATACCCCCCGTCCGTGTCCCATCCGGTGTAACGCGACTGGGGGCACAGGTTCTCGCGGCCGGCGCGGCACCAGCGGCAGGCGCCGCAGGTGTGCCGGAGCCATGCGATGCCGACGCGGTCACCGGTCCGGAAACGTCCGGTGCTCTCACTGCGCCGGACGACCTCGCCGACGACCTCATGCCCGGGGACCACCCCGCCGCGCCTGGGCTGCAGGTCGCCCTCGGCCAGGTGCAGGTCGGTGCGGCAGACTCCGCAGGCCCGGACCCGGACCAGGATCTCGCCCCCGGCGGGCACCGGCACGGGGCGTTCGACCAGGGTCAACGGCGACCCGCTGACCGGCCCGGGTTCGGAGACCACCCACGCACGCATCATGTCCGCCACGACACACCTCCACATCGCACCTGAGCCGATGGAACTGCACCTCACACACTATCCGGCGAGATCCGAAACACGACCGCTCCAACCGTTGCCTGGGACAACCAACCGTGCTTAGGCTCCGTCCATGAGGAATCTGGCCCGAGCCAGATCGGGGCTCACCAACGACACCGGCCATGACCAGGCCCGCGAGCGCCTGACGCGTCAGCTCGCCGCGATCCCGGCGGGTTCACCCGTGCGGCTCACCAAGCGCACCTCCAACCTGTTCCGGTCCCGCGAGAGGAGCAGCGGCCCGGGTCTGGACGCCTCGGGCCTCGACCAGGTCCTCGCGGTCGACCCGGTGGCGCGCACCGCCGACGTCCAGGCCATGACCACCTACGAGACGCTCGTGGACGCGACCCTGGCCCACGGCCTGATGCCGCTGGTCGTGCCACAGCTGAAGACCATCACCATCGGTGGCGCGGTCACCGGGCTGGGCATCGAGTCCAGCTCCTTCCGCAGCGGGCTGCCCCATGAGTCGGTGCGCGAGCTGGAGATCCTGACCGGCGGGGGTGAGATCGTGGTGGCCGGTCCCGAGGGCGAGCACGGCGACCTCTTCCGCGCCTTCCCGAACTCCTACGGGACCCTCGGGTATGCCCTGCGCCTGGTCATCGACCTGGAGCCGGTCCATCCGTTCGTGTGGCTGCGCCATGTCCACTTCACCCGGCTCGAGGAGCTGACCGAGGCCGTCGCGCGGATCGTCGAGGAGTCCGCCTTCGAGGGCGAGCCGGTCGACTTCCTGGACGGCACGGTCTTCGGCGTGGACGACGCCTACCTGACGCTGGGCTCGTGGGCCGACACCGCGCCATACACCTCGGACTACACCGGCCGGCAGATCTACTACCAGTCGATCCGCAGCCGCAGCACCGACTTCCTGACCGTGCGCGACTACTTGTGGCGCTGGGACACGGACTGGTTCTGGTGCTCGCGCGCCTTCGGGGCCCAGAACCGGCTGGTCCGGGCGCTGTGGCCGAAACGCAAGCTGCGCAGCGACGTGTATGCCGGGCTGGTCCGGTGGGAGGCCCGTCATCAGGTTGTCGCCCGGCTGGATCGCTGGCGCCGCAAACTGCCCCGGGAGCGGGTCGTGCAGGACGTGGAGATCCCGCTCGGCCACTCGGCCGAGTTCCTGCGCTGGTTCCTGGGCGAGGTGCCGATCGAGCCCGTGTGGCTGTGTCCGCTGCGTCTGCGCGGGGGGCCGTGGCCGCTGTACCCGCTGCGGCCCGGGCAGACCTATCTGAACGTCGGGTTCTGGTCCACCGTGCCCATCCTGCCGGAGGCCAGGGCCGGCGACGTCAACCGGCGCATCGAGTCGGCCGTGGCCAGCCATGACGGGCACAAGTCCCTGTACTCCGAGTCCTTCTACCCGCCCGAGGAGTTCTGGGCCCTCTACGGGGGAGCGGCCTACGGCGAGGTGAAGGCGCGATACGACCCCGGTTCCAGGTTGCTCGACCTCTATGCAAAGGCGGTGGGGAAGCGATGACGCAGTGGTTGAACCCCGGTCGTGCCAGCGGGTCACATGTCCAGCTGGGCGAGATCTTCGCGAGCGTGTTCGGCGCCGATGCGCCCCTGCGCTTCAGCGCGTATGACGGCAGCGCGGCAGGTCACCGGGACGCCCCGGTGGGCATCCGGCTCACCCGGCCCCGCGGGGCGTCCTATCTGGCCACCGCGCCGAGCTCCCTGGGGGTGGCCCGCGCCTACCTGCAGGACGACCTCCAGTTCGAGGGGGTCCACCCGGGCAACCCCTACCATCTCATCCGGTCCATCGACGACCTGCAGGCCAGGACCCCCTCCCCGGCGCAGGCGTTTCGCTGGCTTCGCAGCCTGGGCGTGCGCACCCTGGTCCCGCCGCCACCACCCTCCTACGAGGTTCGGTCGCTGCGCTCACTGGGCATCAAGCACGCCAAACGCCGCGACGCTGACGCCATCAGCCACCACTACGACGTGTCGAACCGGTTCTACGAGCTCGTTCTGGGCCCGTCCATGGCCTACACCTGCGCCTGCTACCCGACCGAGGACACGACGCTGGAGCAGGCCCAGGAGTACAAGCACGACCTGGTCGCCCGCAAGCTCGGCCTGAAACCCGGGACGCGGCTCCTGGACGTCGGCTGCGGGTGGGGCGGCATGGTGCGGCACGCCGCCAAGAACTACGGGGTATCCGTGCTGGGTGTCACCCTGTCCGCCGAGCAGGCGCGCTGGGCCCGGGAACGCAACACCGCGGAAGGCCTCGACCACCTGGCCGAGGTCCGTCACCTCGACTACCGCGACGTCACCGAGACCGGGTTCGACGCCGTCAGCTCCATCGGCCTGATCGAGCACATCGGCGTGGGCAACTACCCGGCATACTTCCGCTTCCTGCGCTCCCGGCTGCGTCCCGGTGGCACGCTGCTCAACCACGGCATCACCCGCCCGGACAACCTTCACCCCGGGATCGCCCGGCGCGGCTTCATCGGCAAGTACGTCTTTCCCGACGGGGAGCTCACCGGATCCGGCGACATCGTGTCCGCGATGGAGGATGCCGGGCTCGAGGTGCAGCACCAGGAGAACCTGCGGGTGCACTACGCCCGCACCCTGGCGCGCTGGTGCGAGAACCTCGAGGAGCACTGGGACGAGTGCGTCGCCGAAGCCGACCTGGCGACGGCGAAGATCTGGGGGCTCTACATGGCCGGTTCCCGGCTCGCCTTCGAGCGCAACGGCATCCAGCTTCATCAGGTTCTCGCCACCCGAACGGACCAGCTCGGCGACAGCTCCTACCCGTTGCGCCCCCGCTTCGAACACTGAGCAGACATGGCCGAGCGCAACCCTGACGGGTACAGCCGGGTCGAGCGCGAGCTCGCCGTCCTGCTCCGCCGCGCCCGCGCCGGCTCGGGCGACCTCTCCCGCGACGCCCCTCCTGACCTGCAGGCCACCGCCTACGCCCTTCTCACCAGGCTGCACGACCTGGGCAGCGCCCGGGCGGCCGATCTCAGCGACTACTTCGGCATCGACAAGGGCGCCCTGAGCCGCCAGCTCAGGCTGCTCCAGGACCTTCAGCTCATCGCGCGCGAGACCGACACCGCCGACCGGCGCTCCCAGCGGCTGAGCCTGACCGCGCGTGGTCGGCAACGCCTCACCCAGGCCCGGCGGGCCCGCCGCCGCCTCATCCGCCAGGAGCTGCCGAACTGGCCGGCCTGCGATGTGGAAGCCTTCGGCGACCTGCTCGCACGTTTCAACTCAGCGGCCCCGGACGGCAGCTGAGGGGTCCGGCCAGCTGCCCGCACGGGCGCCGTACCTCTGGCGGGTCGGCTGGCCGACAGCGAGATCCGGCCCCCGCGGGTCCGTGCCAGCTGTGGTGCAGCCTGCGAGCCGCGGCATGCCTGAGGCCCCTTGAGCAGATCCGGCACCTCGTCAGGGCAGACTGAGCGGGTGACCAACAGCACCAGCGACGGCATCCGCACCCGCGTGTGGCGGGACGGCCGGCTCGAGGCTGAGGACTTTCCGATTGAGGACGTGTCCGACCATCTGCAGGACGAGGGCGCCCTCGTCTGGCTCGACCTGTGCGAGCCCGACCATGACCTGCTGCTCAAGCTGGCGGCCGAGCTGACCCTTGACCCGCACGCGGTCGAGGACGCCCTTGCCTCGATCGAGCGGCCGAAGGCCACCCGCCACGCCACTCACACCTTCGTGACGGTGTACGGGGCGCGCCTCGATGTGGGAGGGGACCCCCGGCTCGGCCCGCTGGACTCCCGCCTCGAGGTCAGCCGCGTGTCGGCGTTCGTCATGCCCAGGGGCATCGTGACGGTGCGCGCTGACGCCAACTTCGACATGGATCAGGTGGTGGAGCGCTGGGAGGACGACCCCGAGCTGCTCAAGCTGGGCCCAGGGGCGCTGCTTCACGGGCTGCTGGACGTCGTCGTGGATGGCCATTTCGAGACGATCCAGCTCATGGACGACGCGATCGAGGCGCTCGAGGACGGACTGTTCGACGACCACGCCGTCACCCGCGAGATCCAGCAGCGGACCTATCGGGTGCGCAAGGAGCTCGTGGAGCTGCGCCGGGTCATCCTGCCGATGCGCGAGGTCGTCAACGCGGTCCAGCGACACCGCAGCGAGGGCAACGGGCACCGCAGCGAGCTCGACGGCTGGTATGCCGACCTGTACGACCACGTCCTGCGCGCCTCCGAGTGGACCGAGTCTCTGCGGGACATGGTCACCACGGTCTTCGAGACGAACCTGTCCCTCCAGGACGCCCGCCTGAACACGGTCATGAAGAAGCTCACCGGCTGGGCCGCGATCATCGCCGTTCCCACCGCGGTGACGGGCTGGTTCGGCCAGAACATCCCCTACCCGGGCTTCGCCAGGTACTCGGGCCTGTACGCCAGCGCCGCCGTGATCATCCTCATGTCGGGCACCCTCTACATAGTCTTCAAACGCCGAGGCTGGCTCTGACCCCAAACCAGGGGACGGCGCCGGTGGTCAGACTCAGGTCTCAGGCTCCGGCCGCGGTAACGATGCCGTCGGTGAGGAAGCCTGCGAGCAGTCCCATCAGCAGACCGTAGGCAAGAAGGTCCGAGCGCCGGGTCCTGGCGGCGACGGCGAGAAGCTGGGTCACGACATACAGGATCGATCCGGCGGCCACGGTCAGGAAGATGACGGTGACCGGCTCGCTGGTGAACTGGTAGCCGACCAGGGTTCCGACGAAGGTGGGTCCGCCGCCGATGGCCCCCATGGCCAGCAGGAACCCCCAGCTCGGCACGCGTTTGCTTCCCTCGGAGTCGAGGTCGCCGGTGAGCGGGGCGACGATGCCGAAGCCCTCGGTGGCGTTGTGCAGGGCGAAACCGATGACCAGCGGCAGGGCCAGGGACAGCTCCCCGAGGGCGGAGGACTGCCCGATAGCCAGGCCCTCGGCGAAGTTGTGCAGGCCGATGCCCATGGCAATCAGCAGCGAGAGCCGGCGGGCGGCGGACCAGGAGGCCATCCTGCTCGGGGGTCGGGCTGCGACCTCGCTGACGCTCATGGCCCCCGGACCGTGATCACCCGGGTCTGCCGGAGACGTCCTTATCCGCAGGAGCTGCCGAGCCATCCAGTGCTCGTAGTAGACGAGCGCCAGCAGGCCGACGGCCAGGCCTCCGGCGAAGAGCGTGCCGTAGCCCGCGGCCGTCCCCAGACCGCCCTTGCCCTCGTGGGCTGAGGCCAGGGCCTCGTCGATGGGGGTCCAGGCGGCGGAGAGCACGTCCCAGAAGAGGAACAGCAGCACGCCGACGGCGGTCGCGTTCAGCACCGCGCTCAGTGTGGGGGTGGCAGTGCGCAACCGGCCGATCGGCAAACCGAGCAGGATAGTAACGCCGGCGACGAAGCCGAGGAGCATTGTCGACATCAGGCTCACGGGATCAGCCTAGCTTCACCTGCCCGGCGGGCCACCCAGAACCTCACCTGCCCGGCTGCCCCGGGCTTTCCGGGATCTGCTGGTGTCACCCGGTTGCCACTGGCCGGGCCGGGCCGTGCCGGTTCGCCTAATGTTGGTTCATGGCGCACCCACCCGAGTCAGCACGCGAGGTCTCAGACCGGCTGGTGGCCCGTGCTTGACGTTCTGCCCGAGCTGATGGCCTGGTGGCACGACGGCGAGGCGATCGGGGTGGGGATCGTCGTCGGGACCTGGGGGTCGGCTCCACGCCCGGCCGGTGCCTGCATGCTGGTCGGTCCGGACGGGACAGCCGTCGGTTCGGTCTCCGGCGGTTGCGTCGAGGGCGCGGTCTACGAGCTGGCCCAGCAGGTGGTGGCTGACGGTCATCCGGTGCTCCAGCGTTACGGCGTCAGCGACGACGACGCCTTTGCGGTCGGACTGACCTGTGGCGGCATCCTGGATGTGTTCGTGGAGAGGGTGTCGGCCGAGACGTTCCCCGGGCTTGCCGGCGTCGCCGCGGACATCGGGGCGGGGCGCCCGGTGGCCGTGGTCACCGTGGTGGAGCATCCGGATCCTGCCTGGCTGGGCAGGCGACTGGTCGTTCGCCCCGAGGGAGCCGGCATACCGCTCGAGGGCGACCTGGAGTCCGGCCGGGCGCGGGCGGCGATCGCCGATGATGTGCGGGGGCTGCTGGCCAGCGGTCGCAGCGAGCTGGTCACCTACGGCCCGGACGGTCAGCGCCTGGGTGAGGGGATGCGCGTCTTCTGCGCCTCCTATGCCCCGAGGCCGCGGATGCTGGTCTTCGGGGCGATCGACTTCGCCGCTGCCTTGGCCCGGCTGGGGTCGTTCCTCGGGTACCACGTCACGGTCTGCGACGCCCGGGCTGTCTTTGCGACGGCCTCGCGCTTCCCGGACGCCGACGACGTCGTGGTGGCCTGGCCGCACCGGTACCTGAGCGAGCAGGTCGCGGCCGGCGCGGTCGACTCGCGCACCGTCGTGTGCGTGCTCACCCACGACCCCAAGTTCGATGTGCCGCTGCTGGAGGTCGCGCTCCGGCTGCCGGACGTGGCGTACGTCGGGGCGATGGGATCGCGTCGCACCGTCGCGGACCGGATCGAGCGACTACGCGAGGCAGGGTTGAGCGACCTGGAGCTGACTCGCCTGTCCAGCCCGATCGGGCTCGACCTCGGAGCCCGCACGCCGCCGGAGACCGCCGTATCCATCGCCGCCGAGATCATCGCGCTGCGCTGGGGCGGGGGCGGTGAGCGACTGACTCCGGGGGACGGGCGCATTCACCATGAGCAACAGGGGACTTGAGGACGTGGGACGCGATGCCATGGGACGCGATGCCATGGGACCTGACGCGACAGGGCAGGACCCCTGGCTGAGGATCGCAGGGGTGGTTCTTGCGGCCGGCGCGGGGTCCCGTTTCGGGCAGCCCAAGGCAGGGGTCGAGGTGGGTGGCCGCCGGCTGGTGGATCTGGCGATCGAGTCCTGTGTCCGGGCCGGGCTGGACCCGGTGGTTGTCGTTCTCGGTGCCGGCCGGCCGATACCCCTGCCTGTGATGAGCAGTGCCGACGGTATGACGGCTGAGGTGAGACTGGTGGACAACCCTGACTGGGCCAGCGGCATGGCGTCGTCCTTGCGGGCCTCTCTGTCAGCCCTTGAGGCCGACCCCGGGGTCGATGCGCTGGTCCTCACCCTGGTCGACACTCCGAGCGTGGGCGAGGAGCACCTCCGCCGTATCGGCTCATCCCTGCGTGGCGGCGCGACGGCCGCCGTCGCGACCTACGACGGCGCAGCGCGCCTTCCGGTGGGCCTGACCCGTGAGGTCTGGGCCGCGGTCGCCGCAGCCGTCACAGGCGACGAGGGGGCGCGCCGATGGCTGCGCTCGCACCCGGACATGGTCACCGACGTGGAGTGCGCCGACCTCGGCCCGTGGTCGGACATCAACACCCCCTCCGACCTGCCCGGCTGACTCGCCGGCCGACCTGCCGACCAGCCGACCTGCACAAGGTGCCAGAGAAGTCGGCAGTCGTATGGCAACAATCTCTCGCCTGTGAGGTGCGGGAGGACCATGGGTTAGGTTCATCGCGCCACAAGGCGTGGCCCACGTCGCCCGCAGGACGCGATCCCTGGAGGACAAGATGTCGATCGGCTGGAAACTGCACGAGGGCAAGCTCGGCCCGGACGACGTCGTCGCGCCTGACGAGCGGCTGTCGTGGGGCAAGACCGTGGGTCTGGGTGCCCAGCACGTGGTGGCGATGTTCGGTGCCACCTTCGTGTTCCCGCTGATCATGGGTCTGAACGCCCAGCTGGCGATCATGATGAGCGGTGTGGCGACGATGTGCTTCCTGCTCATCGTCAAGGGCAAGGTGCCGAGCTACCTCGGGACCAGCGCGGCCTTCGTCGGCGGCGTCGCGGCGGTCCGTGCCCAGGGCGGCGACTCCTCGACCGTGACAGGCGCGATCCTGGTGTCCGGCCTGGTGCTGGCCCTGGCCGGCGTCCTGATCCACTACCTCGGGTCCGGGGTCATCCACAAGGTGCTGCCACCGGTGGTCACCGGCGCGGTCGTCATGCTGATCGGCTTCAACCTGGCCCCGGTCGTGGCGACCATCTACTGGCCCCAGGACCAGTGGGTCGCCCTGCTGGTCATGGTGTTCGCGATCGCCTGCGCCGTGGGGCTGCGGGGCTTCTTCGGCCGCATCTCCATCTTCCTCGCGCTCATCTTCGGCACCGTCCTGTCGTTCGTCTTCGACCGCGTCTTCGGCATGATCACCTCCCTTGACCCCGGCGCCGGCAAGATCACCACGCACTGGCGCGTCAACTGGGACGGCGTCGTCAGCGCTCCGTGGCTGGGCTTCCCGCCGCACACCTCCATGGTCGGTGGCAAGGAGATCGTCGGCTGGCATGCACCCACCTTCTCCACGGCGGCCGTCCTGCTCATCCTTCCGGCCGTCATCGCCCTGATCGCCGAGAACACCGGCCACGTCAAGGCCGTGGCCGAGATGACCGGGGCCGACCTCGACGGCGTGATGGGCAGGGCCATCGCCGCGGACGGAGTTGGCACCATGCTCGCCAGTGCGGTCGGCGGATCACCGACAACCACCTACGCCGAGAACATCGGGGTCATGGCCGCCACTCGCGTCTACTCCACCGCGGCGTACTACGTTGCCGCGCTGGTCGCCATCCTGTTCGGGCTCTCGCCCAAGTTCGGGGCTCTCGTCGCGGCGACTCCCGGTGGTGTCCTGGGCGGGATCACGGTGATCCTGTACGGCATGATCGGCCTGCTCGGCGCGAAGATCTGGAAAGAGAACAACGTCGACTTCGCCAACCCCGTCAACCTGGTCCCGGTGGCCGCTGGCATCGTCATCGCCATCGGCAACACCAGCCTGGTGTTCAGCAGCTCCTTCAGCCTCAGCGGTATCGCCTTCGGCACCATCGTGGCCATCGGGGCGTACCACATGGCTCGCGCGCTGGCGCCGGAACACATGAGGGACAGCGCCGGCGGCGCGGTCCTGGTCGTGGGCGTCACCGACGCCGAGAAGGAAGAGCACAACGTTCACTAGCCCCTGAGGTACGTGGCCGGCGAGGCGACAGGGTATCGCTGCTCGGGCTAGCTCCACCCGCCTCCGGTGACCGTGCTGCGTCCTGCGTCCTGCGACGTGGCGATGGTCGCCGGGGGCGTCTTGGTCCCCTGCGTAGGGTTCAGTGCGGCGGTCCTCGAACCCAGGAGAGCCCGCGATGAACCGAGCGAGGAGCAGGCATGAGTCACGTCATCATCGCCGAGATGGTCGGGAGTGTTCTTGAGATCGTGGCCGGTGCGGGGGACGTCGTGGAGCCCACGGACCCGCTGGTGATCCTGGAGTCCATGAAGATGGAGATCCCGGTGCTGGCCGAGGTCTCGGGGGTCGTGCGGGAGATGACGGTCACTACCGGTGACGTCGTGAACGAGGGCGACTCCATCGCCGTGATCGACGAGACCTGACGGCGGTATGCCGTATGCCGTGCGCCGGATGCCGGGCGCCGGTGTCCACGGCGGGTGGTCTGGTCCGGCCGCTAGGTGACACCACCCACGCTGGCCGCCGAAGAGATTGCCGCGCTCGTTGCGGCGGCCAGCGCCTGCACCGCACGGCGGACCGCCTCGTCGGCGAAACCTCCGGCGGCGACCTCCTTCGCGCGTCGACGCAGCGCCTTGGCCGGGACGCCGACTTCGCCGAGCACCTTGGGCACCTGGTTGATGGCTTCCAGGAGGGAGATGAGCGCAGCCTCCCGTGGTGTGGGGGTGCGGCCGACGACCAGCACGTCCCGCAACCCGGCGCGCACCTCACGCTCGTGGCTCGGGTCGATCGTCGGCCAGGTGTGCCTGGGAAAGACCCCCAGGACCCGTCCCTCCTGTGCCCGCAAGATCTCCCGTCCGATCAGCCGCTCGAGCAGTTCATCGCGCAGTCCTCTGGCGAGCTTCGGAAGCACGTGCTCCGGCTTCTTCGGTCCCAGCGCAGCGACCCGGCGCAAAGCAGCGTCGAGCACGATGTCGTCGGTCGGCCGGTCGTCGCGCACCACCAGGCGGCCGGCCTTGACCTGTTCTCCCGGACCAGCCACATCGACCCGCCCGCTGGTCGCAAGCTCGAGGAGCACCCCGCCGGCGAGGGCAAGGTCGAGATGGTTCCGGTCCACCACCGCCTTGCCCGACGCGTCGTCGATGAGCAGCAGCAGGACATCCTCGGCAAGGATCACCATCTCACCGTACAGAGTCGCCGGTCCGGACAGGGGCCCGGAACGCGTCGCCACGAGCACGGGAGGAACGTGCTCGTGGCGGCCCGCTCGTCCTCCCGTGGCCACGGATGGAGCCCGGGAATCAGTTGACGGATCCGGGCGTTACACGCGATAGTTGAATGCGCAACGATATAGGGAGTATGCCGTGCCTGCCATCACCGTTTCTGACCTGACCGTCCTGCCGCGCCTGCCCGCGCTGCTGCCCACCGCCATACGTCGTCCGGTGGCGTCGATCACCAGCGCGCCGTCGGCGTTCGAGGGCCTGGGGTTCCCCGTCAAACGAGCGTTCGCCGGTGTCGACCTGGCACTGCTCGACCCGTTCATCCACCTGGACGAGATGGGCGAGGTCGAGTACGCACCGGGGGAGCCCAAGGGGACGTCCTGGCACCCGCACCGTGGCTTCGAGACCGTCACGTACATCATCGACGGCGTCTTCGACCACCAGGACTCGTTCGGCGGCGGGGGCTCGATCACTGACGGTGACACCCAGTGGATGACTGCAGGCAGCGGGGTGCTCCACATCGAGGAGCCGCCGGAGCATCTGGTCGTCTCCGGTGGCCTGTTCCACGGGTTCCAGCTCTGGGTCAACCTGCCCAGGAGCGACAAGCTGCTCACCCCGCGATACCAGGACCTTCGCTCCGGTGAGGTGGCTCTGGTCAGCTCTCGCGACGGCGGCTCGCTGGTGCGGGTGATCGCCGGTGAGGTGGCAGGCCACTCGGGCCCCGGCACGACGCACACCCCGATGGCGATGGTCCACGCGACCGTCGCGCCCGGCGGGCAGCTCGACCTGCCGTGGCGGCCCGACTTCAACGCGCTGGTCTACGTCATGAGCGGTGACGGCTTCGTCGGTCCGAACCAGTCGCCGATC
>DASVKO010000279.1:0-25371 GCA_036385355.1 Dermatophilaceae bacterium
GACGACCTCAACGTCTTTCCGGTGCCCGACGGCGACACCGGGACGAACCTCTACATCACGCTGGACTCCGCCCTCGTAGCCGCACGAGAGCCACGTCAGCCACGCGAGCCCAGATGGCGGCCAGAGCCGGGCCTCTCGGGCCAGCAGCTGCCGGGGCCGCGCGCCGGCGTTCCCGGCACGTTGGCGGACGACGCTGCGACGCTGGCCCGGGCCACCCTGCTGGCCGCGCGCGGCAACTCCGGAGTCATCCTCAGCCAGCTGGTCCGGGGCCTGAGCGAGGTCATCGCCGAGGCGGGGGCGGCTGGCGGCGATGACCGTGCTGGCCTTGATGCGCCGCTGCTGGCACGGGCCCTGCGGCGGGCCAGTGACCGCGCCTACGCCAGCGTGACTCGTCCGGTCGAGGGAACGATCCTGTCGGTGGCCGCGGCGGCCGCCAGCTCCGCCGAGCTGGCCACCTCAACGGGCTCCGGCCTGTATGACGTCTCCCACGCCGCGCTGGCCGCGGCCAGGGTGGCGCTGGCCGCCACCACGGCGCAGCTGCCGGTCCTGGCGCGGGCCGGGGTGGTCGATGCGGGTGGCCTGGGCTACGTGCTGATGCTTGAGGCTCTCGAGCTGGTCATCGCCGGTGAGTCGTCGGTTGACCCCCATCCCCGACGTGCGGAGCACCTCAGCCCGGTAGCGCTCCGGGCTGCCGCCCATGCAGACCGGGACAGGGTCGCTGCCGCGGGCGACGGCGCGGTGCCCGAGCCGGAAGGCCTGTCATACGAGGTCATGTATCTGCTCTCCGGCAGCGACGAGGAGGCGGTGGCCAGGCTCCGGGGCCGGCTGGATGTCCTGGGCGACTCGGTCCTGGTGGTCGGTGGCGAGGATCTCTGGAACGTGCACGTGCATGTGGACGACGTCGGCGCGGCCATCCAGGCGGGTATCGAGGCGGGGCATCCGCATCGCATCGCGGTCACCCACTTCGGGGACCAGCACCGAGCCCGGACCGGGCACCCGGTCAGTGACCGGCGGGGCAGACGGGGCCTTGTCTCGGTCGTGGCCTGCGCGGCGGGTGAGGGCCTGGCCGAGGTGTTCCGCGCAGCCGGCGCGGTGCCGGTGTTCAACGGACCGGGGCGGCGTGCCTCCGCGGGTCAGCTGCTGGACGCCATTCGCTCGGCCGGCTCGCAGTGCGTGATCGTCCTGCCCAACGAGAAAGACACCCTGCTTGCTGCCGAGGCAGCCGCCTCGGCAGCTGCCGACGGGGGTCTCGAGGTCCATGTCGTGCGGTCCCGGTCCGCGGTCCAGGGCATCGCGGCGCTCGCCGTGTTCGAGCCCGCCGCCAGCGGTCGGGTCAACCTGGTGGCGATGAGCGGGGCGTCCGGGGCGACCCGGCACGGGGCGGTCACGGTGGCCGGCAAGGAGTCGCTGACCAGCGCCGGACCGTGCCATCAGGGTGACGTCCTGGGTGCGGTCGGCGCGGATGTCGTCGTCGTCGGCGATGATCTGGCTATGGTCGGTGCCGAGGTGGTCGCCCGACTTCTTGCCGACGGAGGGGAGCTGCTCACCGTGATCAGCGGGGCAGGCGGCGGGCCCGAGCTCTCGGCTGCCGTCGCGCAGTCGGCACGGGAGGGCCATCCCGACGTCGAGGTCAGCATCATCGACGGCGGGCAGGCGACCTACCCGCTCCTGCTCGGGGTCGAGTGACATGGCAGACCTGTCCACCCCGCTCGGCAAGGTCGTCGGCCAGCCGTCTGCCAGCCCGCTGGCCAAGCACCGTGACCTCCACACCGTCGGCGACCTGCTCGACTTCGTTCCCCGCCGGTACTTCGAGCCCGGCAAGCTGACCGACCTGTCCAAGCTGGTCGAGGGAGAGGACGTGACGATCGTGGCCCGGGTGGAGCGGGTCACCACCCGTCCGATGCGCCAGCGCAAGGGCCGGATGCTCAACGCCACCATCACCGACGGCGAGCGGGAGCTCGACCTGACCTTCTTCAGCTCCTACGGCCACGAAGGCCGGCTGGTCCCGGGGGCGCGGGGCCTGTTCGCGGGCACCGTCGGGCGCTACCGCCAGACGTGGCAGCTGACCCATCCTGACTACCAGATCTTCGACCCGGATGACGAGCAGGAGGCCGTCGAGCAGTACACCGGCAACCTGATCCCGATCTACCTCCCGGCGGGCAAGCGGATGCCGTCCTGGAAGGTCCGTAACGTCGCCCAGATCGTCCTGTCGTCACTGGGAGAGATCCCGGATCACGTGCCTGCAGACGTCCGGAAGAAGCGGGGTCTGGTCGACCTCGTCTCGATGTACCGCCTGTTGCACCAGCCGTCCACCGAGAAGGACGTGTCACGGGCGAGGTACCGGCGCAAGTACGACGAGGCCTTCACGGTTCAGACCGTTCTCGCCCAGCGCCGGCTGGCAGGCGAGGGACTGCGCACGACGGCGCGACTGCACGTCGCAGGCGGGCTGCTGGAGGCCTTTGACGCCCGGCTGCCGTTCGTTCTGACCGCGGGCCAGCAGGAGGTCAGCGCCGAGATCGCCGGGGACCTGGCCTGCGAGCACCCCATGCACAGGTTGCTGCAGGGTGAGGTCGGCTCGGGCAAGACGGTCGTGGCCCTGCGGGCGATGTTGTCGGTGATCGACTCCGGCGGACAGGCCGCGCTGCTGGCGCCCACCGAGGTCCTTGCCGCACAGCACTTCCGGTCGATCCGCTCGATGCTCGGCGACCTTGCTGAGGGCGGCATGCTCGGTGGCAGCGAGATCGGCACCCAGGTGAGGCTTCTGACGGGGAGCCAGCCGGCCGGGATACGGCGCGCGTCCTTGCTGGATGCGGCATCGGGCGACGCGGGCATCGTGGTCGGCACCCATGCCCTGATTCAGGAGCATGTCCAGTTCTTCGATCTCGGGCTCGTGGTCGTCGACGAGCAGCACCGCTTCGGCGTCGAGCAGCGAGATGCCTTGCGCCTCAAGGGGAAGCAGCCCCCGCACGTCCTGGTGATGACCGCGACGCCGATCCCGCGAACCGTCGCGATGACCGTGTTCGGCGACATGGAGACCTCCACCCTGACGGAGCTGCCCGCGGGGCGTTCGCCGATCGCGACCCATGTGGTGAGCAACCCCCGCTGGTTCCAGCGCACCTGGGAGCGGGTCGCCGAGGAGGTCCGGGCAGGACACCAGACCTACGTGGTCTGTCCGAGGATCGGGCCGGATCCGGAGCCGGACGTCGGGCGCGAACCGGGTGCCAGCACGCGCGACTGGTCCGACGAGGACGTCGACGTCGCCTTCGACCTCGACGAGGCGGCGCCGCCACCGGCCCGTGAGCTGCGCAGTGTCCTGGAGATGGAGGCCGAGCTGCGCGACAACCCGGCTCTGGCGGGTCTGCGGATCTCGATCCTGCACGGCCGGATGGCAGCCGACGACAAGGACGAGGTCATGCGAGGTTTTGCCGCGGGCACCATTGATGTTCTGGTGGCCACGACCGTCATCGAGGTGGGCGTGGACGTGGCGAACGCCACCGTCATGGTCATCATGGATGCCGACCGCTTCGGCATCTCCCAGCTGCACCAGCTCAGAGGCCGGGTCGGTCGTGGCACGTCGCCCGGCCTGTGCCTGCTGGTGACCGAGACCGAGTCCGAGCTGGTCCAGCAGCGGCTGCTGGCTGTCGCGGCAACGAACGACGGGTTCACGCTGGCCCGCCTCGACCTCGAGCAGCGCAGGGAGGGCGATGTCCTCGGGGCCGCCCAGAGCGGCGGCAAGTCGCACCTGCGGCTCCTGCGGCTGCTCCGTGACGAGGACCTCATCCTGTCGGCCCGCGAGGACGCCTTCGCCATCGTGGGTGCCGATCCGGGCCTCGAGCGGCACCCCGCCCTGCGCGATCTCGTCGCCTCCGCGCTCGATGACGAGCAGGCCGCCTATCTGGAGCGCGGGTGAGCGGCCGATGACGCGGATCATCTCGGGGCTCGCCGGCGGCCGCAGGATCAGCACACCGCCGGGCAGCGGCACCCGACCGACCAGTGACCGGGTGCGCGAGGCGCTGTTCTCACGCCTTGAGCATCTGGACGTGGTTCACCAGGGCGACGTCCTGGACCTGTACGCCGGATCGGGGGCGCTCGGGCTCGAGGCGGCGAGCCGGGGAGCCGCCAGGGTTCTGCTGGTCGAGTCCGAGTGGGCCGCCGTGGCCGTGCTGCGCAAGAACATCAATCAGCTGGGTCTGCCGGGCGTCAGCGTCCGCGCGGACACCGTGGAACGGGTCCTGTTCGCCGGTCCCGCCTCCGACGCGCGCTTCGACCTGGTCCTGGCCGACCCGCCGTACGACGTCACCGAGGAGGCCCTCGCCGACGTGCTCGCGCTCCTGGTGACCCACGGGTGGCTCAGTGAGGACGCCTTCGTGGTGGTCGAGAGATCGGCGCGTTCTCCCGAACCCCGCTGGCCGCAGGGGCTCGACGGCGCGGGGGAGCGGCGCTACGGGGATACCAAGATGTGGTTTGCGGACTTCGCCGGTCCTCTCGGGGTCGCCTGAGAGCTTCGGTCCAACGTGTCGTCCATCACGCTGCTTTCTCCATCCACCGATCCCGGCACAGGCGTGCTTCCACCAGAGTCTCGGGCGGCGCTGCTAGGTTCGGCTCCGTGACGAGTCAACAACGTCGGTGTGTCTGCCCGGGGTCCTACGATCCGGTGACGATGGGCCATGTCGACGTGATCACCCGGGCCGCGAAGCTGTACGACGAAGTGGTTGTCGCCGTGCTGCACAACACCGCAAAGCAGGGCACCTTCGGGGTCGACGAGCGGATAGAGCTGCTCGACGCGGCGCTGGCCGGGGTGCCCAACATGCGGATCGAGGCGTTCGCCGGGCGGCTGCTGGCGGATGTCTGTCGCGAGGCCGGCGCGCAGGCCATCGTCAAGGGGCTGCGCGGCGACACGGACTTCGCCTACGAGCTGCCGATGGCCCTGATGAACCGCCACCTGTCCGGTGTCGAGACGGTGTTCCTGCCGGGTGACCCCCGGTTTGGCCACGTCTCGAGCTCGCTGATCAAGGAGGTCGCGACCCTGGGCGGCGACATCTCCGGGCTCGTGCCCGAAGAGGTGCGGGTGGCCCTGCTCGCCCGGATCCCGAACCCGGAAGGAAGCTGAGACCATGGATGTCCACGACGAGCTCAACCACCTCGAGGCCACGATCCGCGGCGCCAAGGCGATGCCCATGTCGGCGTCCTGCCTGGTCAGCCGGGCCGAGATGCTCGAGATGGTCGGACGGTTGCGGTGCGCGCTGCCGGCCAACCTCGATCACGCGAAGACCGTGTTGTCCGAGCGCGACGCCGTCCTCGCGGCCGGTCGCGAGCAGGCCGAACGCATCCTGCAGGCTGCCCGCGCCGAGCGTGAGCTGCTGATCGACCAGAACGACGTGCTGGAGGTCGCCCGGGAGCGCGCCGTGACGTTGGCCACCGAAGCGCGGGGTGAGGCGATCCGGTTGCTTGCTGACGCCGACGGGTACGTCGACCGCAAGCTGGCCGAGTTCGAGGTTCTCCTCGGCCAGCTCGGATCGCAGGTGAACAACGGGCGGCTGCGCCTGACCACCCGCCGTGCGGCCGACCTGGCGCATTTCGGGGGGACCGCACCGGCGACAGGGCAGGACGTTGTGCGCGGTGCAGAGCACGTGACAGCACGTCATGATGGGCAGGATCACGTGCCTGCCGAATCCGGCGCAGTGCTCGATCCTGACGTGGCTGACAGTCAGGGACCGGCGGCCGTCGACGCTCCCCTCGGTGTTCGGTGACCCCGCATTTGGGTGAACACCGTTCCCTCCGGTAATCTGACGTGTCGATCTACGTCTTGTGTGATGTGGGTCGAGCCGTTCACACGGAATCGACGACTCACCGCCATCATCGGAAGCCATGAACCGCCTGAACCCCCGCCTGCCCCTGGTGTTTGACACCTCGGAGCTCAGTCGACGACCAGGTTCCATGCTCGAGATGCAGCGGACCGTCCCGGCTCCGGACGACCTCGGTGACATCGACGTGATTGCCATACCTCCGGGCCAGCCCATCGAGCTGGAACTGCGGTTTGAGTCCGTCATGGAGGGCGTCCTCGTGACAGGCTCGGCACACGCCACGGCAACCGGTGCTTGCGTGCGTTGCCTGGACCCGATGACCCGCCACGTGGGGGGCCGTTTCCAGGAGCTGTTCGCTTACGCCGATCGCGCGACTCACCACCACGAGGTGGCGGCCGAGGACGAAGATGATGACGACGTGTACGAGCTCGTGGGCGACTTGTTCGACCTCGAGCCCGTGCTCCGGGACACCATGGTTCCGGCCATGCCGTTCCAACCGGTATGCCGGAGCGACTGTCCGGGCCTGTGCTCTGAGTGTGGAGTGCACCTGGCGGAAGACCCGACGCACCACCACGACCAGCTTGATCCACGATGGGCGGCGTTGCAGAAGATCGCGACGCCACCTGGCAACCAAGAGCCTCCATCGACATCACAGCGAAGCAACCAAGAGAAAAGGAACTGACGTGGCTGTCCCGAAGCGGAAGACTTCGCGATCCAACACCCGTTCGCGTCGTGCGAACTGGAAAACGACCGCGACCACGCTGACCTCATGCCCGCAGTGCTCTGCTCCCAAGCAGCCGCACATCGCGTGCCCTTCCTGTGGCACCTATGCCGGACGCCACTACGGTGTCGCGGAGCGTAGCGAGCACCAGAGCTGACCCGCTCACATCCGCGCGTGAGGCTCTCACAGTCCCCCGGCGGGGACAGCGCGTTGCAGCGGCCCGTCGATCGTCTCGCCGCCCACCTGTTCGAGGTGGTCGACGAGACGATCGACGAGCCGCTGCTTCTGCGCGCTCTGACGCACCGTTCGTACGCCTACGAGAACGGCGGGCTGCCGAACAACGAGCGCCTGGAGTTCCTCGGTGACTCGGTGCTGGGGCTGGTGGTCACCGACAGCCTCTACGCCGCACATCCGGACCTGGCCGAGGGCCAGCTGGCGAAGCTTCGGGCCGCCGTCGTCAACATGCGTGCACTGGCCCAGGTGGCCCGCACGATCAACCTGGGCGACTACATCTTCCTGGGCCGGGGCGAGGAGAGCACCGGTGGCCGGGACAAGGCCTCGATCCTGGCCGACACCATGGAAGCCGTCATCGCCGCCGTCTACCTCTCCGCTGGCATGCCGGCCGCCACGGCGTTCGTGCACCACCTTCTCGACCCGCTGATGGAGTCCTCGGCCATGCTCGGCGCCGGGCTGGACTGGAAGACGAGCCTGCAGGAGCTGACCGCCTCGGGTTCGCTGGGGGTGCCCGAGTACCACGTGACCGAAGAGGGCCCGGACCACCAGAAGAGCTTCCACGCCGAGTCGAGGGTCGGTTCGGAGCTGCTGGGGTCGGGCTCCGGAAGCAGCAAGAAGGAAGCGGAGCAGATGGCCGCCGAGGTTGCCTGGACCGAGCTGAACCGTCGGGCCAAGGCTGTTCTGTCCGCTGCGGTTCAGCCGGTGCGCGCAGATCCCGGCGACTCTGCTCAGGCGTGCGACTTTGCTCAGTCCGGCGATCCTGCCCAGTCCGGCGACTCTGTGCAGTCCGGCGACGCTGTGCAGACTGCCGACTCTGTGCAGACTGCCGACTCATTACGGTCCAGCGACACTGTGCAGGATGCCTGAGCTTCCTGAGGTTGAGGTCGTTCGCCGCGGCATCGAGGACCACGTCGTCGGTCGTCGCATCGAGACGGCCCTGTTCACCGGTGCCCGGGTCGCCCGCCGTCATCAGCCGGGTCCGATCGACCTGGCAGATCGACTGCGCGGCAATGTTGTTCAGGCCGCCCGGCGTCGGGGCAAGTACCTCTGGCTGGTGCTCGTGGCTCCCGATGGTCATGGGCAGGCTCTTGTGATCCATCTGGGTATGAGCGGCCAGCTCCTCGTCGAAGCCCCGAGTGCGCCCCGTGAGATCCATCTGCATGCAACGTTCGACTTCGCCGATGACGGACCGCAGCTTCGCTTCGTGGACCAGCGCACCTTTGGTGGCATGGCCCTGGCCGATCTGGTCCCGGATCCCCATGCCCCGGATCCCCATGCCCCGGATCCCCATGCCCCGGTTCACCAGGCCGCGGAACGTCAGGTGCCGCAGCTTCGGGCCCGGGATCACCATGTCCGGAGCCAGGTGCCCGAGAGTGTCGCCCACATCGCACCCGACCCCCTGGAACAGGTTTTCGACCGGGCCGCGGTCATCGCGCGGCTGAAGGCACGGCATACGGCGGTCAAGCGGTGTCTGCTGGATCAGCGGCTCGTCTCGGGCATCGGCAACATCTACGCGGACGAGGCCTTGTGGCGCGCTCAGGTCCACGGCGAGCGAGAGGCCGCGGCCCTGACGAAGCCGGCTCTGCGGCGGCTCATCGAGCAGGCACGTGAGGTGATGCTCGAAGCGCTCGGGCAGGGCGGTACGAGCTTCGACGCGTTGTACGTCAACGTCAACGGTGCCAGTGGCTTCTTCGACAGGTCACTTGATGCCTATGGCCGCGCGGGCCTTCCCTGCCGCCGCTGCGGCACCCTGATCCGGCGCGAGGCATTCATGAACCGTTCGTCGTACTCCTGCCCTCGTTGCCAGCCGCGGCCCAGAGCTGCCGGCTCAGCCGGCTAGCTCTCCGAGGGGTAGAGAACGCCGAGGTCGGCGCGGGCCTGGTCGATCAGCTCGAGGACGGCGATCGTGTCAGCATGGGGAGCCAGGGGGCTCTCGAGAAGTCCCGCGCGAAGGCACCGCTCGACCTCCTCGATCTGAGGCCCGTATCCCCTCTCCTCGCTCTCGACCCGGGACACGCCCTCGCTGGTGGTGACCACGAGCCTCTCGGGGTTGAGGAACCACGGTCCGACCGAGATCCAGCCGGTCGTTCCGGCAATGGCGGCCCGCCCGGGTGTCCGCGCCGTGGTGGCGCAACGCAGCTGGGCGGTGGCGCCTGAGGCATAGCCCCACTGCATCGCGACTGTGGCGTCTGAGCCGCTGGGGGAGAGTGTGCCGAGCACCTGCTGGGTGTCGGGACGGCCGAGGAACAGCCACGCGAAGTGCATCGGATAGACACCGAGGTCGAGCAGGGCTCCTCCGCCGTTGGCCAGGTCGTACAGGCGGTGCGCCGGGTCGAAGTCGAGCCCGATGGAGAAGTCGGCATGGACTGCCACGACGTCGCCGATCACTCCACCGGCCACCATCTCCCGGGCTCTGACGATCAAGGGGTTGGCCCGCATCCAGACGGCTTCCATGGCGAAGACCCTCCTCTCGCGGGCTGCGGTCAGCACTTCACGGGCCTGGGCGGCGTTGAGGGCCAGGGGTTTCTCGATCAGGACGGGCTTGCCGGCCTCGACCGCCATCAGTGCCTGCTCGCGGTGGAAGGGGTGCGTGGTCGCGACGTAGACGATGTCGACGTCGGGGTCCTCGATCACGGCCCGGTAGCTGCCGTGGCTGCGGCTCGCCCCGAAGCGAGCGGCGAATGCCGCCGCTCGGCCGGCGTCACGTGCCCCCACGGAATACAGGATGTTGTTGCCGTGACGGAGATCGGCAGCCATCACGGCGGCGATGCCGCCGGCGCCAAGGAATCCCCAGTGGATCGGACGGCCGGCTGCAATGCGGGACATCTCACGAGCCTATGCCCCGCGGCTGTGCCCCGGCGGCTGTGCCCTGGCTGTGCGGGCTCGTAGGCTCACCCCATGGAACGTGCCACGATCTTCGTCCGCGGCCGGGTCCAGGGTGTCGGGTTCCGCTGGTGGACCCGTGCACGGGCCCTGGAGCTGGGCCTGGTCGGGTTTGCCCGCAACCTGGATGACGGGAGGGTCGAGGTCTGCGCTCAGGGACCGCCGGAGGCGATCGAGCGACTGCGCGAGCTGATCGGGGAGGACCCCTCGACGACCCGTCGTCCCGGCCACGTTCAGGCGTGCGTCGTCCAGCGCGGGGGCCTGCGGACAGGCCTGTCCGGGTTCCGGGAGCGGTGACTGGCGCTTTGGCGTTGACCAACCGCGATGTCGGTGAGACTCTGATTAGACCCCCCGGGGCTGCTGGTGCTCGGAGTCGTCTTTTACAGTGTCCATCGCCCTTCGCACGCGCGAAGGATCTCCACGGAGTTGGTATGGCCAAAGCGTTGCTGGGTCAACGGGTGTTCAGAAACGATCGTCTGGAGCTGGAGAGCGCTCGGCTGAGGTCACGGGTGCACGACCTTGAGTGCCTGATCGAAGATCTGCAACATGACAACGATCGGCTGCGCGCCGACCTGCCCGCAGACGTCGAGGCAGCTCGCCAGCTCGCCTTCTGAGCACCGCGCGCGGGCCAGGTTACCCGCAGCCAGGGCTCCTCGCCGGTAGAGTGAGGCCGTTCATCGCCGGCCCAGAGGAGTCCATCGCTCATGTACGTCAAGAGCCTGACCCTGAGGGGTTTCAAGTCGTTCGCGTCGGCAACCCCGCTGCGCCTTGAGCCCGGAATCACCTGCATCGTGGGTCCGAACGGATCCGGCAAGTCCAATGTCGCCGATGCGCTCGCCTGGGTGATGGGCGAGCAGGGTGCCAAGAGCCTGCGCGGCGGCAAGATGGAGGACGTCATCTTCGCCGGCACCTCCCTGCGTGCCCCGCTGGGGCGGGCCGAGGTCTCGCTGACCATCGACAACACCGACGGCGCGCTGCCGATCGACTACGCCGAGGTCACGATCGCGCGGACGATGTTCCGCAACGGCGGCTCCGAGTACGCCATCAACGGCACGTCCTGCCGCCTGCTGGACGTCCAGGAGCTGCTCTCCGACTCCGGCATCGGCCGCGAGATGCACGTCATCGTCGGGCAGGGTCAGCTCGAGGCCATTCTGCACGCCACCCCCGAGGAGCGACGCGGCTTCATCGAGGAGGCTGCCGGCGTCCTGAAGCACCGCAAGCGCAAGGAGCGGGCGCTGCGCAAGATGGAGACGATGGAGGCCAACCTCATCCGGGTCAATGACCTCACCGGTGAGATCCGCCGTCAGCTGGGGCCGCTGGGCCGCCAGGCGGAGGCCGCGCGCAAGGCTGCCACCATCCAGGCGGACGCGCGTGACGCGCGGCTTCGACTGCTCGCCGACGACCTGTCCCAGCTGACCAGCACGTTCGAGCAGGAGGTCGCCGACGAGACCGCCCTGGTGCTCCGTCGCACCGAGGTCGAAGAGGCCCTGAGCGCTGTTCGCTCACGCCTGTCCGCGCTCGAGCTCGAGGCCCAGGAGGCGGCTCCGCTGCTGGCTCGTGCGCAGGAGCGCTGGTTCGCGCTCTCGTCGTTGAGTGAGCGCCTCACGGCGACCGGCTCGCTGGCTGCCGAACGGGTCCGGCTGCTGTCCGAGGATGAGAACGACACCGCCGGCAACAGCTCCCGCGATCCCGAGCTGCTGCGGGCCCAGGCTGATGCGGTGCGTCAGCAGGAACGGGTGCTCGTCGCCGAGTCCCTGCAGGCCAAAGAGGCGCTGGACGCCGCGGTCACCCACCGCGCCGAGATCGAGATCGCGTATGCGGCGGAGACCGCCCGGCTCACCCGCCTGGTCCGGGCCGCCGCAGATCGTCGCGAGGGTCTGGCCAAGCTGGCCGGCAAGGTGGGCGCACGGCGCAGCCGGATCGAGGCCGGTGAGGCCGAGATCGGCCGGCTGCAGCAGTCGGTCGAGCAGAGCAGGGCCCGTGCGGCCGGGGCAGAGCAGGAGTTCGCCGCCCTCGAAGCCTCGGTCGCCGCGGACGAGGAAGGCGAAGCAGGCCTGGACACCGCCCATGAGCAGGCCGTGACCGCGCTGGCTCTGGCGGAGGCGGAGGTATCGCGGTGGCGCCAGGCCGAGCGAGACGCCGACAGCGACCGTTCCAGCTCAGCAGCCCGGCTGGAGGCCCTCGAGCTCAGCCTGCGACGCAAGGATGGCGCGGCTGCTCTTCTTGCGGCGGGGGACGAGTCGCACGGACTGGTGGGTTCGGTCGCCGCCCTCCTGCAGGTCACGGCAGGGCATGAGGCCGGCGTTGCCGCCGCCCTCGGCTGGGCAGCGGATGCGCTGGCCGTGGACTCAGCCCAGGCCGCCCAGCGTGCGGTCACGTCGTTGCGCGAGCAGGACGCAGGCAGGGCCGGTCTGCTCGTGGCTGCCACCGCAGCTCCGGTCGAGGTCGCCGGCTGGCCGACCCTGAGCGGGCACGCGGTCTGGGCCCGAGACGTGGTCACCTGCCCGGACGGCGTTCGGCCGGCGGTTGAGCAGCTGCTGGATCGCGTTGCGCTGGTGCAGGACCCGTCGGCTGCCGCAGATCTGGTCGCCCTGGGCCGGGGAGTCACCGCGGTCACCCCTGATGGTGACGTCTACGCGCCGGGCTCTGTCCGTGGCGGCAGCGCGTCCGCGCCGAGCCTGATCGAGATCCAGGCAGCGGTCGACGAGACGAGGGACACGTTCCAGGAGGCGGTACGTCGCGGCGAGCAGGCCAGGTTCGCCCTGTCCACCGCAACCGAACGGGTGGCGGTGGCCAACGAGGCGGTGGAGGCCGCACTGGAGCGACTGCACGAGTCCGACGCCAGGATGGCAGCGGTCGCCGAGCGACTGGGGCGGCTCGGCGGCACCGTGCGCGCCTCGCGAGCCGAGGCGGGGCGCATCGAGCGCGCCATTGCCGCCGCCGAGATGGCCCTGGGCAGCGACCGTGCCGAGTACCTCGCCCTCAGCGAACGCCTGGAGGCGGCCAGCGCGGAACCTGGCGAGCAGGAGCCCTCCAACGATGAGCGTGACCGCCTGGAGTGCAGTGCCACCCAGGCCCGGGCGGCCGAGACCGAGCTCCGGCTCACCCTGCGCACCCGCGAGGAACGGGCCCGCGCCACCCAGGCCCGGGCGCAGTCTCTGGAGTCGGCTGCCCGTTCTGAGCTCGCAGCCCGCGAGCGGGCCGCGGCACGCCGGGAGCGTCGCCAGCGTGAGGCCACGGTGGCCGACGCGGTCCGCAGCGGGGCGGCATACGCGGTGCAGTGGGTGACTCGCGCGCTTGCCCAGGGGACCTCGGAGCGGGCCAGTGCCGAGCAGGGGCGCACCGAACGTGACGCCGCGCTGACAGTGGTCCGGCGTGAGATCGGCGTGCTCGGCGACGAGCTGGGCGAGCTCACCAACCTGGTTCACCGTGACGAGGTGGCCCGCACCCAGCAGCGGCTGCGCATCGAAACCCTGCAGGCCAAGGCGCTCGAGGAGCACGGAATCGACCCGCAGGTGCTGGTCGAGGACTTCGGCCCGCATCAGATGGTCCCGGTGATACCCGATATCGACGAGGGTCCCGGTGACCCTGATGATGTCGGTGACGGGGTCGTCACCATTCCCTTTGTGCGCGAGGCGCAGGCCAAGCGTCTGCGTTCTGCTGAGCGCAAGCTGTCCACTCTCGGCCGGGTCAACCCGCTGGCGCTGGAGGAGTACGCCGCGCTGGAGGAGCGCCACAAGTTCCTGACCGAGCAGCTCGAGGACCTCAAGAACTCCAAGCGCGATCTCCTGGACATCGTGCGTGAGGTCGACGAGCGCGTCGAGAAGGTCTTCACCGAGGCGTACTGGGACACCGCAGCCCAGTTCGAGGGCGTCTTCAGCCGGCTCTTCCCCGGAGGCGAGGGCCGGCTGGTCCTGACCGACCCCGACAACATGCTCACCAGCGGGATCGAGATCGAGGCCCGCCCGCCGGGCAAGAAGATCAAGCGGCTCTCGCTGCTGTCCGGTGGTGAGCGTTCGCTGGTGGCAGTGGGGCTGCTGGTGGCGATCTTCAAGGCTCGGCCCAGCCCCTTCTACATCCTGGACGAGGTTGAGGCGGCGCTCGACGACGCCAACCTGGGCCGGTTGCTGGTGCTCTTCGAGGAGCTGCGTGCCTCGAGCCAGCTGATCATCATCACCCACCAGAAGCGCACCATGGAGATCGCCGACGCGCTGTATGGCGTCACGATGGCTGGCGACGGTGTGAGCACGGTTGTCTCGCAGCGGATTCGGGACCTCCAGAGGGCCTGAAAGCCGGCCGCGCCCGCCACAGGTCCGGCGCACACCGGGCACTACCACGGCGCGCCGGTTGATCAGGGGCGGCACGACGAGGCACCATAGAAGCATGTTCGTGCTTGCAATGGGAATGACTCTGAGCGTCGGCCTCGCCATGGCGGTGGTCTGGGTGGTCGCGGTCCCGGCGCGCCGCGGGGGCCGTGACGTGCTCACGCCCAAGGGGGAAGACGTCGTGTCCGGCGTGCGTGACAAGACTGTCTCGGCGGTTGAGACGGCGCGTGAGAAGACCGGAGAGGCGATCGGCGCCGCACGCGACAAGGTGGCCGACGTCGCCAGGCCCAACGAGGACTGACCCCCTCCGCCACCCTGGCCCGTCCTTCAGCGCCAGCGACACCCACCACGACCCGGTCGCCGCCGGGGTCAGCACAGCGCACGCTGACACCCGGCCCGGACTGAGTCCAGCGTGCTCGTTCTGAGTCCCTGGGAAGGTCGGCGGGCGGCAGTTCTGCGGGGATCTGAAAGAATCTCCGACTGTGACCCAATCCCAGGAAATCTTCTTCGCTGTTGCGGTGGTCGTTGCTCTCGCGGGGATCGCCCTGATCGTCGGGCTGCAAAGTGGCCGTCGGGGTAAGGACAGGACCCTTCCGCCGCAGGTGCCTCCCTCGCGCTCGGGGGGTGCTTCCGAGTCCGATACGCAGCAGACCCCGGCCGGTCCGGACGGTGGCCCGGCCGTCGACACCCTCGAGCCCGATGTCCTTGCTCCTGAGGTCCTTGAGACGCCCGCTGCCGCACCGTCGATCGAGCGCCCCGAGTCGGCGGCGGGTCGCCTGCAGCGCCTTCGTGCGCGCCTGGCGCGCTCGAACACGGTCCTGGGCAAGGGGTTGCTGTCCCTGTTGTCCGGCGGGGGACTGGACGAGCAGGCCTGGGAGGAGGTCGAGGACACCCTGCTGAGCTCGGACCTGGGCGTTGAGGCAACCAGGGAGCTGGTCGACTCGTTGCGGACCCGGGTCACCATCGAGGGGACCCGTGATGAGGAGACGGTCCGCGGCTGGTTGCGTGAGGATCTGCTCCGGCTCGTGGATCGCTCGATGGATCGCTCGATCGCCTCATCGCGGGTCGAGGGCCGTCCGGCCGTGGTGATGGTGGTCGGAGTCAACGGGACGGGCAAGACCACCACGGTCGGCAAGCTGGCGCGGGTTCTGGTGGCCCAGGACAAGGACGTCGTCCTCGGTGCCGCGGACACCTTCCGGGCGGCCGCAGCCGACCAGCTGCAGACCTGGGGTGAGCGCGTCGGCGTGCCCACGATCCGCTCCGACCGTGAAGGCGCCGACCCGGCGTCGGTGGCCTTCGACGCGGTCAGGGCCGCGGTCGAGATGGAGGCCGATGTGGTCCTGATCGACACGGCCGGCCGTTTGCACAACAAGGTCGGGCTGATGGATGAGCTCAGCAAGGTCAAGCGCGTCGTGGAGAAGCGGAGCCCGATCGATGAGGTCCTGCTGGTGCTCGACGCCACGACGGGACAGAACGGCCTGCGTCAGGCCGAGGTCTTCGGTGACGTCGTCCAGGTGACCGGCATCGTGCTGACCAAGCTCGACGGGACGGCCAAGGGCGGCATCGTGGTGGCGGTCCAGCGCAAGCTCGGCGTCCCGGTCAAGCTGGTCGGTCTCGGCGAGGGCCCCGACGACCTGGCACCCTTCGACCCCGAGGCCTTCGTCGACGCGCTCATCTCCTGACCCGTGGAGGCGACACCGGCCGGGGAGGCGCCGGCTGAGGAGGTCCTGCGCGGGGGCAGCACCAGTGTCGTCGTCAGGGTCGGCGATACAGTGCGTCGGCCTACCGGTCACTGGACACCGGCGGTGCACGCCCTCCTGTCACACCTGCAGTCGGTCGGCTTCGCCGATGCCCCGACCGTCCTGGGCGTTGATGACCGGGGTCGCGAGGTGCTGTCGTATGTCGGGGGTGAGGTCGGTCTTCCTGGCCCCGGCCAAGCGCTGCCGCCGTGGTTCCGGACGCTCGAGGCGTGCCATTCAGCGGGGGACTGGTTGCGCCGCTTTCACGACGCCCAGCGCGGGTTCGTCCCGGGCCTGTCCCAGCCGTGGCGCCTGTATGCCGGTCGCGGCCTTCGCGATGGTGAGGTGATCGTCCATCACGATGTGGCGCCCTACAACACGATCCGACGGCCCGACGGCGGGCTGACCGTCGTCGACTGGGACTTCTGCGGGCCGGGCGATCCGGTCGAGGACCTCGCCTTCTCCGCGTGGCAGTGGGTTCCCCTGTGGGCAGACAGGGTGGCGGTGGCCAGCGGGCAGGGGGGACCCATGACGGAGATCGAGGCCGGCAGGAGGCTGGCAGCGTTGGCCGACGGGTACGCAGCGTCAGCAGACCAGCGGGCGCGGCTGCTGGGCGCCTGTGCCCACCAGATGACCAAGCACGCCGCGGACGTCGAGGCGATGGCGCCGGCCGATCCTGCGTTCGCCAGGCTGGTCGACCTGGGCATCTCGCGCGACGCCCGCCTGGACGCCGCCTGGGTTCGTGAGAACGAGGCCGTGCTCGGTGCCGAGTTCTAGCCAGACCATCGCTGTTGCGAACACTGTACTCAGTGGCCTAATCTACGTCTGCGAACGTTGATCGCAGTGTAGAGACGAGGGATGGGCAAATGACCGACGCCGGGAACACCGAGCCAGGGCGGGACGCTCTGGGGCAGGACGCCGCATCCGCCGAGGAGTGGACGCCGACCCAGTACGCGCGCAACGGGTCGGTCGAGGTGGCGTTTGACCGCCTGACCGCCGGCTCGGGTGAGCCGTTGCTCCTGGTCATGGGCCTGGGCACTTCACGATTTTGGTGGCCGGCTGGGCTGTGCCAGGCGTTCGCCGATCAGGGCTTTGCGGTGGCCCGCTATGACCAGCGCGACGCCGGCCAGTCGACGCGGATGCCCGACACCACTGTCAGCAACCCCTTCAAGGCGCTCTTCGGCAGGCATGGCGCTGCCTACACCGCCGAGGACATGACCGACGACGCCATCGCCGTGATGGATGCCCTCGGCTGGGACCGGGCCCACATCTTCGGGCACTCGCTCGGCGGGACGATCGCCCAGCGGATCGCGCTGCGGCACCCCGATCGGGTGATCAGCCTCGTGTCCTCGGCGGCGATGCCCAGCGACGTCTCCGGGCTGGCGGTGGCGCGCTACCTGCGTTTCGGGCTGCTGGCCAGGCTCGCCCGGATGAAGTTCCCCGAAGGACGAGAGGGTGACATCGAGGCCAGCCTTGCTGTCGCCCGCGGGGTTGCCTCCCCCGACTACCCGTTTGACGAGGAAGCCGCACGTGAGTGGATCGAGCGCGAGGTGGACAGCGGGCCGCGCGACAAGAAGGCACAGAGCAGGCAGGTCGGGGCCCAGTGGCACGGTCCGAAGCTGCGGGACCTCCGGAACCCCACCCTCGTTCTTCATGGCGAGAAAGACCCGATCGTGCGGGCCAGTGCAGGACGCGCCACGGCGAGAGCCATCGACGGCGCACGTCTGGTGACCTTGCCAGGGGTGGGGCACGACCTGCCGAGTCCGCTGTGGCCCACGGTCGCCGCAGAGACCCGGGCACTCGCGGATCGGTGCGGCAGGTCGTGACTCTGCGGCTCCGGCCGGCTGAGGCGGGGTCTTACGTCGACCGGGGCTCGTGGGGGTGCTGGAGGGCCCAGCGGATGACGCTGGTGGCGGCGCCCCCCAGCGGCAGGGCGATCGCGCGCTCGGCCAGCGGCAGAGAGGGCAGGGCCAGGTGCTGGTGTGCCCACCGCGGCAGGAGGGCAACGCCGGCACCGGCCAGTGCGCCGTACCCCGGCCGGGCGCTCCAGGGCAGCGGCGGGTGCAGGAGCAGGAACCGGGCCGCGTCCCGGGCCGCGGGCGTGCCGGCGAGCTCGGGCCGGTAGGACTCGATCGCGGCGTCGAGCCCGGCGACGGTGGTCGGCGGGTCGATCACGCCGAGCCTGGTGGCCACCACGCACGCCTGAGCCACGTAGCGGTCCGCCTCGGCCGGTGTGAGGGGAGTGACGGCATACCGCTGGTGGGCTCGCAGGAAGCTGTCGGCCTCGGCGATGTGCACCCATCTCAGGAGATGCGGGTCGCTGGCGGCGTACGGGCGCCCGTCCGCTGCCTTGCCTCGCACACCCTGGTGGATGCCGCGGATCCGTTCGATGAGGGCTTCGGCGTCCTCGATGGTGCCGAACGTCGTGGTCGCCAGGAAGGTGCTGGTTCGCTGCAGCCGCCCCCACGGGTCGCCCTTGTAGCCCGAGTGCCCGGCAACCCCTGCCATCGCCAGCGGGTGCAGGGACTGCAGCAGCAGCGCCCGGACGCCCGCCGCGAACATCGCAGCGTCGGCGTGCACCCGCCAGATCGGGTCGGCCTCGGTGAACCATCTGTGGCCCGGCTTGTCCCAGATGACTGCGGCCTTCGCGGCGTTGTCCTGCCCGGCAACCCGGTCCCGCAGGGCGATCGCGACACTGCGGCGCAGCCGGTCGTGCAGCGGGCGGGCAGCGAGCGCGAGACGGGCGGTGGTCAGGGTCATCCGTCCAGTATGCGGGGCGCCTCAAGAGGGCTGGGTTGATCGGCCGCGGTGATCACCTGCGGGCGATCACCCGCGTTATTTACCCAATGCTTACCCGGGAGAGGCATTTCTAACATGGCTGTAACAAACCGAAACACGGCCCGAAACCCTTGACTTGCATGGTTTACACATGAAAATCGACAGCGGCGACACCGCCTGGGTCCTCGTCAGTGCCGCACTGGTTCTGCTGATGACACCGGGGGTAGCCCTCTTCTATGGCGGCATGGTCAGAGCCAAGAGCGTTCTGAACATGATGATGATGAGCTTCGGAGCGATGGCGACCATCAGTGTCGCCTGGGTTCTCTGGGGCTATTCCGAGGCGTTCGGCGAGTCTTGGCACGGGCTGGTAGGCAACCCGTTCCAGCACTTCGGCCTGGCCAACCTCCTCAGCGACAAGTCGGTGTACGGGACCATTCCGGCGCTGGCCTTCGTCGCCTTCCAAGCGGTGTTCGCCATCATCACGGTGGCCCTGATCAGCGGAGCGATCGCCGACCGCGCGAAGTACTCGACCTGGTTGATCTTCACCGTGGTGTGGGCGACCCTCGTCTACTTCCCGGTCGCCAACTGGGTCTTCGCCTTCGACGGCTTCGCGGCCGAGAAGGGCGGCTGGATCGCCAACTCACTCAAGACCATTGACTTTGCCGGTGGAACGGCAGTTCACATCAACGCCGGTGCCGCGGGCCTCGTCCTGGCGATCATCCTCGGCAAGCGGATCGGCTTCAAGAAGGACCCGATGCGGCCCCACAACATGACCCTGGTCATGCTCGGCGCGGCGCTGCTGTGGTTCGGCTGGTTCGGGTTCAACGCGGGCTCGGCCCTCGGCGCCAACAACACGGCCGCGGTGACCTGGGTCAACACCATGGCTGCCACTGGCGCGGCCTGCCTCGGCTGGCTGGCCACGGAGCGGATCCGCAACGGCCACGGGACCTCGCTCGGCGCGGCCTCCGGCATCGTGGCCGGTCTGGTCGCCATCACCCCGGCCTGTTCGGCAGTCACCCCTATCGGCGCCGTGGCCATCGGCCTGATCGCCGGTGTCCTGTGTGCCCTGGCGGTCAGCCTGAAGTTCCGCTTCGGGTACGACGACAGCCTTGACGTCGTCGGCGTCCACCTGGTCGGCGGGCTCGCCGGGACCATTGCCATCGGCTTCTTCGCCTCGGCGTCCGCACCGGCGGGCGTGGACGGCCTCTTCTACGGCGGTGGGCTGGACCAGCTGTGGCGTCAGGCGGTCGGCGCAGGAGCCGTGCTGGTCTACTCCTTCGTGGTCACCGGCCTGATCGGCCTGGCACTGCACAAGACCCTGGGCTTCCGCATCGAGCGGGACGCCGAGATCCAGGGCATCGACCTCGAGGAGCACGCTGAGACGTCCTACGATCTCGGTTCGATCGGCGGTGGCGGCCTTGTCCATGCAGGAGCCGCTACCTTCGGGTCGGGCGCCCCGAGCTCGGCGTCCTCGGGTTCAGACACTGCATCGGCCACGCACAACCGGCAGGGAGCAACATCATGAGACTGGTCACCGCGATCATCAAGCCCTTCAAGCTCGATGAGGTCAAACAGGCACTGGAGGCCTACGGCATCACCGGTATGACGGTCAGCGAGGCGAGTGGCTACGGGCGCCAGCGCGGACACAGCGAGGTCTACCGCGGCGCCGAGTACAAGGTCGACTTCGTCCCGAAGGTGCGCGTGGAGGTCGTCGTCGACGACGTCGACGCCTCCGACGTGGTGAACGTCATCCTCAAGGCGGCTCAGACCGGACGGATCGGCGACGGCAAGATCTGGACCGTTCCGGTTGAGGACGTGACGCGGGTACGCACGGGCGAACGCGGCCTCGACGCGCTGTAGGGGCGCATCTCATGACGGAGCTCGGGCAGACCGAGAAAGCAGATCTCAACCAGCAGCGTCTGGACCTGGCCAGCGCCCGGGGCTTCACCGCCCCGGGCGCGGGCCAGGCGCGGCGCGCGGCCATGGCGGAGCTGAGCCGCGGCTGGATCACCGACGTCTGGAAGGAGGCAACGTACGGAGCCCGGATGGAGGGGGTGGCCCTCGCCAGCGTCGGGAGCCTGGCCCGCGGTGACGCCGGACCGCTCAGCGACTTCGACCTGGTGCTGCTGCATGACGGCCGCTCGGTGCCGGTCAAGGAGATCACCTCCCTGGCGGACCGCATCTGGTACCCGATCTGGGACGGTGGCGCGCGGCTCGACCACAGCGTACGGACGGTCGGCCAGTGCCGCAGCGTGGCCGCCGCGGACCTGTCGGCCGCCGTCGGGATGCTGGATCTCGAGCTGGTGGCCGGCGATGAGCAGGTTGTCGCGGCAGCCCGCTCGACCCTGGGTCACGACTGGCGCGCCAACGCCCGGCGCAGACTGCCACAGCTGGTCGAGTCGCTCGAGGAACGCCACCAGCGCCACGGGGACCTGGCCCAGACCCTCGAGCCAGACCTGAAGGAAGCCCGCGGCGGGCTGCGCGACATGTCCATCCTGCGTGCGCTGACCGCTGCCTGGCTGGCCGACCGGCCGCACGGGCAGATCGACGCGGCATACGGCACGTTGCTGGACACCCGGGACGCGGTCCAGGTGGTGACCGGTCGCAGCCGTGATCGCCTCGGGATCGAGGATCACGACCCGGTCGCGGACCTGCTGGGGTATCCGGACGCAGACTCGATGCTGGCCGCGGTCGGCACGGCAGCACGCACCGTCAGCTACGCGATAGACGGGACGGTACGCCGGGCCGCCCAGTCCCAGCGGGCCCGAACGTTGCGGGTCGGTCCGCGACGACCGGTGTTGAAGACGCTGGGCTACGGACTCTTCGAGCACGACGGGGAGGTCGTGCTCGGGGCCCACCTCGACCCCTCCCGCGATCCGTTGCTGGTTCTCCGGGCAGCTGTGGCCGCGGCTCGCTACGGGCTGCCCCTTGCCCCGGCGACGCTGGCCAACCTGGCCGCGAACTCGCCGGCCATCCCCGTTCCCTGGGACCCGGTGGCCCGGTCCCTGTTCGTCGACCTGCTCGCCACCGGCCCGGGGCTGATCCCGGTGTGGGAGGGGCTGGACCTCGCGGGGGTGATCGCCTCCTGGCTTCCGGAGTGGTCGGACGTCCGGAGCCGGCCACAGCGCAACACGGTGCACCGGCACACCGTCGACCGGCACCTGATCGAGACCGTGGTGTGGGCGACCGCCTTCCTGCCTGACGTCGAACGTCCCGACCTGTTGCTGCTGGCAGCCCTGCTGCACGACATCGGCAAGGTCGCCGGAGCCCGCGACCATGCCGTGGCCGGAGCGCCGCTGGCCGCCACGGCAGCCCGGCGGCTGGGCCTGGACGAGTCCGAGGTCGAGGTCGTCGAGCTGCTCACCCGCCAGCACCTGACCCTGATCGACCTGGCGACCCGGCGTGACCCTGAAGACCCGCAGACGATCGCCGTGGTGACCGATGCGGTCGCCGGGCGCCGTGATGTGCTGGAGCTGCTTCGCGCCCTGACCGAGGCGGACGCGAACGCCGTGGGCAACGCCGCCTGGACGGACTGGCGGGCCCACCTGCTCGACCAGCTCGTGGTCGGCGCCCGGGCAGCCCTGGGCGATACCTTCGGTCCGGTCGCCAGGGTTGAGGAGGTCCAGGATCTTCTGCCGCCCGACGTCGTGGCCGGGGTGTCGATGGGGGAGCCGTACGTGGTGGTTCACCCTGTTGCCGGCGCCTTCCGCATCGATGTCTTCGACCGTGACCGGCTGGGCCTGTTCGGCGACACCGCAGGTCTGCTCGCGGCCTCCGGCTTCGTCGTGCGAACAGCGCGCGTGCGCACCCAGGAGGGGATCGCGGCCAACCAGTGGCAGGTCGACTCACCAGGGGGTGACTCTCCTGATGCCGTGGCGATCGCCCGCGGGCTCCTGCGCCTGGGCGAGGGTGACCGCGAGCCGTTGCGCCCGCTCGAGCGCCGACGGATGCCCGTCACTGGCCTTGTCGGGTCTCGCCGGCGTGGACAGACCCGTGCTCTGCTGGTGCCGCAGGCCTCGCAGGACTCGACGGTGATCGAGATCCGGACCCATGACCGTCCGGGCCTCCTGCACCAGATCGGGATGACCCTGGCCCGCGCTGGCCTGAGCGTGCACAGTGCGCACATTGCCACGTATGCGGGTCAGACCCTGGACACGTTCTACCTGAGCGAGTTCGGGGGCCGGATGCTCTCTCCCGAACGGGTCGCGCAGACGATCTCGATGCTCATAGACGCATGCGACGACACACCCCCCGCGGGAAGATAACCTTGCTGGGTGTTCACCAGCCTGTCTGACCGACTGACCGCCACCTTCAAGAACCTGCGCGGGAAGGGCCGCCTGTCCGAATCGGATGTCAACGCAACGATTCGCGACATCCGGGTTGCCCTGCTCGACGCCGACGTGGCGCTCCCTGTCGTCCGCGAGTTCACCGGGGCCGTCCGCGAGCGCGCCATGGGCGCCGTGGTCAGCGGTGCCCTAAACCCTGCCCAGCAGATCGTCAAGATCGTCAACGAGGAGCTCGTGACGATCCTTGGCGGGCAGACCCGCCGGGTCGAGTTCGCCAAGAACCCGCCGACGGTCATCATGCTCGCGGGCCTGCAGGGCTCTGGTAAGACCACCCTGGCCGGCAAGCTCGCCAAATGGTTCAAGGACCAGGGCCACACCCCGATCCTGGTAGCGGCGGACCTCCAGCGGCCCAACGCGGTGACCCAGCTTCAGGTCGTCGGTGAGCGAGCCGGAGTCCCGGTCTTCGCACCCGAGCGCGGCAATGTCGCCGGTTATGACGCGGTGACCGAGTCCGGTGACGGCACCAGCTCCTTCGGTGACCCGGTCGCCGTCTCCCGGGCGGGCATCGTCGAGGCTCGCGCCAAGCAGTACGACGTCGTCATCGTCGACACCGCCGGTCGGCTGGCCATCGACGAGAACCTCATGCGGCAGGCCGCCGACATCCGGGCCGCGATCTCGCCCGACGAGGTCCTGTTCGTCATCGACGCCATGATCGGCCAGGCGGCGGTCGATACCGCTCTGGCCTTCCAGCATGGCGTGGACTTCACCGGCGTGGTCCTGACCAAGCTCGACGGTGACGCCCGCGGTGGTGCGGCGCTGTCGGTGGCCAAGGTCACCGGCCGGCCGATCATGTTCGCCTCCACGGGCGAGGCGGTGGGCGACCTCGAGGTCTTCCACCCCGACCGGATGGCCTCACGCATCCTGGACATGGGTGACGTGCTGACCCTGATCGAGCAGGCCGAGAAGGCCTTCGATCACGGCGAGGCCGCGGAGATGACCCGTAAGTTCATGGAGGACGAGGACTTCACCTTCGACGACTTCCTGAACCAGATGGCGGCCATCAAGAAGATGGGCTCGCTGAAGGCGATGCTCAAGATGATGCCCGGGATGGGTGAGATGCGCGCCCAGCTCGACTCCCTCGATGAGAGCGAGTTCGACCGGGTCGAGGCGATGGTGCGCTCGATGACCCCCTTTGAGCGCACCCATCCCAAGCAGATCAACGGCTCACGCCGGGCCCGGATCGCCCGGGGTTCGGGTGTCACGGTGTCTGAGGTGAACGGCCTGCTGGAGCGGTTCGGCCAGGCCCAGAAGATGATGCGTTCGATGCGCCGGGGCGGTGGCGGTGGCATCCCCGGAATGCCGGCGATGCCCGGCATGGGCGGCGGGAAGAAGTCCGTCAAGGGCCAGCAGCGCAAGAAGGGCAAGAGCGGCAACCCGGCCAAGCGGGCGCAGGAAGAGAAGGCGGCTGCGGACAAGAGCAAGGGGGCCCGGGTCGCCGCGGCCAACAGCGCCTTCGGTATGCCGGGTGCCCCGGCGCCCGGAGCAGAGCCGGACTCCGGCGACAGTGACTCACCGGCCAACCTCGACCTGCCCAAGGGCTTCGAGAAGTTCCTCGGCAAGTAGGCCTTCGGCCGCCTCAGCCCGACAGGAACGGCAAGGGTTTCGTCGGCGCCCGCCAGCCGGTAGCGTTTCTGCATGGCTGACACCGGGCAGGGCCGGGACTTCACCGGCCTCAGGGCGATGTTCCTCAACGGCACGCTCAAGCGGTCGCCGGAGACCTCCAACACCGAAGGGCTCATCGAGGTGAGCGCCTCGATCATGCGCCGGCACGGGGTGGAGGTCGAGGTGCTGCGGGCCGTCGACCACGACATCGCGACCGGCGTCTATCCGGACATGACCGAACACGGGTGGGCCACCGACGAGTGGCCGACGATCTGGGAGCGGGTCAAGGCGGCCAGCATCCTGGTCATCGCCGGCCCGATCTGGCTGGGCGACAACTCCAGCATCACCAAGAAGGTCATCGAGCGGCTCTACGCCCAGTCAGGCCAGCTCAACGACCAGGGCCAGTACGCCTTCTACGGCCGGGTCGGCGGGGCGCTGATCACCGGCAACGAGGACGGCGTCAAGCACTGCACTATGAACATCCTCTACAGCCTGCAGCACCTGGGGTACGTCATCCCGCCCCAGGCGGACGCCGGCTGGATCGGGGAGGTCGGGCCTGGCCCGTCCTACCTCGACGAGGGTTCGGGCGGTCCGGAGAACGACTTCACCAACCGCAATACGACCTTCATGACCTGGAACCTCATGCATCTGGCGCGGATGATCGAGCAGGCCGGCGGCATTCCGGCCTACGGCAACCAGCGCAGCGAGTGGGACAAGGGGGAGCGGTTCGGGTTCGTCCAGCCGAACCCTGAATACCGCTGAGTACCGCTGAGTGCGGCTGAGTACCGCTGAGCGCTTCCGACCCGCGCCCGCCGGACCGGGCACGGTGACCAGCGCCGTGATCCGCGAGGTGACGAACGCCCACCCCTTGTAGGGTCGCGGGCATGACCTCGCCGGTGCTGCACATCAAGGGAACTGTTCTGGTCGGACCGCAGGAGG
>DASVKO010000280.1:0-6053 GCA_036385355.1 Dermatophilaceae bacterium
CCATGCACTCCAGATCCAGGGCCACGTGACCATCCAGAAGTTCGTTCACCGTCAACGACTCAGCCATCACCCCAGAATGACTCAAGCCCGACACGCCAAGCCAGCCCGCAGCTCGGCGGTCAGAGGCGCAGCCTCACTGGGAGTGTGGGTCCTTACGGCCCGGCTGGCTCGCCGTGACCTCGCGAAGGCAGTCTGAGAGAAAGGTCTCTCGTCGGACCTCGGGCTGACAACACCACGGCGAACGGCCACGCGGCCTGCGCTCCGGCAGCGACCCGTTCGGCCAGCCCTACTGCTTCGCCGCTCGCGTGCTGCTCCACGAAGAACCACCCCAGTAGCAGCAGAAGGGTGAACGTCGCCGCCGCGGACGCCGGTGGCCGGAGAAGAACGGCGACGGCCGGCCCGCGCGGCCGTGCGCGGGTCCAGGCGAACGCGGGCCACACCGAAAGCGAGACGAAGGCGACTGCTGCCACGGCGGTGTGCGCCGCTGAGGAGCGTCCGCCACCCGGCAGCGGGAAGGTGGCCACCAGGAACGTTGCCAGACCGCCGAGGCCAAGCACCAGCCGCCCGGTCGACCTCGCGCAGCCCAGCGCGCAGGCCGTGACCAGGTGCGACAAACCGACGCCAGCCAGGGCCAGGGTCATCAGCCAGCGGTGGGAGGCGTCGCGCGCGGCCAGATCGCTGATCGTGTGCGTGACAGCGTCAAACGGCATGGGCTGAGCCGCTGCGGCCACCGTCCAGCCGCCGATGAGCAACAACGGTGCGGCAGCGGACGAGACCAGGCCCCACCACGGCACGCGACGCACGAGAGAACCGTACAGCCTTGCCCCCGCGGTGAGGCTCACAGCCCGTGCGCAGGAAGCAGCGGCCGTACGGGTCAGAGAATCCCAGACCCGTACGGACAGCGCCAGATGGGCGGTGGCCTAACGAACCCCGGTCGCGTCTGCCATGGACCGAACGTAACGGTCGGACATCCTGCGCTGCGCCAGCCGGCCGAGCGGGCCAGCCAGCCTGGCCAGATCAGAAGCAGGCCTGGAGAAAGCGGTAACGCTGAAACTGACGGTGTCATCGTCGGCCCGCTCGATGACGAACGCCTCTTCACCCGATTCGGGATGGCCGGTCAGGGTGCCATAGGCGAAGCCCCTCCTTCTGGGCTCGTCAAGGACGTACACGACCCGGCAGGGGGCGCTCAGCCGGAGGGGCCCGGCATGAACGCCGAGGATCACGACCGCGTCGGGCACCACGAGCCCTGAAGAGGCCGACACCTCGAAACCTGAGCGAAGGTGCATCTGCCAGCCCACAAGCGCGCCCGCAGCAGCGTCGAACCGGGCAGCGCCCATCCCCAGCGTCACTCGTCGGTTCAGATGATGGTAGCCACCCGGCAGCACGCCAGAGGTCGCCCCGACCTGGTCATAGGTCAGCCCTGCCGCGCGAAGGCGAGCCTCGGCGTCACGCTCCAGCCGGGTTGACCGCATCGCACTCAGCGCCCGCCCGCCGAAGCCGCGTCGAAATGCGTGGCCAGCAGCGCGTCGAGCTGTTCCGGCGCCTCGTCGGGTATCCAGTGGCTGACACCTTCGAGAACCTTGTACGTGTACGGGCCCGCGACGAAGCGTGGGGTGAGCGCAGCCCCTTTCGGGCCGATTGCCGCATCCCGATCGCTCCACACGTACAAGGTGGGAACGGTGATCTTCGCGCGTACCGTGCGCGGTCCGGAGAACACCATTGCCCGGTACCAGTTGAGCGCGCCTGTGGCGGCGCGGCGGTCGCGCATCGGCTCGGCATCGCGGGCGGCCGCCTGTGCCGACATCCCGGTCGCGCGCAGGGACCTCTCCCAGGACTCCCCTGACGTGAGCGTGCGTTCCGGAAGCCAGGGCAGCTGAAAGAAGAGCATGTACCGGGACCTGAGCCCCTGGCTGCTGGTGAGCACCGCCCGGAGGAACGCGACAGGATGCGGAACGGAGAGTGCGGTGAGCGACCTCAGCAGATCCGGGCGCCGGGCCGCGATGTCCCACGCCACCGCGGCCCCCCAGTCATGGCCCACCAGATGCACGGGCCCGAGATCCGCGACGTCGATGAGCCGGATACCGTCCGCAGCCAGTTCTGAGAGGCGATACGCGCGACGGGAGCCAGGGCGGGCGCCCGGCGAATAGCCGCGCTGGTCGGGCGCGATGGTGCGGTATCCACGCGCGTGCAGGAGCGGGGATACGGCATCCCAGGAGCGCGCGTCCTGCGGGAAACCATGCAGGAGAAGAACGGGGACCCCGTCCAGCGGCCCCGCGTCATGCACGTCGAAGACGAGGCCGTCCCGCGTGAAGCTGGTGATGCGCACTGAGGTCATCGAGCCCCCTTCCTCCGCCACCCTACGGACGTCAGCCCGGGAAGGGGCGCAACTCGTGGGAGCAGCATGAGCCCGTCGATCTGTCAGTCGATCCGGTCGGCCGCGACAACGCCCCGCATCACCGCGTCGATGGCCCGTCTGGCGGTCACCGACAGGGTACGGTCCGGAGCCGCGTCACCGATCTGGCCCAGCAGGTCGACGACCTGCTTGCAGCGGCGGACGAAGTCGCCGGCACCGACCTCGCTGTCGCGAAGGACCACCTCGAGTCGTTGCCCGCTGGCCCATCGGTGCATCATCCAGGCCATGCCGGCCTCAGGAGCACTGGTCGTGGGCAGCATGTGTGAGCGCTCGCTGTCCTCGAGCAGGCTCCACCGGCGGACCATGGCCTCGTACGCCTCGCCGACGTCGTCGTTGGGCATCCGCGGCGAGACGTCACCCTCGTCGCGTCGCGGTTCGTGAACCAGGGTGGAGACGATCGCCGCGAGGCTCGGTGCGTCGAGGCGCTTCCACAGGCCCAGGCGCAGGCACTCGGCCGTCAGCAGGTCCTTCTCGGTGTAGAGCCGCTTCAGGTGGTCGCCGTCCGCGGTCACCCCGGCGCCGCCCTCCGTGAGGTATCCCAGGTCGGTCAACAGCTCGCAGACCCGGTCGAAGGTACGGGCCACGGAGTTGCTCCGACCCTCAACGGTGCGGGCGACCCGGTCGGTCTCCCGGCGCAGCCGCCACCAGCGTTCGGCCCAGCGCGCGTGGTTCTCCCGGTCGGGACACCCATGACAGGGGTGCGCGCGCATCTGCCGGCGCAGCTCGGCGATCCGCTGCTCCTCCCCTGACCCGGCCGGGCCGGTATGCCGGGCCGGAGGCGGGTCGTGCGGCACCCTGGTCCGGATCGTGGCGGCAAGGTCCTTGCGGGACTTGGCATTTCGGGCGTTGAAGTGCTTGGGGACACTGATGTTCATGACCGGCTCCACCGGCGTGCTGACGTCCGTCGTCGTCAGCCTGCGCACCTGGGCGTCAGAGGTCAGCACGGTCGGCGAGGCGCTTTCCTTCTTGCCCCCGGAGTTGCCCGCGATGACGATGGCGTAGCCCGAGCGGCGACCGCCGGGGATCTTGAAGACGTCACCGGTGCGGAGCTTCTCCAGGCTGACGGCTGCCTCGGCCCGCCGGCTGGCTGAGCGGGCCTTGGCGGCTTCCTTCTCGATGTCGCGGATCTCGTTGCGCAGCGCGGCATACGCGGTGAAGTCCCCAAGGTGGCAGGTCATCGACTCGGCGTACCCGGCGAGTGCCTCCTCGTTGCGCTTGACCGTCAGCGCCATCCCGACCACGGCGCGGTCTGCCTGGAACTGCGCGAAGGACGTCTCCAGGATCTCGCGGGCCGGCTGGCGCCCCACCTGGCCCACGAGGTTGACCGCCATGTTGTAGGTCGGGCGGAAGCTGGACTTCAGCGGGTACGTGCGCGTCGAGGCCAGACCGCCCACCGCAAGGGGATCCAGGCCCCGGTTGTAGAGCACCACCGCGTGACCCTCGATGTCGATGCCACGCCGCCCGGCGCGTCCCGTGAGCTGGGTGTACTCGGCCGGGGTGATGTCCGCGTGAGTCTCTCCGTTGAACTTCACCAGCCGCTCCAGGACCACGGATCGGGCCGGCATGTTGATGCCCAGAGCCAGGGTTTCGGTGGCGAACACCGCCTTGATGCGTCCGGCGGTGAAGAGCTCCTCAACGATCTCCCGGAAGGTCGGCAGCATCCCGGCGTGGTGGGCGGCGAAGCCGCGGGTGAGCCCCTCGACGAACTCCCAGTAGCCCAGCACGTCGAGGTCCTCGTCAGCCAGGCCCTGGATGCGCTCCTCGACCGTACGGCGAATCCGGTCCCCCTCGGCCGGCGGAATCAGCCGCATACCGTTGCCCAGCAGCTGGCTCACTGCGGAGGTGCAGCCGATCCGGCTGAAGATGAAGGTGATGGCCGGCAGGAGCCCGTCGCGGTTCAGTCGCTCGATGACCTCGGAACGGCTCGGCCCTCCCCCGAACCGGCCCTCCTGGCGGACCGGACGCCCACCACGGTCACGCCTGGCGCCCCCGCCGCCCCCGCTGACCGCGCCGCCTCTGCGCCCGCCTCGATCGCCACCCCGATCCCTGCCGTGTCCGGCCCCCTCGCCGTCGCCGGCCCTGTCGCCGCCACGAATCCGTTGCAGCAGCTCGGGATTGACCCGGATCGGGTCCGGGACCCCGCTCTCGGCAGAAACCTCGTCTGCGAAGAGGTCGTACAGGCCCTGCCCGACCATCATGTGCTGCCACAACGGCACCGGCCGGTGCTCCTCGACGATCACCTCCGTCTCGCCGCGGACCTCCCAGAGCCACGCGCCGAACTCCTCGGCGTTGCTCACCGTCGCCGACAGCGAGACCACCTGTACGTCGGCCGGCAGGTTGATGATCACCTCTTCCCAGACCGCGCCACGGAAGCGGTCGGCGAGATAGTGCACCTCGTCCATCACCACGAAACCGAGCCCGCGCAGGGTGCCGGACCCGGCATACATCATGTTGCGCAGCACCTCGGTGGTCATCACGACGACCGGGGCTTCCCCGTTGATCGAGGAGTCGCCGGTGAGCAGACCGACGTTCTCGGCGCCGTGCCGGGCAACCAGGTCGGCATACTTCTGGTTCGACAGGGCCTTGATCGGCGTGGTGTAGAAGGCCTTGCGGCCGGTGGCCAGCGCCAGGAACACCGCGAACTCCCCCACGATGGTCTTGCCGGCACCGGTGGGCGCGGCGACCAGCACCCCAGCCCCGTCGGCAACAGCCCGGCACGCCTGAGTCTGGAAGTCATCGAACGGGAAGTCGTAACCCTTGGCGAACGCGTCGAGCTGGGTCTGCGCGGCGCCGGTTGAGGTAGCCATGGCGATCAGGCTACGTCAGGACCGGGGACAAGGACGTTCAGCGCGGCGGGCACGACCTGGCAGCTCATCGGAAGGGGCGCAAAGCGTTCTCCGTCGGCATAGCCGATGATGCCCGCAGCCTCCAGCCGGACCTCCCTGCCTCGCAGGATCTGGATGGCCGGATGCCCGATGTGCCTGCCGCTGAACACCTTCGGGAAGACCTTGAGGAACTCGATCGTCGAGATCCTGTTCACCACGAGGATGTCGAACAGCCCGTCGTCGAAGCTGGCATCCGGGCACACCCTCATGCCGCCGCCGTATGACGGGCCGTTGCCCACCGCGACCAGCATCGCCTCGGCGGTGTGCCGGACGCCGTCAACCTCGATGACGTAGGGAATCGGCTTGAAGACGGGCAGCTCCCGGGCGATGGCCAGGTTGTAGCGCATCCGGCCACGAGGCCACCCCCAGGTGTTGGCCCGCTCGTTGACCAAGGAGTCGAACCCTGCTCCCAGGACACCGGCGAACCAGTGCTCGACGCCGTGGACATCGGTGTGCCGGCCGACATCGATGGCCCGAACCGCGCCGCCGGAGATGACCTCGGCTGCAGCCGACGCGTCGTGCAGGGGCAGGTGCAGGGCGCGGGCGATGTCGTTGCCGGTCCCGCCGGCGACGATGGCCAGAACCGTCCCCGTGCCGGCACAGAGGTTGACCCCCAGGTTGACCGTGCCATCCCCGCCGGTGACCGCCAGGACGTCCAGCCCCGCGGCAATCCCGGCCAGGGCGCGGTCGCTCGCCCCCGCCGCCGTCTCATCGGAGAGGTCGACCACCTCATGGCCCTGCGCCTTCAGCCTGTC
>DASVKO010000281.1:0-3409 GCA_036385355.1 Dermatophilaceae bacterium
GCTCGCGGTTGCCGCCATCAGCCCTTGCCTCCAGTCGCACCGCGATACAGCGTGCCGCGCCAGCCAAGGACGATGGCGATCACGCCCAGCATGACCGCGCCCATGATCATCGCGATCGCCGAGCCCATCGGGTAGTCGAACTGCTCGAACGCGGCGTGGAACGCCGCGATCGAGATCACGTGCGTGGAGCCGGCCGGGTCGCCGACCAGGTTCGCCGAGGGGAACACCGAGAACGCGAGCACGAACGAGAGGCAGAACGTGATCGCAAGCCCCGGCGCGAGCAGCGGCAGCGTGATGTAGCGGAACCGCTGTCGCCACCCGGCGCCCATGATCGCGGCGGCCTTCTCGAGGTTCGGGTCGATGCCGGACAGGTATGAGAGCACCAGTAGGAACGCGAACGGGAAGCCTGTGATGACCAGCGAGAAGAAGACGCCCCAGTAGTTGTGGACGAGGGACACGGGTTCCTGGACCAGGTGGAAGTCGAGCAGGAGCTTGTTGACCCAGCCCGACGGCCCGAGGTACAGGATCAACCCCTCGGCGGTCAGCACCGTGCCGAGCGTGATGGGGACGACGAGCAGCGTCGTCAGGGTCCGCTTGCCACGGTAGGCGCCCCGCATCCGGTAGGCGATGGGGACCGAGACCAGGACGTTGAGGAGCGCCGCGGGGACACCGAGCCCGAGTGTGATCAGAATCGTGTCGCGGAGGTACGGGTCGGAGAAGAACGTCTCGTAGTTCGACAGCAGGCCGCCCTTGAGGGGCGCGAACGACAGCTGCAGCCCGTACAGGAACGGGTAGATGAACAGCAGCAGCAGGAACACCACGCCCGGCAGGAGCAGCAGCAGCACGCGGTCGATGCCGCGTTCGGCGAGCCGCTGGCGCATCGACGGCTGACCCGTCCGAGCCGCGGCACCCGTGGCCGTGCCGGAAGGGGTGGTCGCCGTCATGCCACCACCTCCACGGGCGCCCTCGGGGCGTCCGCGGGGTAGATCAGCACGCGCTCCTCCGGCACGGTCAGGGTCACGCGATCACCCGGGGCGACGCGCTGCTCGGTCCGGAAGAACAGCTGCTCGCCGCCGGGCAGGCGCGCATCCACGAGCAGCTCGCGGCCGTGGTACTCGACGACCTCGGCCGTTACCTCGATCAGGTTTGAGCCCTGGTCGCCGACCGCGATGTCGTCGGGGCGGAGCGCCGCGACCGCGCGCCCAGCCACCGGCTCGAACGTGCGACCGATCAGCTTGACGCCCTTGCCCTGAAGGACCGCGTGGCCGTCGGACGCCTCGGCCACGTCGAACTCCAGGATGTTCCGGTAGCCCATGAACCCCGCGACGTACCGGTTGGTCGGATTCGCGTACAGCACCTCGGGGGTCCCGACCTGCTGCACCACGCCCTCGCGGAGCACGACCAGCCGGTCGGCCATCGAGAGCGCTTCCTCCTGGTCGTGCGTCACGTAGATGGTCGTCAGGTGGAGCGCCTGGTGGAGGCGCCGGATCTCCGTCCGCATCGTCAGCCGGAGCTGCGCATCCAGGTTCGAGAGCGGCTCGTCCATCAGCACGAGGGGCGGCTCGTAGACGATCGCGCGTGCGATCGCCACGCGCTGCTGCTGTCCGCCGGAGAGCTGCGGAGGGAGCTTCTTGGCGTGCTCTTCGAGCCGGACGAGCTGCATCACCTCGTCGACACGACGGCGGATCTCCGCGCCGGAGACCTTCCGCATGCGGAGGCCGAAGGCGACGTTGTCCCGGACGGTCATGTGCGGGAACAGCGCATAGTTCTGGAAAACCATCCCGAACCCGCGCTGCTCCGGCGGCACGTCGTCCACCCGCCGCCCGTCGAGCCAGATGCTGCCGCCCGTGAGCGGCAGCAGCCCGGCGATGCAGTTGAGCGCCGTGGTCTTGCCACAGCCTGACGGTCCGAGGAGGGCGATGAACTCGCCCGCCTGGACCGTCAGGCTGAGCTCGCGCAGGGCGGCCTGCTCCCCGAAGCTCCGGCTGACTGAGTCCAGGCGCAGCTCGGAGAAGCGCTGTTCCTGCACGGCTCGGTTCCCTTTCCTACTTCTTGCCGATCGTGCGGTCCCAGATGTCGAACGCGGTCACCTGCTGGTCGGCGGGCAGTGACGCCTTCTGCGGGTACTGCGCGATCCAACCCTCGTATTCCGGACGCCCGAACTGCTTGATGACCTGCTGGCTGTCGGCGGGCGCCTTGTCGAGCGTCACGCCCTTCACCGCGGGCCCGGGGTAGAAGTATCCCTTGTCGTAGGCGATCGCCTGCTGCTCAGGCTGCAGCATCCACGCGATCAGCTGCAGGTCGGCGTTGAGCACCTCGGGCGAGACGCCCTTGGGGATGACGGCGTACTGCGCGTCCGTGACCCAGGTCATGGGCTGCAGGAGGCCGACCTTGACGGTGTTCGGGACGGTGCCGAGGGCACGGGGGTTGATGTCCCAGCCGGTCGTCGACATCAGCATATCGACCGTCCCGGATCCGAGGTCCTTCATGGTTGCCGTGGTGCCGGTCTGGTAGACCTTGATGTACTGGCCGAGGTCCTTCAGGTAGGCCCAGGTCTTCGCCCAGCCGTTGGTCGGGTCCTGCGGGTTCGAGTCGCCGAGCAGGTAGGGCAGGGCCATCAGGAACGTGCGGCCGGGGCCCGAGTTCGCCGGGCGGGCGTACTCGAAACGGCCGGGGTGGGCCTTCGCCCAGGCGAGCAGCTCCTGCGGCGTCGTCGGCGGCGTCGTGACCGTGGCCGGGTTGTACTCGATGAGCGGGCCCGACGGGTAGTAGACGATCTCGATCCCGTACCCCTGCGCCAGCTGCTGCATGTCGGCGGCCGCCGGCTGGTAGTTCTCGATCAGCTTCGGGAACTTGTCCTGGCTGTCGGGGAGAATCTTGGTCAGCAGGTTGTTCTTGATCCCCGCCGAGAGCCCGTCAGTCCCCGTGAGGACCAGGCTCGTCTGGACCTGGCCGCCCTGCTGCTGGGCCTGCAGCTTGCCCGCCATCTCGGGTGCCGCTGCGGTGGAGTAGGTGACGTTGTTGACGACCTCGGGGTGGGCCGCCTTGAAGTTCTCGATCATCCCCTTCGTCAGCTGGAGGTTCCCGGCGACGTCGAGGATATTGAGGGTCACGGGGCCCGTGCCCGCGCTGGCCGCAGTGCCCGTGCCCGCGCTGGCCCCGGCGCCGCTGCTGCTGGTCGCGCTGGTTGTCGGGGAGCCGCAGGCCCCCACGATCAGCCCGACCACCAGGCCGGCCGCGAGAGCCCGGCCGATCGTCCTCTTGCCTTGCCCTGGACGCATGTCCTGTTCCTCCTCCTGCTAGCCCCCGCTCGTTCTTCTCGGCGCCATCCAGGTCACGCAGCCGCCACTCGAGGCGCCGATCCTCGAGGGGGAGCCGTCGACGCTCGGACAATGAGCCGGGCGTCCAG
>DASVKO010000282.1:0-13199 GCA_036385355.1 Dermatophilaceae bacterium
GCCCGGCGCAGCGCCGGCCCGTCGTTGACGCCATCCCCGGTCATCGCGACGACATGCCCGGCGGCCTGCCAGCCCTGGATCAGGACCAGCTTGTCGGCGGGTGTTGCCCGTGCCACGACATGCTCCCGACCCGCTGTGATCCCCACCTGCTCGGCAACGCTTGTCGCGGTGGCAGGGTGGTCTCCGGTCACCAGGGCGACGTCGATCCCCGCCTCGTGGCAGGCCGCGATGGTGGCTGCGGACGCCGGGCGTAGGGGGTCCTGCAACTGCACCAGACCCGCCAGGCTCAGTCCCGACTCGGAGGGGCTCTCCTCCTGTGACAGTGAGGTCTGCGCGGTGCTCCAGCCGCGCCGTGCCACCGCGATCACCCGTCCTCCGGAGGCTGCCATGGCACCGCTGCGCCGCAGGGCTGCGTCGATGTCGGCGGGTGTGTCCAGGAGCACGTCCGCGCTGAGCACCGACTCGGGCGCGCCCTTGCAGATCGCCAGCACCCCTCCGTCGGCGGACCGGTGGACCGTCAGCATCCGCTTGCGTGAGCTGTCGAAGGGTAGCTCGTTCAATCTCGGGTATGACGTCCTGATCCGGTCGACCACCACTCCGCCGTCCGCAGCCGCCTGCAACAGCGCCGTCTCGGTCGGGTCGCCCAACGATGTGCCCGAGGTGCTGTCGAGGGTCGCGTCGTTGCACAGCGCCAGCGCACCCAGAAGCGTTTCCTCGTCCCCGCCGGCCGGCCACCAGGAGCCGGTGACCGCCATCCGGGCCTGGGTCAGCGTTCCCGTCTTGTCCGTGGCGAGCAGGGTGACCGACCCCAGCGTCTCGACGGCGGCCAGGTTGCGCACGATGGCGTGCCGCTCGGCCATCCGCCGAGCTGCCAGGGCAAGGCTGACCGTGACGACGACAGGCAGGGACTCCGGCACTGCCGCGACAGCCAGACTGACAGCGGTCAGCAGCATCACCTCGAAGGGCTGTCCGCTGAACAGGCCGATGAGCATCACCAGCGCGCACAGGCCCACAGTGCCGGCCGCCAGGTATCGGGACAGCTGGGTCATCCGTAGCTGCAGTGGGGTGGGGCGCTCCTGGGGGGTCAGCATGCTGGCGATCTGGCCGAGCTGGCTGTGCAGCCCGGTGGCCGTGACCCGGGCCAGGCCGCGGCCGTGGACGACGATGGTTCCGGACCAGAGCGCGCCGTCGATCCCGTCCGGGGCGGGCCGCGGTTCTGCCTCCTCGGCGTACTGAGCTGGCTGAGCTGGCTGAGCTGGCTGAGCTGAATACGCTGACTGAGCCGGCTGTTGAGCTTCCTGCTGGTCCGGACCGGGGTCGGCGATGATCGACTTGTCCACCGGGATGGACTCACCGGTCAGCGCGGACTCGTCAACCTGAAGTGACGCGCCGTCCACCAGCTGGCAGTCGGCCGGCACGAGATCTCCCTCGGCCAGGACGATGAGATCACCCGGAACGAGATCGGAGACGAGTGCGCTGACCTCCCGGTCATCGCGCAGCACCCGGACCACCGGTGACACGAGCTGTGCCAGCGCCGAGACCGCGCGGTCTGCACTGAGCTCCTGTCGCACGGCCAGGGTGGTGTTCACCACGATGACCAGGGCGATGACGATGGTGTCGGCGACGTCCCTTGTCAGAGTGGTCAGGACGATGGCAGCGAGCAGGACGATCACGAGCGGATCGCGCACTGCCCGAAGGATCCTGCGCCGCAGTGGCATCGTGGGTGGCTGCGGCAGGGTGTTCGGGCCGAGTTCCTGCAGGCGCAGCGAAGCCTGGTCCGAGCTAAGGGGCCGCGGTGCGGGCGTGCTCACGAGCCGAACATAGCGACCAGGCGATCAAAGGTCCACGGACCAACGACCCTGTCGTTGGGCGCCGTCGGGAGGGTGGAACCGAGGACTGACCAGTTGATGCACCATGATGGGGTGATCCGGCACGGAAGGCGACCAGATGACGATCCGCATTTTTCTCCTCGATGATCATGAGATCGTCCGACGCGGGCTGCGGGAGCTCCTCGAGACCGTTGAGGACTTCAAGGTGGTGGGAGAGTCCGGCTCGGCTGTTGAGGCCGCCCGCCGGATCCCCGCACTCCGCCCGAACGTGGCGATCTTCGACGCCCGGCTGCCAGACGGCTCGGGCATCGACGTGTGCCGCGACGTTCGGTCCGTGGACCCGGAGATAGCAGGGTTGATCCTGACCTCGTTCGACGATGAACAGGCGCTGGCTACGGCTGTCCTGGCAGGGGCGGCCGGGTACCTGCTGAAGGACATCAAGGGAAACGGGCTGATCGAGGCCATCCGCAAAGCCGCAGCGGGGGAGCAGCTGATCGACCCCGCGACAGTTGACCGGATCCGGTGCGGCTGGACCAGCACGGCGGGAGCTGACCCGCGGCTGCGGTTGTTGTCTCCGCAGGAGCGCCGGATCCTCGATCACGTTGCGGAGGGCCTCACGAACCGGCAGATCGGTGAGGCCATGTCCCTGGCTGAGAAGACGGTCAAGAACTACATCACCGCCGTGCTGGGCAAGCTCGGCATGGAGCGGCGGACCCAGGCCGCGGTCTTCGCCGTGACACATCAGGCCCAGCAGGCGCAGCGTCCGCAGGACTGAGTGACTCGAGTCCGCGTCGGGGGGCTCTATCGGGCACAATAGGGCCGTGCAGACGATTACTCTCGACGAGCTTCAAAGTCATCTGGCCGCCATTGATGGCGTTCCCCGGGTGGTGATGGGCGGCAACGGTACGACGCCGTGGCTGGCCCTTGCCGCCATCGATCGCTCGATCGAGCGGTATCGCCTCTTTCAGCTGAACTCCCCGGTGGGTATTCCCGTTCGCCCGGGGGTGATTGCCGAGACCAGTTTCGTCGGTGCCGGCATGCGTCGTCACCCGGCGCTGGCGTACATCCCGAGCAGGCTGTCCATGGTTCCGGTCCTCTTCGGGCGGACCCTTCCCCCGGATGTCGTGGTGCTGCACTGCGCCCCGCCGGAGGATGGCATCCTGAGCATGGGCATCGAGGTGAACCTCCTGCCGGCAGCCGTCGACGCCTGCCGCGCGCGCGGCGGCATGGTGATCGCGGTGATCAACTCCCGCATGCCATACACCTACGGGGACTCACAGATCTCGACCGAGGCTGTCGACTTCGCGGTGGAGATCGACTTCGAGCTCGATGACGTGCACGAGAACATGCCCGATGACGCCAGTCTGGTGATTGCCGAGCGCCTGGCCGCCATGATTGACGACGGGGCAACGCTCCAGATGGGGATCGGCGCGGTGCCCGACTCCACTCTGAAGGCCCTGGCGGCCCGGCGTGGGCTGCGGGTGTGGAGCGAGATGTTCTCCGACGGGCTCCTGGACCTTGACGCGGCTCACGCGCTCGACGAGGACCAGATCCTCACAGCGTCGTTCTGCTTCGGTTCCCGGAGGCTGTACGACTGGGTCGACCACAACCCGCGCCTCCAGATGCTGCGGACGGAGAAGACCAACAGCCCGGCGCTGATTGCCGCCAACCGCCAGATGACGAGTGTGAACGCCGCCCTTGAGGTGGACCTCTTCGGGCAGGCCAACGCCTCGCGGATCAACGCCAGGATCTACTCCGGGTATGGCGGGCAGACCGACTTCATCGTCGGTGCCATGCATTCCCCCGGCGGCCAGGCGTTCATCGCCCTGCGCAGCTGGCACCCGAAGGCCGACTGCTCCTCAGTGGTTCCGCTGCTGGACGAGCCGGTGACCTCTTTCCAGCAGACCGCCATCGTGACCGAGCAGGGTGTGGCCAAGCTGCTGGGCTACGACGAGAAGACCCAGGCACGGCACCTGATCGAGTACGCCGCTCACCCCAAGGTGCGGGACGAGCTGTGGGAAGAGGCGAAGGAGCTGGGCCTGGCCTGACTCACGGTGGGCTGATACTGGCTCAACGACCGGCCTACGGTGAGGTGTGCGGAAGAAAGACCCGGAAGGTCGTCCCGCCGTTCACGGTCGACTCGACGGTGATCTTCCCTCTGTGCCGGGTCACCACCGCGCGTGCCAGGGAGAGCCCAAGTCCGTAGCTCCGCCTGCTGGCCTTCTGGTGGCTGGAGTGGAATCGGTCGAACACCCGGTCGATCTCCGCGGCAGGGATCCCCGGGCCGGTGTCGGTGACCTGAAGCAGCACGTACCTGCCCTTGCTCCGCACGGACAGGGTGACCTTGCCCGAAACCGGGGTGTGCTCAATGGCGTTGTCGAGGATCGCCAGCACCGCTCGTCGAAGGCCCACTGCGTTGCCGGTCGTCATCACCGCCCCACCCGCCCGGTGGTCCAGGACGAGGCTGACGTGGTTGCTCTCGGCATAGTCGGAGGCGCTGGCCACGAGCTCCTCGCACAGCGAAGTCAGCTCGACCGGCCCCACCTCTGACTCTGTCCAGGGATCGGCCGCGACCAGCAGCTCCTCCACCAGGTCAGTCATCCGGGCGACGTCAGCGACGACGTCGTTGGCGTCGTTCACCACCGCCGACTCGGCGCCGTCGGCGACCAGCGAACGTCGCAGCAGCTGGGCCCTGGTGCTCAGCAGGGTCAGCGGGGTGCGGAGCTCGTGGCTGGCGTCCGCGATGAACGACCGCTGCAGCGTCAGGGCATCTGACAGAGGGCGCACCGCACGCCGTGCCAGGAACGTTCCCACGAACGTCGACAGGACCAGCCCGGCGGCGCCGACCCCCAGCAGGATGTGCGTGAGGTCGGAGCGCTGGTCGTGCTCAGGTCCCAGGTCAAGGACAGCCTGGACGGTTCTGTCACCGCGTATGGCGGTGCGCACGAGGTACTGGGACGCTCCGATGTGGATCGTCGCGGTCCGCGGCAGGCGGGTCCGGGTGACCTCGTCGAGCGACTGCAGGTCGGGGAAGACCGACGGGATGCCGGGGGAGACCTGTATCCCGTTCGACCCTCGCAGAACGAGCCAGGTCCCGGCCGGCGGGTCCAGCACATCGTCGGCGCTGGCTGTTGCCTGCCGCAGCGACGCCTCGGCGGATGCGTTCTGCAGTCGAAGGACCAGGACCGTGCTGATAGCCACCAGGATGATGACCGCAAGCGCGACGAGGGCAGCTGCCTGCAACCCCAGTCGTCGTGCCGCACCACGCACGAGGTCGAGGTCGAGGTCACGACTCCTTCGTGGGGGTCTCATGCCGAGCCGAGCTGGTAGCCCAGACCACGCACGGTCCGGATCACGTCCCGTCCGAGCTTGCGCCGGCAGTAGTGGACGTAGGTGTCGGTGACGATCTCGGACTCCGCGTCGGTGAAGACGAGATCGAGCAGCTCGGCACGGGTGAACACCCGGCGTGGCCGCCGCGCCAGGACCTCGAGCAGCTGGGCCTCCCGTTCGGACAGCGACACTCCCGTCGACGGGTCTGCGCCCCGCTCGAGGACCAGACGACTCTCCAGGTCCAGGACCCGATGGCCAAGCTGCAGCACCGTGGAGGTCGAGGTGTGCCGACGTTGCAGGGCGCGCAACCTGGCGAGAAGCTCGCCGACGTCGAACGGCTTGGTGAGGTAGTCCTCGGCCCCGGCGTCCAGGCCCTCGATCCGGTCGGAGGGGGTGCCTCGGGCCGAGAGGATCAGGGTGGGGGTGGTGACGCCCTTGGCACGGAGCTTGGTCAGCAGGTCGAGTCCCTCGATGGCCGGCAGCCCGCGGTCGATGACCAGCACATCGAACGAGCTGGTCAGTCCGAGATGCAGCCCGCGCTGGCCGTCCGCGGCGTGGGTGACGTCGTACCCCTCCTCGCCGATGAGCCGCGTGAGCATGGCTGCGAGCTCGCGGTCGTCTTCGACGAGGAGGAGATTGACGTTGTTACCCATGTGGGCAGTATGGCGGTCGGATGCTTCCGCCGTCCCCGAATCAGGTCCGGGACGTGGCCCCGGACCTCGATCGCAGGATGCGAATGGAGGCGACCGCCAGGAGCAGCAGGAGCCCTTCGACGGCCATGCTGATCAGTCCGATCGGCTCGGTCCAGTTGCCGCGGTCGTCGGTGTACCCCGGCATTCCCGGACCACGCGAGAGGACGAAGCCGACGAGAGGTCCGGCTGCCACGGCACCGACGGCGAGCCAGGTCGTGACCTGACGCCGGCTACGCCTGACAATCAGCGCCACCGCGACCACGACCGCGACCAGCTCGAGGGCCCAGTAGCCCTGGCCGACGTACGCCGGGTCCTTCGAACCTGGCAGGCCACCTTGGTCAATGACGTGGATCCAGGCGACCCCCAGAGCCAGCAGCGCGGCGGCCCAGGCAAGGACAGGGTTCAGCTGGGCCTGGCGTGGTCCTTCGTCCTGGCGCGGGGTCGCCGCCGGCCGTTCGGCGTGGGTCCGGGGCAGGGTCTGGGTCATCTCAGGCAAGATCTCTCCTTCATCGAGGGGCGTGCGAGAACGCCATCAACCCTTGCCGAACAGTCTTGGCGCGGTCTTGGAGCCGTAGCGCCCGGATAGCCGGGTCGCGGGACGGGCTCACAGAATTCGCCAAAGATCTTCGGCCACTCTTGAGGACATGACCACCTCTCTGGACACGTTGCTGTCGCCGCCATCGACGTCGTCGTCGCCGTCGTCGACTCGAAGGTCGAGCGGCGTGCCACCTCGGGTGGCCGGCCGCCATGCCTCTCTCCGGCAGCCGCGCGTCCCCCGGTGGTGGCGCGATGCGTCTGGGATCTTCGCCTGGTCCTCGATGCTGGTGGTCGTGGCGTTGTGGGTATCCGGCGGTGGGGTCCAGGCATTCTCGAGCATGGGTACCGGCCTGACGAGCGTCGGCCGGCTGACCGGCCTGGTGGCCTCCGACCTGTTGCTGATCCAGGTGCTGCTCATGGCCCGGATCCCGCTGGTCGAGAGGGCCTACGGTCAGGATGAGCTGGCCCGGCGTCATCGCTGGGTGGGTTTCTCGTCGTTCAACCTGATGGTCGTGCACATTGTCACGATCACCCTGGGCTATGCGGCCTCCTCGCCCGCAGGGCTGTGGGGCACCATCGTCGACTTCGTGCTGAACTACCCGGGGATGCTGCTGGCCCTGGCTGCCACCGTGGCACTGGTCGCGGTCACCGTCACCTCGATCAGGGCGGCCCGTGCCCGACTGCGCTATGAGTCCTGGCACCTGCTCCACCTCTACGCGTACCTCGGCGTGGGGCTGGCACTGCCGCACCAGCTCTGGACCGGCAAGGATTTCCTGACCTCGCCGGTCGCGACGGTGTACTGGTGGGGCCTGTGGGCGGCGGCCGCTGCCAGCGTGGTCTTCTGGCGGGTCGGCCAGCCGCTGTGGCGCAGTCTGCGTCATCAGCTGGTCGTCCATGAGGTGCGCTCCGAGGGCGACACGGTCACCACTGTCGTCATGGCGGGCCGGAACCTGCACCGGTTGCCGGCGCGGGCCGGTCAGTTCCTGCAGTGGCGGTTCCTGGATGGGCCCGGCTTCACCAGAGCTCATCCCTACTCCCTGTCCGCGGCGCCGGATGGGCGGACCCTGCGGATCACCGCCGCCCACCTGGGGGACGGGTCTGCCGGGCTGGCAAGCCTGCGCCCGGGAACGAGGGTGCTCTTCGAGGGCCCCTACGGCCGGATGCACGAGGGCGTGCGGACCCGTCGCAAGGTCCTGCTCATGGCCTCGGGCATCGGCATCACCCCGATGCGGGCGCTGCTCGAGTCCCTGGACCAGCGACCCGGTGAGGTCACCCTGCTCTACCGGACCCGATCCGAGCAGGAGCGGATCTTCGTGGATGAGCTGCAGGCCCTGGCCAGGTCGCGCCAGGCACGGTACTTCGTGATGGCCGGCGGCAGGGCGAAAGGCCGGGACAGCTGGCTACCTGAGCATGCGGCACATCTTGGTGACGTCGAGGCGCTGCGCCAGTTCGTGCCCGGTATCGAGGGTCATGACGTGTTCATCTGTGGCAGCCCCGGGTGGATGGACGCCGCGGAGAAGGCGGTCATCGGCGCCGGCGTCCCCGCCGCACACGTGCACATCGAACGTTTCACCTACTGACCCCTCACGGGGCTGCACACGAAGCACGAAGGAGATCCATGCGACGCATCGTCACTGCCATCATGTCCACCATCTCGGGTCTGGTGCTGCTCTTCGGCTACCACACCAGCACCAGCACCGCCATGGGCTCGGCCACCCCCGTGGTGCAGCAACCTCCGCCTTCTGGCCCGGCGGTGTCGCCACGCTCATCGACAACGGGCGGGGCCCCGGGGTCTCGGCCGAGCGCGACACCCAGACGGAGCTCGACCTCCAGAGCGAGCCGGCCGGCCTCAGCCGCCACGTACACCGGTGCCGTGGCGAGCACCCAGTGGGGGCCCGTCCAGGTTCGGATCACGGTGCTGGGCGGCAAGGTCACCCGGGCCCAGGCGGTGCAGTACCCCCAGGGGAACTCAAACGACGCCCAGATCAACGGCAACGCGCTGCCCATCCTCGACCAGGAGGTCGTCCAGAAGCAGTCAGCATCCATCGACGCGGTCTCCGGGGCCACGGTGACCAGCGGGGGATATCTGCAGTCCCTCCAGTCGGCGATCGACCAGGCCCATCTGTGAGTCGGCGGGCCTGGGTCCAGCAGATCATGGGTATGCCGATCAGTATTCACCTTCGGGGCCCGGACGTGGACTCACCGGTGGTGGCTGAGGTAGTCGACGACGCCTTTGACTCGCTGCGAGAGGCCGACCGGCTGTTCAGCCGGTATCGGGATGACAGTGAGGTCAGCCGGATCCGCAGGGGTGAGCTCGACCCGGTGCACGCCGATCCGCTGGTCAGACAGGTGGTCACCCTCTGCCGGCAGGCAGGCGTGCTCACCGAAGGTGCGTTCACCGATCAGCTCCCGGACGATGAGGGTGTCCTGCGCTTCGATCCGACGGGTCTGGTCAAGGGCTGGGCAGCGGACCGGGCCGCGAGCCGGCTGGCATCCCTGCCAGAGGTGTCCTTCTGTCTCAACGCGGGTGGCGACGTCGTGGTCGGAGGCAAGCCTGATCAGACCGACGGCGGGCCGGGATCGCCATGGCGGGTCGGTATCGAGGACCCGCGCGATCGCTCACGCATCGCCGAGGTTGTGGAGCTTCACGAGGGTGGTGTGGCCACCTCGGGGACAGCTGCCCGCGGGGCGCATCTCTACGATCCGGCCACCGGGACCTTCGTCGACCGGACCGGGTCGGTCACCGTGGTCGGACTCAGCCTGATGTGGGCGGACGTATGGGCGACCGCCTTGTTCGTCGGACCGGCCTCGCTGACCCGCCGGTTCACGGAGGTCGCGGAGGGCTACCGCCTCATTCGGTTGTGAGAGCGAGAATGGCGCGGACGGACTGAGGGGGCAGCACCACTCCCGTCGTGGCGCCAGGGGTCGCTTCGCCGGGCAGACTCATGGGACCGGTGCAGGATGCTGGAAAGGTCGTCTGCGATTCTGTGGGACATGGAAACCTCACCGGCGGCGTTGTCGGCGGGGTCGGTGACGACGGCGCCCGGGGTGCCGCCTCGTGACCGGGCCAGCCGTCGCGCCCTGGACCGGCGGCTGTATGTTCCCCAGTGGTGGCGACGCGCGTGTGCCATCGCGGCCTTGTGCTCGATCGTGGTGGTTGTTGCCCTGTGGATTATGGGCGGGGGAGTCCAGGACCTTGCCCGGGCGGGCACCGGCCTGGCCAGCATCAGCCGGCTGACTGGCCAGGTGGGGTCGGACCTTCTGCTCCTCCAGGTGTTTCTGATGGCCCGGATCCCCTTGGTGGAGAGGGCTTTCGGCCAGGATGAGCTGGCCCGGCGACACGACCTGGCTGTCTGTTCGATCGGTTTCCTTGCTGGTCCACGTCGTCGCGCGCTCCCTGGGCCATGCCGATGCGACGTCCACGGGTCTGTGGGGCGTGATGGCCGATCTGGTCGTTCACGATCAGGGCATGCTGCTGATCCTCACGGGGACGGTGGCACTGGTCGGGGTCGACACCACGGTGATGGCACCGGCTCGCCGCTGGTTACCCGTCGAGTCCTGGCAGCTGTTCCACCTGTACGCCTATCTCGGTCTGGTCCTCGTGCTGCCGCACCAGCTCTGGACCGGTCAGGAGCTTCTGACCTCGACCTTCGCCACGGTGTTCTGGTGGACGCAGTGGGCGGCGGCGGCTGCGAGCGTGCTCATCTGGCGGGTGGGTCAGCCGTTGTGGCGAAGCCGGCGTCACCGGCTGGTGGTGGCTGAGCTGCGGCCCGAGAGCGACCGGGTGACCACGGTCGTCATCCGGGGTCGGATGCTGGACCGGCTGCCGGTCCGGGCCGGCCAGTTCTTCCAGTGGCGCTTCCTTGAGCGTCCGGGTCTGGGCCGGGCCCATCCCTACTCGTTGTCCGCTGCGCCGGACGGCCGGACGCTGCGGATCACCGTTGCCCACCCGGGGGGTGGCTCCGCTCTGCTGGCCAGCATGCGCCCGGGCACCAGGGTGCTCTTCGAAGGCCCCTACGGCCGGCTTCACGAGGGCGTGCGGACCCGTCGCAAGGTCCTCCTCATGGCTTCGGGTATCGGCATCACGCCGATACGGGCGCTGCTGGAGGATCTGGACCAGAGGCCGGGGGAGGTCACCCTGGTCTACCGGGTCGGCTCCGAGCAGGAACGCATCCTGATGGACGAGCTCAACGCCCTGGCGGAGCTGCACCAGGCGAGGTTCTTCGTGGTCACCGGTCACCGGGTGTCATCGCGACGCAACTGGCTGCCTGCGCATGTCGCCTACGTCGATGACATCGAGGCGCTGCGCCTGATCGTTCCGGATGTGGCGGACCACGACGTGTTCGTGAGCGGCAGTCCCGGCTGGGTGGAGGCGGTGGAGCGGGCAGCGATCGGCGCCGGGGTTCCGCCTGGGCAGGTTCACATCGAGCGTCTCGCCAGCTGACCTTCCGGTGTGTCGACCCCCGGAGGGCCGCCGACAGCCGCCGCGTCATCCGCGCCGGAAATGGCGAGTAGACTCAAACCGCAACGAAGGACCTACCTCTCGCCAGGTAGGGCCTTCGTTGCTTGCGTTGGGGCCACCGCGGATCCACGAACATCATGTCGATGTACCCACTGCCATCGACATCCGTGAACCCGGCGACTACATCATCGACCACCGCAACGATCGTTCCCGCAGCTGCCCGCTTCGCAGCCCACGACCCGACATCGATGTCGTCACGTGCCCACACCGCCACCTGCCCGGGCGAGTAGTCAGCAGAGGCCGTGTGCCGGATCGCTCGAAGAAACACGTCGAGAGTGGCCCGGGCATCACGGTCCCCGTAGTCACGCAAGATCACGTTGCTGATGCCAGCTCCGCTGCCCGGGGGCTGAGGATCATCCGGGCAGCATGCAGAGTGTGGCGGTGCGCGGGGTCAGCCGACCTCAGCCGGGACGGGCTCGACGTTCTTGGGGGGCTGGGTTCTGCGGACGGACCTCTGGTCGACCCAGGTGGCGAGCCGGCTGAGGCTGTAGTTGATCAGGATGAAGATCACCGCGACCACGAAGAGTATCTGGATCGGGTTGTGCAGGTTGAGCGCGATCAGGTTCCCCTGCCGCAGAAGCTCTGTATAGAGAGCGAGCACGGCGGCCAGCGACGTGTCCTTGAGGATCACCACGAGCTGGCTGATCAATGCCGGCAGCATGACCCGGGTGGCCTGCGGCAGCAGGACCAGCCGCATCGTCGCCCAGGGGGTGAGTCCGATCGCCAGGGCCGCCTCCCGCTGGCCCTTCGGCAGCGAGGCGACGCCCGCCCGGAGGATCTCGGCGATGATGACGCAGTTGTATGCCGTCAGACCGAGCACGAGGAACCAGAGCCCTGCCTCACCTGGCAGCCCGCTCAGATCGACGCCGAGCTCGGGCAGGACCCGGCTGGCGAAGTAGATCGTGATCACCACGGGGAGTCCGCGCAGGAGCTCGATGAGAGCGACGAGGGGCATTCGCGCGTTTCGTCCGAGCATCATCCGGGCCACGCCGACCGCGCTGCCGATCAGCAGGGAGAAGACGATGGCGAGCACCGCGGCCGTCAGTGTCGCGAGCACGCCCTTGCCGAGCAGGTTCCACACGAGCGGGAAGCTCTCGTTGGACGGGTCCAGGACCGGGCCCCACAGCTCGCCGGAGAACTGGCCCTGGTCGGCGAGGCGCTTGGCGACCAGACCGATCAGGATCAGGCCCACGAAGGTTGCGATCCCGCCACCGATCGCCGCCCGGCGTCGGGCGCGCGGGCCGGGTGCGTCATACAGGACGCTGGGGGTGCTCATCGAGCGATCGCCACCTTTCGTTCGAGCATGCCAAGGCCCACGCCGGCGGGCAGGGTGATCATGAGATAGCCGATGGCGACGCCGGTCAGGACGGGCAGCGCCGCGAAGCCCTGCGCGCTGGTGAGCGACTCGCCGACCGCATACAGGTCGAGCCCCACGCCGAAGGCGCCGACCACGGCGGAGTTCTTGAACATCGCGATGATCACGCTGCCGACCGGCGGGATGGAGGTCCGGAAGGCCTGGGGGAGCACGATCTGGGTCAGCGTCTGGGTGAAGGTGAGACCGATCGCACGGGCCGCCTCGGCCTGTCCTGCCGAGACGGAGTTGATGCCGGCCCGCAGACCCTCACAGACGAAGGCCGAGGTGTAGATGATCAGAGCGGCGAGCCCGAAGGTGTAGTACTCGGCGTTGATACCGATCTCGGGGAGCCCGAACGCGAACATGAACAGCACCACGGACAGCGGGCAGTTGCGGATGACGGTGACCCACGCGGTGCCGAAGGAGCGCAGTGGTGCGACCGGCGCCACCCGGCAGGTGGCGATGATCGTCCCGAGGATCAGCGAGCCGACCGCTCCCCACAGGCAGATGGTCAGCGAGCGCAGGAACCCGTTCCAGAACAGATCGAGGTTCTGGGTGATGGCGTCCATCTGTCACCTCCGATTAGCAGTCGATGAATCCGGCAGTCAGTGAATCCGGCGTTGGCCGGATGGTCGTGCGGCGGAGGGCGCTCCCCTGCTCCGGCGAGCGCCCTGCCGCACTGTCGGTCGACTCAGGCGCAGGGCGCCGCCGGCGGCAGGGTGGCCGGTGAGGCACCCTCCACCTTGCCGGCGGTGTCGGCCCATGCCTTCTTGTATGCCGCTTCGTTGGCCTTGAGCGTCTTGTTGATGAACTCGCAGAACTTCACGTCGCCCTTCTTGATGCCGATGCCGTAGGGCTCCTTGGTGAACTGCTCGCCGACCAGCTTGAACTTCTTGTCGGACTTGGAGACGAAGCCCAGCAGGATGACGTTGTCG
>DASVKO010000283.1:0-21014 GCA_036385355.1 Dermatophilaceae bacterium
ACGCGGTCGACGTGGTCGACCGGATCACCCCCGCGGACATCTCCGACCCCCAGGAGCTCATCAAGCGGGCGGCCGAGCTCAGCGCGGAGCTGGACACCCCGATCGCGCCCGGTTTCGAGGCGCTGGTCTTCAAGGCCAAACGCGGCATCGAGGACATCTACGAGCTGACCTACGTCCGCAAGGACGGCAGCCGCTTCCCGGCCATCGTCTCGGTGACCGCGCTGCGCGACGTCCAGGACGACGTCATCGGCTACCTGCTCATCGGGACCGACAACACCGCCGGCAAGGAGGTCGAGGCAGCCCAGGCGTTGCTGGACCAGCAGCTGCGGGACCAGCAGTTCTACACCCGCTCCCTGATCGAGTCGAACGTCGATGCGCTGATGACCACCGACCCGCTGGGCACCATCACCGACGTCAACCAGCAGATGCTGACCCTGACCGGGCGCACCCGGGCCGAGCTGATCGGTGCGCCCTTCCGGGACTTCTTCACCGACCCCGCCCGGGCCGACGCCGGCATCGCGCGGGTCCTGGCCGAGCACAAGGTGACCGACTACGAGCTGACGGTCCGCGCGCGCGACGGCAGGGAGACCTTCGTGTCGTACAACGCGTCGACGATCCATGATCGGCACGACGACCTGCAGGGCGTGTTCGTGGCTGCGCGCGATGCGACCGACCGCCGGCGCTCCGAGCGCACCCTGCAGCAGAAGAACGTCGAGCTGGAGCATGCGAGCCGGATGAAGTCGGAGTTCCTGGCGACGATGTCGCACGAGCTGCGCACCCCGCTGAACTCGGTGATCGGGTTCTCCGAGGCGCTCAAGGACGGCCTGCTGGGCGACCTGACCGAGAGCCAGCAGGAGTACATCGGGGACATCTTCACCAGCGGTCAGCACCTGCTCTCGCTGATCAACGACATCCTGGACCTCTCGAAAGTCGAAGCCGGGATGATGAACCTTGAGCTGGAGGCGGTGGACGCAAGCCAGCTGTTGTCCAACGCGCTGTCCATCGTGCGGGAGAAGGCGTTGGCGAGGAGCATCAGTCTTGACCTCGAGCTGGATGAGCGTGTCGGGGTCACTGCGCTGGACGTGCGCAAGACCAAGCAGATCGTCTACAACCTGCTCTCCAACGCGGTGAAGTTCAGCGGCCAGGGAGGTCTGGTGTCCCTGCGCGCCCGGCAGGTCCCGCGAAGCGCCGTCGGCACGCTGGACGGCACCTGGCCGGTGCGCAGCTTCGAGCTGGCGGACAACGAGTTCACCGAGTTCCTCGAGATCTGTGTGACCGATGACGGCATCGGTATCTCTCAGGAGAACATGGCCAAGCTGTTCCAGGCGTTCACCCAGATCGACAGCAGCCTGGCGCGCAAATTCGAGGGCACCGGGCTGGGCCTGGCGATGGTCAAGCAGATGACAGAGCTGCTCGGCGGGACGGTGGCCGTGGCCAGCAGGGAGGGCGAGGGAGCATGCTTCGCGGCCTGGGTCCCGCTCGAGGTCTCCACCCCGCCCCGGGCCCATCGCAGGGAGGCCGAGGCAGACAAGCCGACAGCTCCCGAGAGCGACGAGCGAGTCGCTCTCGTGGTCGAGGACGACGACGACGCCGCGGACCTGGCGCGCCTTCTCCTGGAGGCCGAGGGCTTCGTCGTGCTGCGCGCCTCCAGCGCTGAGGAGGCCATCGAGGTGGCACCGCTGCAGCGCCTGGACCTCATCACCGTGGATATCCAGCTGCCGGGGATCGACGGCTGGCAGTTCCTGGCCGGCCTCCGTAAGGACGCCATCCTGGGCAAGGTCCCGGTTGTCGTCATCTCTGGCACCTCCCAGGGCCCGCCGGTGGCGCTGGCCTCAGGTGCGGCCGCCGTCCTGCAGAAGCCGATCAGTCGCTCCGCGCTGAAGAGGGCGCTGGCCGATATGGGCTTCGAGGACGGGCAGGACCAGACCCGCACCGTTCTGGTCGTCGACGACGACCCCAAGGCGGTGGAGGTGATCGCCGCCCTCCTGCCAAGTCCCGCCTACACGTCAGTGCGGGCCCACGGCGGACAGGAGGCCATCGTCCTGGCACGCCGGATGCACCCAGACCTCATCCTGCTCGACCTGAGGATGCCCGACGTCTCCGGCGTCGACGTCATCCATGCGCTGAAGTCCGACCCCGGCACCGCCAGCATCCCCATCCTGGTCATCACCGCCAAACAGGTCACCGCGCTGGACCGTCAGACCCTCAACGCCGATCCGGGCCACGCCATCCGCATCATCGAGAAAGCCGGCTTCAACAGGACCGACTTCATGGCAGAGGTCCGACGTGCTCTCCCCCACGGCTAGAAGGAGGATCAGATGGCCACAGTGCTAGTCGTCGAGGACAACCCGGCCAACATGAAGCTGACGACGATGCTCCTGCGCAGTGCTGGCCACCTTGTGCTGCCCGCCGTCGACGCGGAGACCGGACTGAGGCTCGCCCGCGGTGAACAGCCCGACCTGATCCTCATGGACATTCAGCTGCCGGACATGGACGGCCTGATGGCAACGGCCATCCTGAAACAGGACCCCGCCACCGCAGGCATCCCGATCATCGCCCTGAGCGCGCTCGCGATGAAGGCGGACAGGGAACGGAGCCAGACCGCGGGCTGTGACGCCTACATCGTGAAGCCATTGCGGTACAAGGAGCTCTACGCAGTCATGGACCGCCTCCTGCAGCAACCACAGCCGCCCGCGAGTCAGAGCGCGCCTCCGGGTCCGCCCACCACCCGGCAGGACCCGACATGACAGGGCCCGACATCACAGGGCACGATCTGACGGCGCCGGCCACCATCCTCATCGTCGATGACGAAAGCCAGAATCGTCGGCTGCTCGAGGCCTTGCTCGGGCACGAAGGCTACGTCACGCGCACCGCAGAAGATGGCGAAGAAGCGCTGGCCGCCATCGCAGCCGACCCGCCGGACCTGATCCTGCTGGACGTCATGATGCCCGGGCTGGACGGACGACAGGTTGCCCGGGCCGTCAAGGCAGACCCCGCTACCAGCAAGATTCCGATCATCATAGTGACCGCCCAGACCGACCGCGAGGCACGGCTGGCTGCACTGGACGCGGGAGCCGAGGACTTCCTCTCGAAGCCTGTCGATCGGGCCGAGCTGTGGTTGCGCGTGCGTAACCTGCTGCGCCTGAAACGGCTCAGCGACCTCCTCGAGAACCATCAGGTGATCCTCGAGACGGAGGCACAGGCGCGGACGGCGGAGCTGCAGGCACAGACGGTGGACCTGAAACGCTTTCGCACGGCGATGGATGCAACGGATGACTCGATCGTCATGGTGAACCGCGCCACCATGAAGTTCGTCGCGGTCAACGCCCCCACGTCACAGATGCTGGGCTACTCGCGCGAAGAGCTGTTCGAGCTCGGACCGATCAACCTGGCGTCGACGTCGGGTGACCAGCTGGAGGCCTTGTACGACGAGATCATCGCTGGTCAGGAGCGGACGGCGTCGTTGGAGACTGCACACCGAAAAGATGGTTCCACCTTCCCGGTCGAGGTGCACCGGCAGGCTCAGCGCGCGGGAGCCGACTGGGTCATCGTCACCGTCGCGCGCGATGTCACCGAGCGCCTGGCGGTGGAAGGCCGTCTGCAGGATCTGGCCCACTTCGACGCCCTCACCGGGTTGTCGAACCGCGCCCTCTTCCGCGAGACGCTCACCAAGACGCTGGCGTACGCCTCGGCCACCGGGGAGACCGTCGCTGTCCTGCACGTGGACCTCGACTACTTCAAGAACGTCAACCACACCTTTGGCCACGGGATCGGCGACGAGCTGTTGATCCAGGTCAGCGACCGGCTGATCGAGTCCGTGCGCGACCGCGATACGGTCGGGCGGCTCGGGGGAGATGAGTTCGCGCTGATCCTGACGATGCTGAATGGCCGGCCCGATGTCGCCGTCGTGACCAGCAAGATCCAGAAGGCACTGCTGGAACCCTTCAAGCTGGACGGCCACGACGTGACGGTGACCGCCAGCATCGGCGTCACGCTGCACCCCGAAGACGCGACCGACACCGAGACCCTGCTCAAGTACGCGGATACGGCCATGCACGAGGCGAAGCAGTCAGGGCGCGACGCCTTTCAGTTCTTCACGAACTCGATGAACACCGAGCTGTGGCGTCGCCTGGAGCTCGAGACCGCGCTCCGACACGCGGTCAAGAACGGGGAGTTCGTCCTGCACTACCAGCCCAAGGTGGAGCTCAAAGGCGAGCGGGTCATCGGCCTGGAGGCTTTGCTGCGATGGGACAGGCCCGGTTTCGGCCTCGTCCCGCCCAGCGAGTTCGTCTACTCCCTGGAGGAGTCCGGCCTCATCGTCGATGTCGGCCGCTGGGTCATCGCCGCCGCGTGCGAACAGATCAGGGACTGGCGCCGGCGCGGGATCGACCCGGTCCAGGTGTCGGTGAACATCTCGGAACGGCAGCTCCTCAGGGGTGACCTGCAGGACGACGTCCTCCTTGCGCTGGCCACCTATGAGGTTCCAGCTCAGCTGCTCGAGCTCGAGATGACCGAGACCATGCTGATGACAAGCACCGACCGGACGATCACCACCCTGCAGAACCTGAAGGCCGCAGGGGTGCAGATCTCCATCCACGACTTCGGGACGGGGCACTCCAGCCTCGCGTACCTGCGCAGGTTCCCGATCAACAAGCTGAAGATCGACCGCCGCTTCGTCAGCGAGGTCACCCGCAGCTCAGACGCCGCCGCCATCGCGCTGGCGATCATCCAGATGGGCCACAGCCTCGACCTGGAGGTGATCGCCACGGGTGTGGAGACGGCACCTCAGCTGGCGTACCTGCGCGGCAGCCAGTGCGACCAGGTGCAGGGCAACTTCTTCAACCCACCGATGCCGGTACCCGCACTGGACCTGCTGCTGGCGCGGACACCCCTGACGGAACCGGACGACTAGCCCATGAGCTGCCCGGCCCAGTGAGGGCGGGTGACAGCGATGGTCATGAGTGCGACGTCGATCGCGAGCCCGAACACGAGCCGGATGTCCCAGAACCCGACGAGCAGCGCCGCCGACAGCAGCGAGGCCACGACGGTCACCGCAGGCCAGACAGCGGACAGCCCCGGGACGCCCCACGCCGCCAGGGCGAGGAGCGCGAAGGCGGCCACCGTGGCAACCAGCAGCCCCAGCCCGAGTGGCCTGCGAGCGGCTTCCGGGACGAGCCATGACTGGTCCAGCGAGAACTCCGGCACGTCGGGGGCGAGATAGAGCAGGTGCACGAGCCCATGGGCCAGGAGAAGGACGCCGGTGACGATACGGACGACCGTCATCGGAGAGCTCCTCTGACGCTGCGCCGTCCTGGTCGGCGGAGCTGTGATACTCCCGTCGCATGGTCGAAAAGCGGTTCCACTTCCATCCCCCCGGGCCACCGTAGGTCAGCTGGACACTCCACCATCCCGCAGTGGCTGGGTGGGTCTTCAGCTCGCGTTCCTGGGCGTGGCGGTCGCTACCGGCGTGCTCGGGGCCGGTCGTCGCCGCTGTCCCGGCCGCAGCAGCCACAGCCCATCGCCGCGTCCATCGTGAGGGTCGCGGCGACGCCGGCGCGGGCTCCGGCAGGCAGGCCCCGGCGGACTCTTCGGAAGGGGTCCCCCTCCTGAACGCTCACACGTCCCCTCCGATGCCCCAGTTCTGGATCACGTAGTCCATGTCCTTGTCGCCACGGCCACTGAGGTTCACCAGAATGGTGCCGGTCTGCATCTCGCGCGCCTTCACCAGGGCGTGCGCCACGGCGTGCGCACTCTCCAGGGCGGGGATGATGCCCTCCCTGCGGCTGAGCATGAAGAAGGCGTCACGGCACGCGTCGTCGGAGCAGGTCACGTAGTTGACGCGGCCCGCGTCCCTGAGGTAGCTGTGCTCCGGCCCGACCCCGGGGTAGTCGAGGCCGCTGGCGCACGAGTACACGGGGGACGGCTGACCGTCCGCGTCCTGCAGCAGGTAGCACTTGAAGCCGTGGATGACGCCCTCGTGGCCGTAGGTCATCGTCGCGGCGTGCTCGCCGACGGCAGTGCCGCGCCCGAGCGGCTCGACGCCGATCAGCTCCACCGGGTCGTCGAGGAACGCGGAGAAGATGCCGATCGCGTTGGAGCCGCCGCCGACGCAGGCCTCCACCACATCGGGCAGGTTGCCGGTCATCTCCATGAACTGCTCGCGCGCCTCGATGCCCACGACTCGCTGGAAGTCGCGCACCATGAGCGGGAACGGATGCGGCCCGACGACCGACCCTATGCAGTAGATCGAGTTCTCGTAGTCGGCGAGATAGGCGTCAAAGGCCGAGTCGACGGCCTCCTTGAGGGTCTTGAGGCCACGGGTGACCGGCACGACGGTGGCGCCGAGCAGCTGCATGCGGCTGACGTTGGGCGCCTGCTTGGCGATGTCGACCTCGCCCATGTGGATCTCGCACTCGAGGCCGAAGTGGGCGGCGGCCGTCGCCAGGGCGACACCGTGCTGGCCGGCGCCGGTTTCGGCGATGACCTTCTTCTTGCCCATGTACTTGGCGAGCAGGCCCTCGCCCATGCAGTGGTTCAGCTTGTGGGCGCCGGTGTGGTTCAGGTCCTCACGCTTCAGGTAGATCTGCGCCCCGCCGTTGTCCATCGACAGGGTGCGTGCGTGATAGACGGGTGTCGGGCGGCCCTGGAAGTGCTTGCGCAGGTAGCGAAGCTCGGCGATGAACGCCGCGTCGTTCTCAATCTCGTGGTACGCCTTGGTGATCTCGGCGAAAGGCGCCTCGAGCTGCGGCGGCAGGAACTGCCCGCCGTACGCCCCGAAGAACCCGTTCTCGTCCGGCACTGCCTGACGCCTGGACATCTGCCACGTATCGGCTTGCTCTACCATCTGACACCTCGCGAGCTTCTGGGTTGGTCATACGACAGCGGTCACTCTACGCAATGGGCGGTTTGGTGCCCACAGCGATCATGTGCATGCTCAGGCCGCTCAGCGAGGGCTCCGTCTCGACGGCCCGGGCCGTGAACAACATCTGCTCGCGCCGATCAGGGTCAGACCAGTGCTCCTGCATGAGCCAGCCGGGCCCCTCGACTCCGTGCAACGAGACCTCGTCGAATCCTGCGCCTCCGACTTCGTCCACGAGCTCTTCGGGACCGTGGAGATAGGCCGTGGTGAACCACTGCGGGCAGCGAACCGAGTCGGGGTTTCGGTGCTGGCCCTCGACCAGGTCGCGTTCTGCGAGCCTGCGAAAGAGCGGGTCACTGAGCCACCCATGCAACAACCCATCCAGGAGAATGGAGAACCGCGAGATGCCCACGGCGGCGATCACCCCGCCCGGTTTCAGAACTCGCCTGGCTTCGAGCAGCGCGGCGGCGCGGTGGGTCCGGTCAGTGAGGTGGTACAGCGGGCCGAGCAGGACGACGGCGTCGGCGGAGCAGTCCTGCTCGGGAAGGGATCGGGCATCAGCCACCTGTGCGGTGAAGGGATGATCGGGCTGGGCATCGGACGCCTGGTGTGACTGCCGGACGTGAAGGTCCATCACGTCGTACAGATGGACGTCATAGCCTCGGCGCGCCCAGATCGCGGAGTAGGCCCCGGCGCCGCCTCCCACGTCGATCAGCCGGGCGGGCGCAGCCGGAAGGAAGCGGTCGAGCAGCTCCAGGGTCCGGGCGAGCTCGAGCCGGGGCTCACCCTCACTGAAGAGACGATCACGTTCAAGGCCGAGCTCGTAGAAGGAGGCGATCGGATCGTTGACCATCACCGGAGTCTCGCAAGGTCTCCCGGGCAAGGCAACCGAATAGCCCGCTGCCACAGCGCTTCCCATCAGGCCACCAGACTCGCCCGACACTGCCGCAGGGGTGCCGGACCGGTTCACGACGGTGAAGGCGCTGCCCTTTCGGATCAGGCGCGACGACGTGATCACCAGCTCCTGGCCTTCGCGCTGACGTAGCGGCTTCGAGGGAGGCCGGCAAGGGCTACCCCTTTCGCTCGCGCCCCGGAGATCAGAGTATGGACTCAGGAGCGCTGCCATCGGGCCGGCGCCGGTGAGGAGGAGACATGAAGGTCAACGAGATCCTCAGCACGGCCAAGGACGCGATCACCGTCAAGCGGGTGTACGCCGAGCCCTACGAGAAGGACGGCCTCACCGTCATCCCTGCCGCAGTGGTGGGCGGCGGTGCCGGCGGCGGATCCGGTCAGGACGACAAGGGCCAGGAGGGTGGGGGCGGTGGTTTTGGCATGAACGCCCGCCCGGCCGGCGCCTTCGTCATCAAGGACGGTCACGTCGACTGGCGCCCGGCGATCGACCCGAACCGGATCGTGACGATGGCCGGCCTGGTGATCATCGCCTACCTTCTCAGCCGGCCGCGACTGGCCCGTGCTCGCGGGCGCGCCCGCGCCAAGGCCCACGGCCACGCCAACGCCCACGGCCACACAAAGGCCCATGGCCGCGCCAACGCCCACAGCCACGCCAAGGCCCATGGCCGCGCCAGGGGCCGGGGCCGCGCCACGCCATGACGGGTCGCCGCGGCTAGCGCGGTCGCGACCCTGGGCGTCCCGCGCCTGCTCCCGCGCCTCCTATAGTGATCAGCCGGATCTCATGAACGAGCGGAGCAGCGAAGCGCGTGGTCAGCCTGAAAGCGGTGACGAGCAGGCGGTATCCCTTTTTCGCGGTGATGTCCGTTGCGGCCGTGATGGCCCTGCTGTGGGTCCGGTGGTCGGTGGTCCGCGGCAACTGGGCCGATCTGGACGTCTACGTCCGGGGGGCGCAGGCCATCGCGACTCGGGCCCCTCTCTACGACCAGCAGGCCGGCGTCCTGCCATTCACCTACTCGCCATTCGCGGCAGTGCTCTTCACCCCGTTGCACCTCCTGAGCCCGACCGGCGCGCACTGGATCTTCACCCTCGGTTCGCTGGCCGGCTATCTGATCGTGGTCGGCGCCTGTGGCTGGCGGTTGCGGCTGCAGTGGAGGCCCCTGGCCCTGGTGGCTGTGGCCGGGTTGGCATTGGAGCCGTTCGTCCGGACGATGCTCCTCGGGCAGGTGAATCTGTACCTCATGGCGGCCGTGGTGATCGACTGCCTCGTGATCAGGTCGTCACGCCGAGGATGGCTGGTCGGCCTGGCTGCCGGCATCAAGGTCGTCCCCGGCGTGTTCGTTCTGTACTTCCTGCTCCAGCGAGACTGGCGCTCAGCACTGCGCGCGGGCTGCGGCTTCCTGCTGACCGTCGTCCTCGGTGCAGTCGTGGCACCGCAGGCAACCGTGCAGTACTGGACTGGTGGCCTCTTCGAGATATCGCACTGGGGCCCGGCAGCGGTCGTGGACGGCAAGAACCAGTCGCTCGTCGGTCTGCTGACACGAATCTCCCACAACCCGTCTCCCTTGATGGTGACCGAACTGGTCCTGTTCGCGGCAGCCCTGGCGTTCGCGATCGCGGCCGCGCGCCGCCAGCTTCGGATCGGTGAGGACGTGGCTGCCCTGACGGCGATCGCCATCGGTGGACTTCTGGCGTCTCCGCTGTCGTGGACCCACCACTGGGTATGGTGCGTGCCGGCAGTCCTGGTCCTGGTCTCCCGAAAGCAGTGGGTGACGGCCGGGTTGCTGGGGCTGGTCTTCGCCGCCGGCCCCGAGTTTGGGGTCACGGTTCTCCGATCGCAGGAGTCGCTCACCGTCCTCCAGCAGATGGCCTGTGCCACCTATGTCGCGGCAGGGGTTGGGCTCCTGGCCCTGTGGACGTTTGGGTCCAACGGCCGCAGCCGCAACGCACCACCACCCCCAGACCGCGCCTCATCATCGGGTGACGAGAGCGCCGTGCCCAGCATTCTCGACCGCTGACCATCCCTGCGACGCCCGGAACGGCCCTCCGCGGAGTCTGACAAGGTGGTCGCATGGTCGAGCTGGTTGACGATGTGGGCGCAGCAGTGCCGTTTCCGGGCGAGGTCTCACGAGTCGTGAGCCTGGTGCCATCCCTGACGGAGGCACTCGCCCTGAGCTGCCCGGAGAAGCTGGTGGGTGCGACGGACTGGTGCACGCACCCCCCTGACCTGGTCGTCGCCCGGGTCCGCGGGACGAAGAACCCGGACCTGGCGGCTATTCAGGCACTGGCCCCGGACCTGGTCGTCGCCAATGCCGAGGAGAACCGCCGGGTTGACCTCGATGCCCTCCGGGCGCAGGGGACTGCGGTGTGGGTCACCGATATCCGGACGGTGGACCAGGCTCTGGACTCCATCGGGACCCTGCTGCGGGCCGTCGGCGCCGGCGACCACCGGTGGCTGGACCAGGCGCGGGACTCGTGGGCGCAGACCCCTGTTGCGGTGCCGGGTCGCCGGTTGCGGGCGGTGGTGCCGATCTGGCGTCGGCCGTGGATGCACCTGGGCCGGGACACCTATGCGGGGGACGTGCTGCGCCGCCTCGGCGTGGACAACGTCCTGGGCGACAACCCGCAGAGGTACCCGACGCTGGCGCCGGAGCAGCTACCCGACGTGGATCTGGTGGTGCTGCCGGACGAGCCCTACCAGTTCACCGGGACGGACGGCCCGGAGGCGTTCCCGGGCGCGCCCTGTGCCCTGGTCAGCGGCCGGTTTCTGACCTGGTACGGGCCGGCCATGGTCGAGGCGCCGGGCGCACTGCTCGCGTCCCTGCGTGCCTCGCTGGTCTGATCACCGGCGACGGATCCTCCACGCGGGGCAGGCCTCGCCCGAGCCCGACCAGCACGAGTGCGGACGAGGGCAGTCCTTGTTAAGCCGGTTGCCAGCTCGGGGGCCGCCAGCGGGCAGTTGCCAGGGGGAAATGGTTCGCCGCGACCAGCTCGTCCGGACAGGATGGGCCCATGGACGATCGAGTGCTCACTGCCGCCGACAACAATGCCCGGTGGTGCGGCCTGATGTGCCGACTGCACGGGATCCCGACCGCGACGGAGTCCGGGTACTGGGTAGCGCGGCGCCGGTCACCCGACCTCTACCCGGACGCGGTCACGCTCCTCCCGCACGCTACCGCCGAGGACGTGCTGAGGATGGCAGACGGCGGCCCCGGGTGTTCCGTCAAGGACAGCCTCGGGACTCTCGACCTGGCACCGTGGGGCTTCGACGAGCTCTTCCGGGCACAGTGGATATTCCCTCGCTGCGTGGTCTGAGGCCCACGGGGCGCTCGACACCTTCTGCGGGAGGCTCCTGGGTGACCCGTCCGTTCGGGTTCTCGCTGCCCGCGGACCGGACGGGCTCCGCGCGGGGCGATCGCCAACCGCACGGCGTCCTGTGTCGGCGTGACAAACGTCTTCACGACCGGCATGGCCGCCGTGGAGGCCTGGTCCGGCATCACCGACATCCTCGCCACCTGCTTCCCGTTCCTGCCGCTGGTGGGTTACGAGCATGGCGAGGACTGTGCGGCCGCGCTGGCGAGCGGCCTCACCCAGATCGGATCCCTGCAGGTCTGGCTCCGTCCCGCCTGAGGGCGAATGCGGCGGAGGGCTAATGCGGCGGAGAGCTAGCCGTCCCGACCCTCCAACACCGCAATCTGCCACGGGCTGCCGGGATCGAACCTTTCGGCGATGTGCCCGGGTCCCATCGTGGCGAGCCCGGCGATGGAGGTGTTCCACTGCACGGCATGGCTGATGTTGCTGACCATGGACGCCCCCGGCAGGTTCGGGTCGCTGACCCCGTCCCCGATCAGCCAGGAGCCATCGAGGGTGTGCACGACCTCGCGAGCGGGTATGTCGCCAGAGAGCACCGTCCCCTGGACCACGGCGCCGAGATCGCTCGGGAACTGCCCATGCTCCAAGGGAAAGGGAAGATGCTGATGGATCTCCTGTGGGTCTGAGAAGTGCTCTTCGCCGGCCGGCGGCTGCCCGATCATGTCCATCCGGGAATGCTGCCATGCAGGCACCTGGCGGGTTTGGCCAACCTCCCGTCAGGCCGCCGATGCACGCTCGGATCGGCTCGGATCAGCTCAAACCAACTCAGCTCAGCTCCAGCTCAACTCAACTCAGCTCAGCTCAAGCCAGCTCAGCTCAGCTCAGTGCGCTGCCGCGGCCACGCCGCCGTGCTGGCGACTCGGCTGATGGTGGTCCTGCTCGCGCTGGACGAACGGGGCGGGAAGGACCAGCTCGACGTTGCGGTCCTGGACCTCGCCTCGCCTCACGTCCGTCGGTTCCTGCCAGTCGTTCGCGGACAGCTCGCGCGACAGCGAGGCGAGCGCCAGCGGGCCGGAGAGCGATCCGCGCCGGGACGCGGGACCGGCGTGGTCGACGATCGTGGCGAAGACCGACAGGGTGCCGTCACTGTTGTCGACCACCTCCACGAGGCGCGACTGCTGTGGCCAGTCGATGTGGGCTGCGGTGTTCAGTTCCCAGAACCCGCCCTTCATCGCCGACCCGGCCGGGCGGGCGTGTGGCAGCACCTCGTTCCGGTGCGTGTGGCCGTTGACCCACAGGATGACGTTGGGGTAGCGCAGCAGCAGGTCACGCACCTCGTCGCCCCCGATCCGGCCGCTGCCCTTGGGGACGTTGTCCATCGTCTCGATGGAGTGGTGGCTGAAGATCGCGATGTACCTGTCGCCACCGGGTCGCCGCACCACCTTCCCCATGGGGGAGATCCACTGGCTGCTCGCCGCCTGCAGCTGCTTCTCCAGCCAGCCGAGCTGGAGGGGGTCGATGGAACCGCCCGGGCCTCCGGCGCTGTTGACCGTGTCCAGGACGATGCCGCGCATCCGTCCGACATCGAAGGTGTAGTACGCCGTCTCTTCCGCGAGGTTCTTGTGGGTGAAGCCGTGACCGACCGGGGTGCCCGTCGTCGCGAAGTGCTCGGCCACCGTGGTTGCCCGGTCGACGATCCACCGATCCTTGTCCGGCGTCACAAAGCGCCTTCCCCCAGCGTTGAGCTCCAGCCCAATCGCGGCCGGGTCCTGTCTCAGCAGGGCGAGCACGAACCCGATCTGCTCGAACAACGACTTTTCCAGGATGACGGGCGGAAGGCTGGTGAGCTTGAGCGGGCCCACCGCGAGCTGCGAGAACAGCGGCGACTTGGGCACGTTGCCCTGCACCAGTCCGTCATGGTTCCCGTACGCCGAGTACCACGGCAGGCCGATGCCGGTCGCCCGGAACGGCCGTCGGGCCGCGTCGAGCAGACCCGGAACCGTCGGGAACCCGGAGGCCAAGGACGGCTGACCGAAACCGGACGACGGATGCCAGTAGTACGGGTCTGGCGCCACGTCGTCCATGACGCCTTCGTAGCGGGTGAGGTCACCCGAGTCCGGCCGCACCTTACGGCCGTCGAGCAGGTCGATATACCAGCGCAGCTCGTTGTGCTGGCAGTTGTCGGTGTTGTCGCCGGTGACCACCGCGAACTGGAGTGGCTGACCCGTCGCCGGGCCACGACGGACGCCTCGCAGCTGCTGCACCATCGCCTCCCCGACCTGGGCGCTGAGGAGCTCCTGCGGCCGGTAGGCACTCTTGAAGTCGGACAGCCCCGGGAAGTCGACGCTGCCGTAGGCGTCGAAGAACTCGAATCGGGCCGGTGACTGGACGTCCATGACGTGTATGTCGGTCAGCTGGGCGAAGGAGGCCACGACGCGCCGGCCCCCCCTCCTTCGGAACGCGCTCCCCGCGAGGTCCCGGCGCAGGAGATACGGCTCACCGGCAGACTGGGTGATGGGCGCATATCCCCCCTTCCCGGCTGCACCCCGGACCAGGGTGCGCCGCAGCGTCGTGGCGGCACCGCCTGACGGCGCAGAGGCCGCCACCGGCCCGGCCGAGAGCCCTCCCGCGGCAGTGACCCCGGCGGCACCGATTGCTCCCTGGAGCAACGTTCGTCTCGTGAGCTTCATGGCAGACTCCCTTGTCTCGGCCAGTCTGAACAAGTCCAGAGCGAGCGCGTGGGGTCACACTCCCCTCACACACCTCGCCCTGTCAACGGCAACCGGGGAACAGATCCGTCTCGACAGCCGGAAACCGACCGGATCCATGCCATGGGCGGCATCAGGCCTGCCGTCGTACGCTCAGCTCCATGACCTCCATGACCTCCATGCCAGCATCCACGGCAACCGAGACCGCTGCGGGTGTCCGCAGCGGGCTGCTCTCCCCCTCCAACGTCGTCGCCGCCGCCCTGGAGAGGGTCACCGCGCGAGACGACCGGATCGGCGCATTCCAGGTGGTCCGCACGGCGGGGGCCGCGGCCGAGGCTGCGGAGGTGGCCGGTCGTGACGACCTGGCGCAGCTGCCTCTGGCCGGCGTCCCGATCGCGATCAAGGACAACGTGCCGGTCGCCGGGGAGCCGATGCGCAACGGGTCCCCGCTCACCTCCGGCGAGGCGCAGCCAACCGACCACCCGGTCGTGGCTCGGCTCAGGGCTGCAGGCGCGGTTGTCGTCGGCATCACCCGGGTCCCGGAGCTGTGCGTGTTCGCCACCACGGACTCACCGTTCGGCATCACCCGCAACCCCTGGGACGTCAGCCGCACACCGGGTGGTTCCTCGGGCGGATCGGCAGCGGCGGTCGCCGCTGGCATGGTCCCGGTGGCCCACGGCGCCGATGGCATGGGGTCGATCCGCATCCCGGCCGCGTGTTGCGGGCTGATCGGGATCAAGCCTGGGAGTGGAGTCGTACCGGCACGACTGGGGCCCAACGACTGGTACGGCATGGCCGAGAACGGCTCGCTGGCGACCACGGTGGCGGACGCGGCGCTTCTGCTGTCCGTGATGGCCGACAACGCAGAGCTGGCCAAGGTGCGCGAACCGGGGCGGGCGCTGCGGATCGGCGTCTCGACGAAGCCGCCGGTCAACGGCGTGCGACCTGACATCGAGCACCTGCGGGCCGTCGTACGCACCGTCCGACTGCTGGAAGCAGCCGGACACCACGTCGTGCGGGCCGACCCGCCATACCCGAAGAACCCGTTGCCGGTACTGGCGCGGTGGTTCGGCGGCACCTCCTTCGACGCCGAGGGACTGGACAGCTCGCGGCTGGACAAGGCTGTCCGGTTCCACGCGAAGCTCGGCGACCAGGTCCGGGCCCACGGCCTGGTGAAGGCGGCCGACCGGGACAACTTCCGCGCCCAGCTGGCCGGGTACTTCGCCGACCTCGACCTGCTCGTCACGCCCATGCTCGCGGCGCCTCCGGTCGAGGCCGCACGGTGGGGACAACGGTCCTGGCCACGGGTCTTCGCAGCCAACGCCCGGTACGCGCCGTATGCCGCCCCGTGGAACCACGCGGGCTACCCGGCGATCACCGTGCCCGCCGGAGTCCACCCCCGCACGGGGACACCACTGGCCGTGCAGCTGGTCGCGCCGGATGGCGGCGAGCCGCTGCTCCTCGGCGTGGCTGCCCTGCTCGAGCGGCTTGCGCCCTGGCCACGCGTGGCCCCCGGCTCCTGATCCGCCGGCCGAACGACCGGGCAGCCGCCGATGCGGAGCCGCTCGGGGAAAGCCAACGGCGTGGTCACCTGCTCCATCGTGACGTGGCAGGTGACCAGCCAGAGCTCAGGCCCGGACGAAGCGGACCCGCCAGGCCTCGGGACCACGCTCGAGGTAGTCGACGCTGAACAGGCCCGGCGAGCGCTGCTCCAGCTGAGCGAGCAGCGGCAGCGGGTCGTGCGGGGCCACCAGCACCATCCCGCCGCCGGCTCCCACCGAGTCCAGCGCGCCGAAGATCGTGGCATGCCGGATGGCGTGCGGCACCGCCCGGGCGTCGAGCTCGGGCAGGACGCCGGCCGGATCCTGATGACCGCATCCGCACTCGCCCCCGCACCCGCCTTCGCCCGCGGCCTGCGCACTCTCGGTGTCGTCGTGGTCCCCGCCGCCGAGCAGCTCATGCATGCCGTCCAGGATCACCGCCAGTGAGACCTCGCCGGACTCGGCGAGCAACGGCAGGATCTGCTCGTTCTCCTTGACCAGGTGCGAGTCGAACAGTGACCTCAGCGCCTGGGCGCTGGCGGCGGCACGGACCGGGCCGGTGGCCTCCCGGATGGCCTCGACCAGGGCGACCAGGTCCCGGTGCTCGGCAAGCATGGCGTCGACCAGCAGCCGGGCGCGGACATCCTCGCGGGCCGGCGGATACATGGCCTGCTCCTCGGCGAGCGCATGCGGGACCAGCTCCGCGTCACACCACGCGACCAGGGTGTCGGATGCTGCGCCGGCGCCCGGCAGGTCACCCCTTGCCGCGGCGTCGACGAGCGCCTCCACCTGGACGGCAAGGGCACCAGCGAGCTGGGCATGATGATTCTTGACGGCCTCGACGGCCTGGGCATCTGCAGCGCTGGCTGCAACGACGAGCGTACTCATGGGACTCCTCCGACTCACCCGGTGAGGCGCCTCGGCCAGCGCCCCTGCCCGCCCTGTCTGGCGAACCGTCATGGAGTTTATTACACTTTACTCCGTGAAAAATAATCAGGCGGCAACAGCGGCTCCCCGGCCGGGATACGGTCCGCTCCCCACTGCGCGGGCGAGACGGCGGCTGGCCCACCTCTCGACCGCCAGGGCCCGCATCCTGAACGTGCTGGTCGACCAGCCCGAGCCCTGCACGGTGGGCGCCCTCTCGGCACTGACCCATCAGCACCCCAACACGATTCGCGAACACCTGGACGGCCTGGTGAGCGACCGGCTGGCTGCTCGAACCCGCGCTCCGGCCCAGGGCCGCGGGCGTCCTGCCTGGCTCTACAGCGCCGCGCCCGACGTCGGCTCCGAGACAGGCACCCGGGAGTATGCCGGCCTGGCCTCCGCGCTGGCCGCTCACCTCGCCGGGACCAGCCGGCAACCCCGCGCCGACTCCATCGAAGCGGGTCGGAGCTGGGGTCGCGAGCTGGTCCGCCGAGGCCCTGGGAAGGCGGCTTCGGGTGAGCGGCCCGGTCCCGGCAGCACCAGGGCAGCCAGCCCGACCGCGACTCGCCGAGAGGTGGTCAGCCTGCTCGGGGAGCTCGGGTTCGCTCCGAGCCCCGATGCCCGTGCCGGCGTCGTCAAGCTGCGCCGCTGCCCCCTGCTGGAGGCGGCCCACCAGTACCCGGAGGTGGTCTGCGGAGTCCACCTCGGTGTCGTGCGCGGCGCTCTCGAGGAGCTCGGTGCCGCCCCTGCCCAGACGGAACACACTGCGCTGCACCCCTTCTCGGAGCCCGGCGCCTGCCGTCTGGACCTGCTGCCCCGGACGACGTCCACCGCCTCATGACGCCGGACCCCCCGAGCCCGGTGGTCCTGCGCGACCGCACCACGTGGCATCTGGGCGCCAACGCACCGGTTGCCGTGTGGCTCGCGGCTCTGCTCGCGATCACGCTGACCCGCCACTACGTCGCCGAGTCCGCCTGGCTGCTGGTCCACCTGCTGCTGCTGGGCGCCGTCACCAACGCGATCTTCGTCTGGAGCTCGCACTTCGCGGACGCCATGCTCCGCCGCCGCGCCACCGCCGGGTCACGGCGATGGCAGGCCGCCAGGATCGTCGCCCTGAACGTCGGCGTCCTGACCGCCGTCGCCGGCATGGTCTGTGCCCAGTGGATCCTGACGCTGGCCGGGTCCGTGCTCGTCGGCGCCGCGGCCGCCGCGCACGGCATCGCCCTGACCCTCCAGATCCGGACGGCACTCGCGTCACGTTTCGCAGGGACGGTTCACTACTACGTCTTCGCCGCGTTCGCCCTGCCGATCGGCGCAGGACTGGGCGCAGCCCTGGCCCGTGACCCCGTCGAGCCGTGGCACGGACGGCTGATGGCGGCGCACCTCACCCTCAACCTGCTGGGCTGGGTCGGCCTCACGGTCATGGGCACGCTGGTCACCCTCTGGCCGACGATGCTGCGCACCAGGATCGCGCCGGGCGCCGAACGCGTTGCCCGGCAGGCACTTCCGATCCTGGTCGGCTCCGTCGTCGTCGCCGCGTCGGGAGCCCTCTGCGGGCTGCAGGCAGTGGCCGCGGCCGGCGTGGCGGCCTACCTGGGCGCCGTCCTGTGGGCAGTCCGGCCGCTGGCGCAGGTGGCCCGCGCCAAGGCGCCTGCGGCCTACGCCACGTGGTCGGTCATGGCGGCGCTGCTCTGGCTGCTCGGGTCTCTGCCGGGTCTGCTGATCGTGCTGCTCAGCAGCCAGACCTGGCTGCTGGTGACCGATCGGCTGGGACTGCTCGTGCTTCCCCTGGCGGCCGGGTTCGCCGCGCAGATCCTGCTCGGCGCCCTGTCTTTCCTGGTGCCCGTCGTGCTGGGAGGCGGGCCTACCATCCTGCGCGGGACCCAGGCCCGGATGGACGTCGGCAACGCCTTGCGGGTGGTCGTGGTCAACGCCGGTCTCGTGGCCTGCCTCCTGCCGGTTCCCGGCGAGGTGCGGGCGCTGGTCGCGGCGCTCGTGCTGGCCGCCTTCGCGGCGTTCCTCCCACTGCTGGTCTCCGCCGTGCTGTATGCCGTGCAGTCCAAACGGCTGGCGCTGCACGGCGCCAGGGACCCGGCCGCCCTGCGCAAGCACGTGCCGGAGGCGGCCGCGATCACTCGCGGACGACATACCCGTCAGGCTGTTCTGGGGCTCAGCCTGATCGCGCTCGCCGTGGGTGCCGGTTACGTCCTCGCGGGGTAGCCGAGCTGCCCGGCCTCCCACCCGGGCCTTCCTGAACGGCGAAAGTCGTGCCGCAGAGCGGGGATCGCGTAGAGTTGTACGAACGTACAACTATGGAGGTTCGCATGGCCTGGTTCGCTGTCATCGTGGCGGGGCTGCTGGAGATCGTCTTCGCGACGCTGCTCAAGCTCTCCGACAACTTCACCAGGCTCTGGCCCACGGTCGGCTTCGCCGTGGCGTCCGTCCTCAGCTTCTCGCTGCTCTCGTGGGCCCTGAAGGAGCTCCCCGTCGGCACTGCCTACGCCGTGTGGACCGGGATCGGGGCGGCGGGAACGGCGGCGCTCGGCATGCTGATCTTCTCCGACCCGGCCACCTTTGCCCGGGTCGGCGCCATCGCGATGATCGTGGGCGGGGTCCTCCTGCTGAACGTCGCCGGGGAGGCTGCACACTGATGGCCTCCCGGACAGCGAAGGGCTCGATGCGCCGCGAGCAGGTGCTCGAGGCCGCCGGCGAGATCCTGCTCCACGAAGGCTTCCGGGCGATGACCCACCGCCGGGTCGCCGAGGCCGCCGGAGTTCCCCTGGGGACCACGACGTACTACTTCACCGATCGGGGCGACCTCATGCGCGCCACCGTCGCCATGTTCCTGGAGCGCGAGCAGGTCAGGCGCGCCGGGGTGAGGGTGTCGGGCTCCTCGCTGCCGGCAACGGCCCGCGCCCTGGTCGACCTGCTGCTGCCGGTCGAGGCCGGCTCGGCCCGGCAGCAGGGCGCCGTCATCTACGAGCGACTCGGCGAGGCCCTGCGTGATGACGACCTGAGAGCCGTCGTCAGCCGCGACTACGCCGACCTGGAGTCGCACGTGGCACGGATCCTCCGGGCCATGGACCCTGCCCCGGATCCGGGGCTGGTGCTGGCACTGGCCGAGGGGCGACTGCTGCAGTGGCTGGCCTCGGATCGCCGGCTCAACACCCTGGTCGCGGCGGTCGCCACCGACCTGGCCACCCTCACTTCCGTCACTCCAGCGCGCCCTCCGGGCTCGGCCTGACCCGCGCGGCCTCCTCACGGTCCCTCTCGTCCTCAGTCCGCATCGGCGGCAGGGCCGTGGTAGCCAGCAGACCCAGCAGGATGATGGCGGCCGCGCTGAGCGTCGTCACGCGGGCCGCGGTGACCATGGCGGACTCGGCAGCCGCCTGGACCGACGGGCCATCCGGTAACGCGCCCAGCTCGGGAATCGCCGCGCCCGCTGATCCCGAGACGATGGCCACAGCCCGCTTCTGGTCAGGGCCACTGAGCCCGGGCACGGAGGCGAGGTTGTTGCTGGTCGCGACGCCCAGGGTCGTGACGAGAAGCGTGCCGAGCACCGCGACACCGAGAGCGGCACCCAGCTGGCGAACGGTGCTCTGCAGACCGGAGGCCTGCCCGCTCTGGGCCACCGGGACATCGATCAGGATGACGCTGGTGAGCTGGGCGGTGGCCATCCCCACGCCGGCCCCGTAGAGGAACAGCCAGGCGGCCAGGACCCCGGCACTGGCGGTGAGGCTGATGCTGAAGCCGAGCCCGGTGATGGCGACGGCCTCCAGGAGGAGCCCGGTGCGGACCACCGCGCGGGCACCCACGCGCTGGGTGAGCTGGGGTGTTGCGCCGGAGATGAGGAAGGTTCCGATGGCCAGCGCGAGAATGAGCCATCCGGTCTGCAGCGCCGTGTATCCGAGGGCACCCTGCAGAAAGAGCGGCAGCGCGAAGAGCATCCCGAACTCGCCCAGCGCCACGATCAGCGCGGCGATGGCTCCGTACCTGAAGCTCCGGATGCCCAGGAGTGACAGGTCGAGCAGCGCCGGCTTGCCATCGCGTGCCTTCGCCCGCTCGACGAACACGAACACGGTCATCAGGAGCAGTCCGCCGACGAAGAAGACCGGGACCGGCGAGATCGACCAGGTCCAGCTGAGGCCGCCGATCCTGAGCGACTCCAGGGCCAGCCACCAGCCATACCGCTGGCCCTCGATCAGGGCGAAGACGATCCCGCCCAGCCCGGCGATCGAGAGCACGACCCCCAGGAAGTCCACGCGGCGCTCGACATGCTCGTCCTTCGTCTCGGGAACCCAGAGCAGCGTGCCCACCAGGACGATCAGGACGATCGGGATGTTGATCAGGAAGGCCCAGCGCCAGGTGAAGCTGGTGGTCAGCCATCCGCCGACCACCGGCCCGACGGCCGCCATACCACCGATGGTCGAACCCCAGATCGCGAACGCGATGCCACGCTCGCGTCCGGTGAAGAGCGCGTTGACCGTCGAGAGGGTCGCGGGCAGGATCATCGCCCCGCCAACGCCCTGAAGCAGGCGGGCCGCGATCAACGTGTTGCCGGAGTAGGAGATGGCCGCCAGAGCGCTCGCCACACCGAAGATGAGGATGCCGACAAGCAGGAGCCGGCGGCGTCCGAAGATGTCGCCGATCCGGCCCACCGTGATGAGCAGCGAGGCGAAGACCAGGGCGTACACCGAGTTGATCCACTCGGCGTCCGAGGCTGTCAGCGAGATGTCGCGGATCAAGACGGGGAGCACGACA
>DASVKO010000284.1:0-1567 GCA_036385355.1 Dermatophilaceae bacterium
CGACCAGCACCGGATCACCCGCGGCGTCCGATACCCAGGTCTCCACGGTTGCCGGGGCGGGGAAGCGCAGGCGGGAGAGGTGGGTCTTGGCGACCTTGCGGGCGCCCTGGTAGGCGCGGACGTGCCCGTCAACATAGAACACCGCCACCAGGTCCGGGTTCGACTTGTCCAAACGACTCACGTGGGCTCGTGCCATCGCGGCCAGGAGCTCCTCGGCCCGCCCGGTCGCGGCCAGGGCGGTGATCTTGCGGCGGATGGTCTTGACCTCCGGTGCCCGGTCCAACCCCAGCACCCGGCCCAACGCGAACGGGTCGATCCTCGTGGAGCCTTCGGCGCGGGGCTCACCGGCCAGGGCGCGTAGCACCCCTTCGACGAGCATCGTGTCCAGACCGTAGAACCCGTTCGGCAAACCACCGAACACCGTTGCAGCACATGGCAACAACCCGGTGGCTTCCAACGCGGGCAGCGCCAGCAAGAGTCCCGCCAGGGGCACCCTTGCGGCGGGGGTGAACACGGGTTCAGCGTGGGTCAACTGTCCCCACCGGGCCGCGACCCGCTCGCCGTCGCGGTCCGCAGGGGCTGGCAGCACCGGCAGATCAGCTTCGGGTCCGGACTGGGGTTCTTCGGTGAGGATGGTCTGTGCGGGTGCGGGTGCCGGCAGTGCCCGGCGAACGGTGTTGGTGGAGACCCCGACCGCCGCTGCGATCGCCCGCAGCGACGCCCCGCCACGCCGGCGCCCGCGGATGTCAGCGGCCAGGTCATCAGTCAACCGCGACGGGCCCTTGGGACCCCGCTTGTCCGGGACCAAACCGGCTACCCCTGTGGCCGATAGCTGCTGACCCCAACGCCACAGCGTCCCGGCATCAATCTCGAACGCGGCAGCCACATCGGCGACCCGCGCGGCCTTGATCGCCACGAGCCGCACCGCGGCCAGGCGCCGCAGTGCGACGTCCCCCACTGCCCAGGCGTAGACCAGCTCGCCGCGCAGGAACACCCGGCCACCATCGGCGTCTTCGACGAGCGCGACAGCCTCCCCGATGCTCACGGCTCCAGCCACGGGGGCTGCGGGTAGGGGCGGTTGGGCACTCATCACAGCCATCATGCTCACCCCTCCGATTCAGTCACGCTATCGCATTAATTATGTCACTATATGGGCGAGAGAGCAACCCGGGTCAACGATGAATATGCAGGTCAGCCGTCCTCCGGGGACCTCACAGCGATGGACATGTCAGGAGCCCTGATCCTGGGGGGTCACGTCGTTCACCTGGCTCTCTCTGCCTACACACGAGGTCTGGACCGGCGATAAACTAGAACCAGTTCTAAGAACCGACTGTAATGTGCATCACAATTGACGTCAATACCCGCTCGGATGCTGATCACAACCGATCCGCTGGCAGACAACGCGAGAAGTACCGCAGGGTCGTCAAATCAGCCGCAGAGCGACCATCAGGTGCTCTCGGCGGCCGAACCCGAGCCGGGTGCCGGCTCAGTGCGCGAAGTGCCGCGACCCCGTCAGGTACATCGTCACGCCGGCCTCACGGGCGGCCGCGATGACGATGTCGTCACG
>DASVKO010000285.1:0-20247 GCA_036385355.1 Dermatophilaceae bacterium
CTGATGGTCGACCTCATCGTCAACCACGTCTCGGCGGACTCACCGGAGTTTCGTGACGTCCTCGCCCGCGGCGACGCCTCGCCGCATGCGGGAATGTTCCTGACCATGGCAGACGTGTACCCCGACGGTGCGGACGAGGCCGAGCTGGCCGGGATCTATCGTCCGCGGCCCGGGCTGCCCTTCACCGCACTGACACTCGGGGAGAAGCGGCGGTTGGTGTGGACGACCTTCACCAGCCAGCAGATCGACCTGAACCTCACCAACCCCGCCGGCCGGGCGTACCTGGACCGGGTTCTCAACGCGCTCGCCAGGGCTGGCGTCTCGATGGTGCGACTGGACGCGGTGGGGTACGCGATCAAGACGGCGGGCACCTCTTCCTTCATGACCCCGGCGACGTTGGCGTTCATCGACGAGCTCACGGCACAGGCGCGCGAGCTCGGAGTGCAGGTGCTCGTGGAGATCCACGCCCACTACGAGCGACAGGTCGCGATCGGCTCCGCAGTGGACAGGGTGTACGACTTCGCGCTGCCGCCGCTCCTGCTTCATTCCATCTATTCCGGTGACGCCTCGGCTCTGCGGCGATGGCTCGGCATCCGTCCTGCCAATGCGGTGACCGTGCTGGACACCCACGACGGGATCGGAGTGGTCGACGTCGGCCCCGACCTGATGGGCGACGGTCGCCCGGGGCTGCTGAGCCCCGATCAGGTGCGTGCGCTGGTCGAAGGCATTCATGACCGCTCCGAGGGGCAGTCGCGTCAGGCGACAGGGTGGGCAGCATCGAACGTGGACGTGTACCAGGTCAACTGCACCTACTACGACGCCCTCGGACGGGACGACGCGGCATACCTGCTTGCACGGGCAGTGCAGTTCTTCACTCCCGGGATCCCGCAGGTGTACTACGTGGGCCTGCTCGCCGGGTGCAACGACATGGACCTGCTCGCCCGGACCGGGGTAGGCCGCGACATCAACCGCCACAGCTACACCCGTGACGAGATCGCCCGCGACCTTGGACGACCGGTCGTCTCCGCTCTCGTCGCGCTCATCCGATTCCGCAACGCTCACCCGGCCTTCTCCGGGACCTTCGACGTCAGCGGGAGCGACTCCCGGGTGACCCTGACGTGGAGCGACGGTGATGACCTCGCACGCCTGGTCGCTGACTTCCCAGGCTCTCACGCGACGCTGACCTGGACCGGTCCTGATGCTGAGCTCCACTCCTGCGACAACCTGCTGGAGCTGGGCACGCTCTAGCCCAGCCCGCAAACCCCGGGACCATGGGTGCGATCTGTAGGTGGCGAGGGCAGGACGCACGGTCCCTAGGTTTGACAGGAGAACGTGCGCACGGTCGCTAGGTTTGGCGGGTTGGGGGTGGCGGGGTTAGCGGTTGGCTCGGGCTACGCAGGTCTCGCCGGTGCGGGTGTTCCTGGCCACGCCTACGAAGTGGTCTATGCCGGCGCGGTTGGCCGTCAGCTTGCGGACCGTGAACGACCCGCTGGGCGCAACGGTGACCTTGCTGCCGGAGACGATCAGGACGCGGTTGTCGGCGATGCGGACGGTCCATCTCTGGCCGTTGCGGTTGCTGTCGACCTCGAACTCGAACTGCATCCGCCCACTGTCCGGCTTGACCTTCATCTTCCAGTGCGAACCCGCCGAACACCGGCCGCTGGTCTGCGTCACGACGGTCTTGGCCGACGCAGCCGGCGCTGTCGCAACCACCGTGGCCGCGGCGAACGGAATCAACATTCCTACTGCCAGGGACTTCCTGTTCATGGCTTCCTCCGATCATCGGTGCGCCGATTGTTCGGCGCGTTTGCTGTACCGAGATCACTGTCACCCGGGGCAGGTAGAGGTATCCATAAGTCCTTGGTAGTACGACCCACCGGGGCAGGTACTACTGCCAAAGTCCGATAGCGCCTGAGACCAGCTGAGAGGGATAAAGGTTCCACGTACCCGGGCACACCACGAAAGGAACCGACATGAGAGGCATCATCGTCACCGCCGGAGCCGCTCTGCTGGTGGCTGTCCCGGCCGCGATGGGGCTGGTCGGCAACACCTCCTTCGCCCAGAGCGTGCCCGTACGGGTCCCGGCGCAGGCCACCCTCGTGGACGACAGCGGCAGAGAGCATCCCGTCAGCACGCAAGGCCCCCGCGACGACAAGGGGGGCCGGGGCGCCACCAGCACCACCGAGCCAGGCGACGACAAGGGGGGCCAGCGCGCCACCAGCACCACCGGACCCGTCGACGACAAGGGCGGCCTGCTCTCCACCAGCAGCACCGGACCAGGCAACGGCAGCGGACCCGGCAACGGCAGCGGCACGGTGAGCGACAGCGGCTCCGGGAAGGCCCAGAATGGCGGGCATGGCGGAAACACCAACCGAACAGGTGGCCGAGATGACGGTTCCGGGCACACCTGAGCACCCCGGCACAGCTGGGCACCTCGGCACAGCTGGGCACCCCGGTACAGCTGGGCACCCCGGAACGGCTGAGTGCCCGATGAGCGCTGAGCAGGTCGTTCGCCCGCCGTGGCTCAGTGTCGCGACGAGCACCCCTGAACGCTCGGGCGAGCGGGCCGTGAAGCCCCGGCGCGTGTTCACCCAGGTGATCGCCGCGGCGCTGGTCGTGCTGGCTGCCGTTGCCCTCACGGGGGTGGCGGCGTCCAGGAAGCTGGCCGAGGCCGAAGCCGTGAACGATGCGGCCAAGACGGCGAACCTGATAGCGGATGCCGTGGGGCAGCCAGCCATGAGCGAGGCGCTGCTGACCAGTGACCCGGCCGCCGTGGCAGCAATGGACACCGTCGTCCGCCAGCATGTGCTGGGCCCGTCGATCGTCCGGGTGAAGATCTGGGACCCCACCGGGCGCATTCTCTACTCCGACGCGCCTGCCCTGATCGGCCAGCGCTTTCCCCTGGGCGAGGAGGAACGGGACGTCCTGGCCCATCCGCAGACCCGTGCCGACGTGTCCGACCTGACGGCTCCCGAGAACCGCCTCGAACGGAATCGCGGCAAGCTTCTGGAGGTCTACCGGCCGATCTGGACCCCGTCGGGCAAGCCGGTGCTGTTCGAGATCTATGCGCCGTACGAAGAGGTCACCGCCCGGACCGGACAGCTGTGGAGGGGCTTCGCAGGAGTGACCCTGACCAGCCTGCTGCTGCTGGTGGTGCTCCTGATGCCCATCCTGTGGCGGCTCCTGAACCAGCTGCAGCGATCCCAGGCCCAGCGCGAGGCTCTGCTTCAGCGTGCTGTCGACGCCTCGACCGAGGAACGCCGCCGGATCGCCGGAGCCCTGCACGACGGGGTCGTCCAGGACCTGGCAGGCGCGTCGTTCGCCGTCGCCGGAGGGGCGGAACGGGCGCTGTCCCTGGGCCAGCCCGGTCTCGCCGACGAGCTCCGGCTGGCATCCGGCGCGGTGCGCTCGAGCATCGGCGGGCTGCGCACCCTCCTGCTGGACATCTATCCCCCGAGCCTGGCGAGCGCCGGGCTCACCGCGGCGCTGACCGACCTCGCCTCCACCCTGCGGTCACGGGGGACGGCAGTGACCCTTGACCTGGCGCCCGAGACCGGGCTCGACCAGGCGGGGGAACGGCTGGTATTCCGGGTCGCCCGGGAGTGTCTCAACAACATCGCGAAACACGCGGCAGCCACGAACGTGCGGATACGGCTGGAACAGACGGAAGGACATACCGTCATGGAGATCATGGACGACGGCGTCGGGTTCGATGCCGCGGAGAAGCTGGCGCACCCGCCCGGGGGCCACTTCGGTCTGCGGGTCCTGGGCGATATCGTGGCGGACGCCGGCGGCGAGCTGCTCCTGAGCTCCGCACCAGGAGCCGGCACCCGCTGGCAGCTGAGGATCCCCCGCTCATGACTACCGTCCTGCTGGTCGACGACCATCCGCTGGTCCGCGCCGGGCTGACCACCCTGATCGCCACGACCGACGACCTGCAGATCGTCGGTGAGGCCGCCGGTGGCGAGCAGGCGGTCGAGATGGCCGCCGACCTCAAACCGGAGGTCGTGCTGATGGACCTGTCCATGCCCGGCATGGACGGGGTCGAGGCGACCCGGCTGATCCTGGGCGCGCACCCGGAGATCCGGGTGGTGGTACTCACCTCCTTCGCCGACGAGGAGAGGGTGTCGGACGCCCTGGCGGCCGGAGCTGTCGGGTACCTGCTCAAGGACTGCGACGCCCGTGAGGTGATCGCGGCGATCCGGTCGGCATCGCAGGGGCACGCCCCGCTGGACCCGCGGGTGGCACGTGCCCTGCTGCCGTCGACCACGCCCCGGGTCAAGGACACCCTCAGCGCCCGTGAGCTGCAGGTCCTGCGGCTGGTGGCCAAGGGGCTGGCCAACAAGCAGATCGGCCGTTCACTGGGCATCAGCGAACGGACCGTCAAGGTCCATGTCGGTCACGTCTTCCGCCGGATCGGCGTGACGGACCGGACCAGCGCGGCGATGTGGGCCCGCGACAACATCAGCGCGGAGGGCCCGGGCTGACCTTTGCAGCCGTGCGCAGGTTCTCCAGGCGACGCAGAGACTCATTGCGCTCCCGGTGGTGGTCGACGATCGGTGTCGGGTAGCCGCCGGGCGGTCCGCCCGGCAGGGTCCAGGGCTCGTGGATCGACCCCGAGTCCAGCTGGCGCAGCTCCGGGACGTACCTGCGGACGTAGTCGCCGTGCGGGTCGAACCGCCTGCCCTGAAGGGTGGGGTTGAAGACCCGGTAGTACGGCGCCGCGTCGGTGCCGCAGCCGGCCGTCCACTGCCAGCCGTGCTGGTTGGAGGCCAGGTCGCCGTCGACCAGCCACCTCATGAAGTGCCGGGCACCGTGGCGCCAGTCGAGATGCAGGTCCTTGACCAGGAAGCTGGCGACCACCATCCGGATCCGGTTGTGCATCCAGCCCTCGGCCCGAAGCTGACGCATGCCCGCGTCGACGATCGGATAGCCGGTGAGCCCGTCGCGCCACGCCGCGAGACGACTGCCGGGCTCGTCGTACTCCATCGCGGCGAACTCCGGCCTGAGGTACTCGCGGGCGGAGTCCGGGCTGCGGGAGAGCACCTCCGCGTAGAACTCCCGCCAGGCGAGCTCGGTGGTATAGCGTGCCGCGCCCGGCCCGCCGTGATGCTGCGCAAGGTCGGCCAGCATGGTGCGGGGATGGATCTCACCCCATTTCAGGTGCACCGACATCCGGGAGGTGCCGTTCAGGTCGGCGCGGTCGCGGGTGACTGGGTAGTCCCCGAGCCGCCACTGAAGGAAGTCGTGCCAGCGCCGGAGGGCGGCCGGTTCACCCGCCGCGGGCAGGTGAAGGCCCTCAGGAAGAGGTATGTCGCCCAACTGGTGGCTCTCCAGGGGCCGGATCCACCGGACTGAGAGAGGCGGCATCGGCGGCGCCGGCCAGCCGTGATCGCGCCAGGCCCGGGAGTACGGCGTGAACACCTGGTAGGGCCCGCCGGTCCGGTTGAGGACCCGGCCCGGTGGCACGGCATACGGCGACCCGGTCCGCACCAGCGCGATGCCATGGGCGGCGAGCGCAGCCTCCACGGCCAGGTCGCGCCGGCGCCCGTGCGGGCCGAAGTCCTCGGCGATGTGAACCGTGCTGGCGGACGCGGCCCGGGCCACGGCAACGACCTCCCGGACCGGATCTCCCCGGCGTAGCTGGAGCCCCCCGATGCGGGCCCCCAGATCGGTCAGGCTCGCCGCCAGGTAGGCGCGGCGCGGAGTGCCTGCCGGCTCGGTCAACGCGGGGTCGAGCACGAACAGCGGAACGACCTGCCCGCCGGCCCCGGGATCGGCGACGGCATCGGTGGCATCAGAGACCGCCGACAGCAGCGCGGGATTGTCGGCCAGGCGCAGATCCCGCCGGAACCACATCACGCTCGCCATGTCAGGACCCGGCGAGCTGCTCGGCCGCGGTGACCGGGTCCCCGTGCAGGACTCGCGCCCCGACGCTCTCGGCCAGCTCCGCGCTCGCCCCCGCCCCGGCCAGGACAAGGGGGGCCAGGTCGGCAAGCCGGGAGAGCTCTGGCAGGACGTCGGCGAATCGTTCCGGCCTGCTCGCCGCCAGGACGACCAGACTCGGCCGGGTCTGGGCGACCACCTGGGTCGTGTCCTGCATCGGCATGTTCGCCCCGAGGTACCCGACCCGCCAGCCGCTGCGGTTGAGCACGATCCCGAAGATCAGCAGGGCAAGGTCATGCTGCTCATCGGGCGGGCAGGCCAGCAGCGCCTGCGGTCCGCGACCGTTCCCCCAGCCACGGGCAAGACTCGCCAGCCGCCCCCGGACCACATGACTGGCGAAGTGCTCCTGGGCGACGCTCACCTCGCCGTGCTCCCACCGCTCACCCAGCTCGTGCAGGTAGGGCAGCACCGCGTCCCGCAGGACGGTCTCCACGGTGAAGTCGGTCAGCAGCCGGTCCAGCACCGCCTGGGCCGCCGGCTCGTCCAGGGTGTCAAGCGCCTGCCGGAGGGTGCCGGCAGAGTCGGCCAGGTCGACCCGGGGAGGCGCAGCGGTGGCTTCCCACGTGGTGGTGGCATCCCCTGTGCTGGCATCCCCTGTGTTGGCCGGGTCAGAGGTGTTGGTGGCGTCAGGAGAGTCAGCTCCGTCAGCCGCTTCGCTCGCCTGCGCCTCCTGCTCCTCCTGCGCGATGGCCGCGTGTGCTGCCTGTGCGGCAGCCAGACCGTTGGCCAGGTAGGCCTGCATCCGGAGCACCCGGCTCTGGTCCTGCGCGGAGTACAGCCGGTAACCGCCGTCCGAGCGTTCGGGCCTGAGCAGCCCGTACCGGCTCTCCCAGGCTCGCAGAACGTGCTCGCTGACGCCGACCCGACGGCTCAGCTCGCCGATTCGCAGCACGGCTGCCGCCCTCTCGTGGTTCATGTCACACACTCTACCAACATTCGACCAACCCTTGACAACCCCTGCCCCTTTCTCTAATGTTTCCTTAGACAAACCTTCGACACCAATCCGTCGGGCACTGCGCAACGAATGACCGGGCAGAAGCCGACGGCCCAGGTGCGACAGACCAGACAGACCAGATCAGAGCACAGCAAGGGAGACGCGATGGAAGCCAGGAACGAGACGCCCGCCGCACGGACGTCCGCCCGACCGACGGTTGCCGTCATCGGCTCGGGGGTCTCCGGGCTCACCGCCGCCTACCTCCTGGACCGCACCCACGACGTCACCCTGTTCGAGGCTGACAACCGCCTCGGCGGTCACGCCCACACCCACGACCTCACCGCCCCGGACGGCAGCGAGCATGCGGTGGACAGCGGGTTCATCGTCCACAACGACCGGACGTACCCCTGGCTGCGCAAGCTCTTCGCCGAGCTCGAGGTGGAGGTCCGACCGACCGAGATGAGCATGAGCGTGCGCTGCGAGGGCTGCGGCCTGGAGTATGCCGGGGGGCGCGGCCTGCGCGGCCTGCTCGCCCAGCCACGCCGCTTGCTGGACCCGAAGTTCCTGCGCATGCTGTTGCAGGTGAAGCGATTCCATCGTCGCGCCACCGCGTTCCTTCAGTCGGCTGAGGACGCCGACGGCAACGACCTCGGTGACCTCACGACCTACGGGGAGTTCCTGGAGCGGGAGGGGTTCGACGAGCACTTCGTGGCGCACTACGCCGTGCCGGTCGTGTCCTGCGTGTGGTCCTCGGGACGGGAGGTCGCGCTGCTCTACCCGGCGCGATACCTCTTCCGGTTCCTGGACCACCACGGGATGCTGCAGGTCACCGGCTCGCCGCAGTGGTACACCGTGGTCGGCGGATCCCGCACGTACGTCGAGCGGCTCGCCGCCAGGCTGCCGGACGTGCGCAGGTCGGCGGCGGTCACCGACGTCACCCGCCGGGCCGACGGTGTCGAGATCAGGGACGTCAGCGGAGCGGTCAGCCGGTTCGACCAGGTCGTCATCGCGACCCATGCGGACCAGGCGCTGAACCTGCTGACCGATCCCAGCGACCAGGAGGTGCAGACCCTCAAGGCGTTCGGCTACTCCGGCAACGAGACCGTCCTGCACACCGACGCCTCGGTGCTGCCCGAGGCCACCCAGGCGCGCGCCTCCTGGAACTACCGAATGTCCTCCTGCTCCTCGCCGGACTCACCCACGGTCGTCACCTACTGGATGAATCGCCTGCAGGGGCACACCTCCCCTCAGGAGTACCTCGTCACGCTCAACGCGCGCGAACGGATCGACCCCGACTCGGTACTCGCGGTCATGGACTACGAGCACCCGATCTACACCCCCGAGTCGGTCGCCGCGCAGTCGCGCCTCGGCAGCCTCGCCACCAGCCGGACCGTCTACGCCGGCGCCTACCACGGCTGGGGTTTCCACGAGGACGGCTGCCGTTCGGGCGTCGAGGCGGCCCGTCATCTCGGGGTGCTCTGGTGACCACGGCCCTGTCCCCCGGCTCCAGCCTCCCGGTTGCCCGGCTCACCCAGCCAGCGCAGCCAAAGGAACTGACCCGCCCTGCTCTGCCGGAGGTGCCGGAGGTGCCGGAGCTGCCCGCGCTGCCCGCGCTGGTGAGCGGACACGTCACGCACCACCGCAGGGGCCGGGTCCGTCACTCGTTCCGGCACAGCGTGTACCAGTGGCTGGTCGACCTCGATGACGTACCCGAGCAGCCCTGGTACCTCAGGGCATTCGCCGGCTTCAGCGCCGCCGACCATCTCGGCGACCCGGAGCTCTCGATCAGGGAGAACGTCAAGGGCTACCTCTCCCGCAACGGCATCACTCTCGGCGAGTCCGGCAGGATCGTCATGCTGGCCAACGCCAGGGTCCTGGGCCACGTCTTCGACCCGTTGTCGGTCTTCTGGTGCCTCGACGGGCAGAACGAGCTGGTCTGCGTCGTCGCCGAGGTCCACAACACCTATGGCGACCGGCACGTCTACCTCGTGCGCCCCGACCCGTCCGGGCGCGCCAGCACGGACAAGGCTTTCCACGTCTCGCCGTTCTTCGACGTGAGCGGCCGCTACGAGATGCGGTTCGAGCTCTCGCCCCAGGCCGTGTCCACCACCGTGATCCTGCACCGGGAGGGATCAGTGGCCTTCAGCGCGACCTTCCGCGGCCGGCCCATCCCGGCGACCCGCACCGCTGTGGCGGGTCAGCTGATCCGCAAACCCCTGATGCCGCAACAGGTCTCAGCCCTGATCCGGGTGCACGGGATCTGGCTCTGGCTACGTCGCCTGCCCGTCCTTCGCCCACCACACCACCAACCACAGGAAGGGGTCTGAAATGACCGTCTCCACCGCCGCCCGGTGGCCCTCCATCGCCGGTACACCGAGGGCACCGCTGGCCGCCACCATCGCCCGGATGCTCTTCGAGCGCGCCGTCAGGCAGATCCCGGTACGGGTGACCTACCCCGACGGAACGAGCATCGGCGCCGGCTCCCACAACTCAGCTGACTCCCCCGAGTTCGAGATCGTCCGCCCCGGCGCGTTCTTCGCCAGGCTGGGCCGCGACACCAAGATCGGCTTCGGCGAGGCGTACATGGCCGGCGACTGGAGAGCCGGCCCCGGCACCGACCTGGCCGACCTGCTCACCCCCTTCGCAGCCCGGCTCGCCAGCCTGGTCCCCCAGCCGTTGCAGCGGCTTCGGACGATCGTCGACCAGCGGATCCCGAGCCACCACGAGAACACCCTGGACGGGTCACGGGACAACATCAGCGCCCACTACGACCTGAGCAACGACCTGTTCGAGGCCTTCCTGGACCCGACGATGAGCTACTCGGCGGGGTGGTTCGACGAGAGCGAGCCTGTTGTCACCGCAACCAGCCTCGAAGAGGCGCAGCTCCGCAAGATCGACGGGGTGCTGGACTACGCGGGCGTCGGGGCGGGGACCCGCCTGCTGGAGATCGGCACGGGGTGGGGAGCACTCGCCATACGGGCTGCGCAGCGCGGCGCCCAGGTGACCACGGTGACGATCTCGGCCGAACAGCTGGCCTTCGCGGCCAGGCGGGTCGCTGAGGCCGGCCTGTCCGAGCGGGTCGACCTGCGCCTGCAGGACTACCGGGAGGTCGAGGGAGAGTTCGACGCGATCGTCAGCGTCGAGATGATCGAGGCGGTCGGAGAGGCCTACTGGCCGGTCTACTTCGCCACCATCGACCGGCTGCTCGCCCCCGGCGGGAAGGTCAGCATCCAGGCCATCACGATGGCGCACGAGCGGGTGCTGGCGACCAGGCGGTCCTTCAGCTGGATCCAGAAGTACATCTTCCCGGGCGGAATCATCCCCTCGCTGGAGTCCATCGACCACACCCTGGCCGCCCACACCTCGCTGCGGGTCACCGAGCGCCGGGAGCTCGGCCAGCACTATGCACGCACCCTGCACCTGTGGCGCGAGCGCTTCCAGGAGCAGTGGCCCCGGGTCCACCAGCTCGGGTTCGACGAGACCTTCCGCCGGATGTGGGAGTTCTACCTCGGGTACTGCGAGGCCGGGTTCCGCACGGGCTACCTCGGCGTCAGCCAGCTCCAGATGACCAGGGTGCCGGAATGGAGCTGAGCGGCAAGGTCGCCTGGGTGATCGGCGGCTCCAGCGGGATCGGGGCGGCGGTCGCCCGCGAGCTGCAGTCCCGGGGAGCGGTGGTGGCCATCTCGGCCCGACGTGTCGACGAGCTGGCCCGGCTCTCTGCCGAGTCCGGCGGCACGATGCTCGCGGTGGCCGCCGACGTCACCGACGCGAGATCCCTGGTGACCGCCGCGGCCGTCATCCGCGACGAGCTCGGACCGATCGACCTCGCCGTCCTGTCGGCCGGCTACTGGAAGCAGATGACCGGCAACGACTGGGACTCCGAGTCCTTCGACCGGCACGTCCAGGTCAACCTCATCGGGATGAGCAACTCCATCGCGGCGGTGCTCCCCGAGATGCTCGCCCGACGCTCCGGGGTCATCGCCGGCATCTCGTCGGTGGCCGGCTACCGGGGCCTGACCGGATCAGCGGCCTATGGCGCGACCAAGGCAGGGCAGATCAACCTGCTGGAGTCCCTGCGCATCCAGGTCGCCCGGGCGGGCGTTCGCGTCATCACCATCTGCCCCGGCTTCGTCCGCACCGACCTGACCGCCTCCAACGCCTTCCCGATGCCGTTCATCATCGAGGCGGACTCCGCGGGCCGGACGATCTGTGACGGTCTCGAGCGCGAGCGCACCGAGATCGTCTTCCCGCTACGGATGGCCCTGCTGATGAAGGCGGCCCGCCTCGTGCCGGTCGGCCTGTGGTCCGCGCTGTGGAGCCGCCTCACCCCGTCCGAGGCTCGTGAGCATGCCGCACAAGGACACGGGGCGGGCAGACATGAAGGGTAGGAGCACGAAACCGTCATCCCAGCTCGCGCGCACCTCGGCAGCCGTGGCTGCCACGGCGGTGATCGGCGGACTCGGCACGAAAGTCACCTCCCGCTGGTACCGCCACCTGGACAAGCCCGCCTGGCAGCCGCCGGGAGCCGCGTTCGGCCCGGCCTGGACGACGTTGTACGCACTCATGGCCGTGGCGTCGGCCCGCACCCTGGACCGGCTGGAGGAGCCCGGCGAACGCCGGGCATTCGCCACCGCTCTCGGAGCCAACCTGGTGCTCAACGCAGGCTGGAGCTGGCTGTTCTTCACGGCCCGTCGCCCGCGCCTGGCCCTCGCCGAGATCCTCGTGCTGGAGGCGTCGACCCTTGACCTGACGCGCCGCGCCGCCAGGGCCGACGCCCCGGCCGCCCGGATGCTGGTGCCGTATGCCGGATGGGTCGCCTTCGCCACCGCCCTGAACGCCTCCATCGCCCGCCGCAACCCGCCGAAGCCGGCAAGGACAGCCCTGAGGAAGGAACAGCCATGAGACTGCAACGGACCGTCATCGTCGAGAAGCCCCTCGAGAAGGTCTTCGCCTATCTGTCGGACTTCACCACGACCACCGAGTGGGACCCGGGCACCGTCGAGACGGTCCGGGCGTCCGGCGACGGGGGCTTCGGGACCGAGTACCTGAACACCTGGACCTTCGCCGGCCGCGAGACCTGGCTGACCTATGTGGTGGAAGATCTGGTCCCGAACAGGCACATCGCCCTTCGAGGGGAGAACAAGACGGTCATCGCCCACGACTCCATGGTCTTCCGGGAGAAGAATGATGACGCAGGGGTCACCTCCACCGAGGTGACCTATACCGCGGACTTCACCTTCAAGGGGATCGCCCGGCTCATCGCCCCGTTCCTGAAGCCTGCCTTCACCCGGCTGGGCAACGAGGCCGAGACCGGCATGGCTGCCGCCCTGTCCCGGCTGTGAGCCGACTCACCCTGGTGACCGGCGCCACCGGATACATCGGCGGACGCCTGGTCCCGGAGCTGCTCGCGGCCGGCTTCCGCGTCCGGGTCATGGGGCGTCATCCACGGAACCTGGCCGATCGTCCCTGGCACGACCAGGTGGAGATCGTCCAGGGGGACGCCGCCGACACCGACAGCCTCAGCCAGGCGCTGAGCGGGGTGGACGTTGCCTACTACCTCATCCACTCCCTGGGAACCGGCGCGGACTTCGAGGCCCTCGACCGCAGGCACGCCCGCAACTTCGCCTCGGTGGCCGGCGCCTGCCGGGTCAGCCGGATCGTCTACCTCGGGGGCCTCTATCCCGAGGCGGAGGAGCTGAGCCCCCATCTGGAGTCCCGCAAGGAGGTCGGTGAGATCCTGCTGCGCAGCGATGTCCCCACGACGGCGCTGCGCGCCGCTGTCATCATCGGCTCGGGCTCGGCCTCCTTCGAGATGCTGCGCTACCTCACCGAGCGCCTTCCGGTCATGATCACGCCCCGCTGGGTCGACACCCGGATCCAGCCCATCGCGGTCAGGGACGTGCTGCGCTATCTGGTGGGATCGGCCGGCATGCCGACCGAGGTGAACCGAGGCTTCGACATCGGCGGACCGGACGTCCTGACGTACCGGCAGATGATGGCCGCCTACGCCAGGATCGCCGGGCTGAAACCACGACGCGTCGCCGCCCTTCCGCTGTTCACCCCCTCTCTGTCGAGCCACTGGGTCGGCCTGGTGACGCCCGTTCCCAACAGCATCGCCCGGCCCCTGGTGGAGAGCCTCATCAACGAGGTCGTCTGCAAGGAACATGACATCGCGACCTACGTCCCGGACCCCGAAGGGGAGCTCCTGGGATTCCGGCCGGCCGTCGAGCTGGCCCTTCAACGCATCCAGGACCGCCGGGTCACCACCTCGTGGTCCTCCGCCGCGACCGCCGGCGCCCCCAGCGACCCGTTGCCGAGCGACCCCGAATGGGCCGGAGGCTCGCTCTACGTCGACGAGCGCGAGAGCGTGGTCGACGCCACGCCGGAACAGCTGTGGTCCGTCATCGAAGGCATCGGCGGCGAGCACGGCTGGTACTCATGGCGTCTCGGCTGGTGGGCTCGTGGCGTGATGGACCGCATCTTCGGCGGGCCGGGGCTGCGCCGTGGGCGACGCGACCCGTTCGAGCTGTCCGTCGGCGACGCGCTGGACTGGTGGCGGGTCGAGGACATCGATAAGAACCACCGGCTACGGCTGCGCGCCGAGATGCGACTCCCCGGGCTGGCCTGGCTCGAGCTGGTCGTCGAGACCGACGACGGCCTGCCGACCGGAGCGACCGTGTTCCGGCAGCGGGCGCTCTTCCACCCCCGGGGACTGGCCGGACACCTCTACTGGAAGGCGATCGCTCCCTTCCACGGGCTCGTCTTCGGCGGTATGCAGCGCAACATCGCCCACGCGGCGGAGGAGCTAGTCGACAACCACACCCACCTCGGCAGGTAGCGCAAGACGTCGCCTCGCGTTCCACCGCCACAGCTCGTCGACCCCCCAGACCACCATGGGGAACGGCAGGATGAACAGCACCTGCCACAGGTCAGGGGTGGCGGTTCCGAACACGCCCTGCAGAGCCGGCACGCCCACCACAGCGGCAGCGAAGACGATCTCGAAGGCGAATCCCCACAACAGCAACGTGTTGGTGAAGACCCCGACCTCGAAGAGCGATGCGTGCTGGGTGCGCGAGGCCATGGCTGTCCCGATCTGGCAGGCCACGATGCCCAGGAAGCTCATCGTCGTGGCCTGCTGCCACACCTGGTTGAGCGGACCTGAGCTCACGTCATCGCCGAGGTGCCATCCACCGTGCCGGAGAGTCACCAGGAAGATCGTCATCACCAGCACCGCGGAGACGCCACCCAGCAGTCCCCAGGCACGAGCCAGCATCGGAGCGTCGATGACGTTCTGATGGCGTTGCCGCGGTGGTCTGTCCATCAGGCCCGGTTCGGCCGGTTCCCGCCCGAGCGCCAGGGCGGGCAGGGTCTCGGTGCCGAGGTCGATCGCCAGGATCTGCATGACCGTCAGCGGCAACGGGATGCGGCCGCCGGAGAGGGCATAGACCAGGAACGGGACGACCTCGGGGGTCGCATGCGCGAAGATGTAGACGATGAACTTGCGGACGTTGTCGTAGACCCGTCGGCCCGCCTCCACGGCAGTCACGATGGAGGCGAAGTTGTCGTCGGTGAGGACCATCGTGGCCGCCTCACGGGCGACCTCGGTCCCTGACTGGCCCATCGCCACGCCGATGTCGGCCCGCCGCAGGGCCGGCGCATCATTGACCCCGTCACCGGTCATCGCCACGACATACCGCTGGTCCTGCAGGGCATCGGCGATCCGTAGCTTGTCCTCCGGTGAGCTGCGCGCGAAGATGAGCTCCTCGTCGGTGTCGAGCAGCGCGTCCAGGTCGGCCTCCGGCAGGTGCGCGAGCTCGGCGCCGGTGACGATCCGGAGGCCGCCGTGGCCGATGCCCACAGCCTCTGCGATACCCCGGGCGGTCAGGCCGTGGTCGCCGGTGACCACGATCAGCCGGATGCCGGCCGAATGGCAGCGGGCGACCGCGCCGGCCACTTCTGGTCGGGGCGGGTCGAGCATCGCCGTCACACCCAGCAACGTGAGGTCACGCTCAGCCTCCTCCCGGGTCAGCCCGCCCACGTCGCCCGGGTCGATGTCGCGCTCGGCGACCGCGAGCAGGCGCAGTCCCTGCTGAGCCCAGCCGGTGACCAGCTGGCCGAAGGCCTCTCGGTCCTGCTGGCTCAACGGCCGATCCTGACCGTCCTGGGCGCCAAGGCGGGTACACAGGGGCAGCAGCTCCTCGGGCGCACCCTTGGTGTGCACCCGAACCCGGTCGACGTCCTTGTCCGCATCCTTGTCCGGGTCCCTGTCCGGATCCCTGTCCGGATCCCTGTCGACCGTGGACATCCGGCGAAGCGCGGGGTCGAAGTGGAACTGGGCCAGCCGCTGCCCGGAGCCGGCGGAGGCCAGGTCGACGCCCAGCGACCTGGCCATGTGCAACAGGGCCAGCTCGGTGGGGTCACCAATCTCCTTGTCCAGGTGATCGTCGCGTTCGTTGAACTCGATCTGGGCGTTGTTGCAGGCCACGACTGCGCGGGCCAGACGGGTTTCGGCCGGTTCCGGCCGGGCCTCCGGCAGCGGGGCGCGCAGAGGCAGTACGCCCTGGGAGGTCCAGGCCCTGGTCACCCGCATCCGGTTCAGGGTCAGGGTGCCGGTCTTGTCAGTGCAGATCACGCTGGTGGAGCCGAGCGTCTCCACCGCCGAGATCCGTTTCACCAGAACGCCTCTACGGGCGAGGATCCGAACACCCACCGCAAGAGCCAGCGTGATGGTGGGCAGCAGCCCCTCGGGCACGTTGGCCACCAGGAGCCCGATCGCGAAGTTCACCGCGTCACCCAGCGACAGACCCGCCATCAACGTGCCGAGCGGGATGAAGGCGACTCCCATCCCCACCGCCACCAGGGCGATCAGCCGGGCGACGTGCTTGACCTGCTTCTCCAGGGGGCTCTCGTCATGGCCCACTCGTTGCGACAGCGCCGCAATACGTCCCAGCTCGGTCTGCATGCCGGTGTTGAATACCACGGCGGTGGCTTCGCCCTGGGTGCAGTTCGTGCCGCTGAACACCACGTCGCGTGCCTCCAGGACGGGCCCGTGGGTATCGAACGGATCAGCCTCTCGCAGCACCGGGAGTGACTCCCCGGTCAGCGTGGACACGTCCATCTCCACCGACCCGGACAACAGGCGTGCATCCGCCGAGACCCGATCGCCCTCCTCGATCATGATCACGTCTCCGGGGACGAGGTCGCGAACATCTATCAGCCGGGGGGTCGCGTCGCGAACGACGTGCACCTTCAGCGGCAGGTATGCGGAGAGGGCCTCGACCGCCTGCTCGGCATGCCGCTCCTGAAGGAAGGCGAAGGCCGCATTGATGAGGATGACGACGACAATCGCGATCGCCAGCGGAGTGGTGCCACTGACGGCGGCAAGCCCGGCCGCCAGCCACAACAGAAGGGCCAGCGGATGGATCAGCTGCTGCACCAGGTCGCGGACCCACCCGCGGCCACGACGTCGTACCAGCTCGTTCGGGCCGAAGACGACCAGACGCCTGGCCGCCTCGCGATCCGAGAGACCCGCGCTGCGAGTCCGCAGGTCGCGCAGGAGCCGGTCGATGGACTCCAACGGGTCAACGGGCAAGCCGCCCTCGGGCACCGGCTCTGTCACGTTTCCTCCCGACCAGCGACACGATCATGAACGCCATGAACGCCAGGAGTCCGACCCCGACCCGCGGACGGGCCATGATCAGGGGGGTCGCGATCAGTCCCGGCCACATGCGGAAACTTACTGATGAGGATGACCCAATGCGCCCTGCGCTGTCCGATCGCCGTCGGCCCGGCGTGTCGCTTGAACGACATTCTCCTAAAGGCAACCACCCACCTACGAAAACACCTCTGGCAAGTCAACTCGACCCATTGACAACCCCGCCCCGGAATGCAACCGTTCGAGCCCAGCGTTCGGTCACGTCTGTCTGATTGTCGTACTGCCAAAGAACCGTCGGAGTTTCTTGAGTCACGTCTTGTTCATCACATTTTGATAACTCGATGCTTGCGGAGTTGCGGATGAGCGCGAGAATGCCACGATTCGAAGGTGTACGGATTCGAATGCGTACAGATTCGAAGGTGCACATAGGGGTGAGTCACCAATGGAAGGAAGATCGATGAGAACCGCACACAAGTCCATCGCACTGACCAGTGCGTTACTTTCCTTGGGACTGGTGGTCGCAGTCTCGGGGTGTAGCTCGTCCACCACCACCACCGCGACCAAGACGTCCGCGGCGAAGGCGGCCGTGCCGCAGATCAATGCAGCGGACTTCAAGGCCGACTTCGCGCTCATGAAGCAGCTGACCGGACTGGCCGCCCAGGGTAAGGGCCTGGTGGGAGTGCTCCTGCCCGACACGACGACCTCGACCCGGTACGTCCAGTACGACGCTCCGTACCTGAAGCAGGCGTTCGAGGCTGCGGGCCTTTCCGCCAGCAACTTCAAGATCGACAACGCCAACGGCAGCGCCTCAACAATGCAGACCCAGGCCGAAGCGGACATCAACGCCGGCGCCTCGGTTCTGCTGGTCGACCCCCTTGACCCCGGCAGCGGTGCCGCGATCGAGTCGAAAGCCAAGGCTGCGGGTGTGAAGGTGATCGACTACGACCGCCTGGTCACCGGTGGACCCTCCGACCGCTACTACGTCAGCTTCGACAACGTGAAGGTCGGCAAGCTGATCGGCGACGGAGCAGTCGCCTGCAACACGGAATGGAAGGTGACCAAGCCGAACATCCTGGTGATGAACGGCGACCCTTCGGACAACAACGCCAAGCTCTTCGCGAAGGGATACCACAGCGTCATCGACCCGAAGTTCGCTGACGGGACCTATGTGAAGGTCGGCGAGCCGGCCGGCACCTGGACCCCGTCTGTTGCCGCCACGACGTTCGAGCAGCAGTTCACGGCGCACCCGAACATCAACTCGGTCATCACGCCGAACGACGACAACGCGAACGCCGTCATCTCGGTTCTCAAGAAGAACAACATCCCGGCGAAGAAGTTCCCGACCACCGGTCAGGACGCCTCGCTCCCGGGTCTGCAGAACATCCTCACCGGATACCAGTGCGGCACCGTCTACAAGCCGATCTACCTCGAGGCACAGGCAGCCGCAGCGCTGGCCCTGTACCTGCGGGCAGGCGCGACGCCGCCGACGACACTGGCCAACGCGACGACTACAGACACGGTGCTGAAGAAGGAGATCAAGTCCGTCTACACCACGCCGATCTGGGTCACCCCGAAGAACATGGCTGCCACCGTGGTCAAGGACGGTGCGGTCAAGGCTACCGCCCTATGCGCGGGCGCAACTGCGAGCGCGTGCACGGCAGCAGGTATCAAGTAGTCACCCTCGGGACGTGGGTGGGTCGCGACTCGCGACCCACCCACGTATCCGGGTCATCGAACACCGGGAAGAGGCCGCGGACACCATGACCACAACCACGGAGGGCACCGCCCCGACCGATCCGGCGGGAGGCGAAGATCTTCCGCTCCTGCGCCTGCGAGGCGTCAGCAAGCACTTCGGCCCTGTGCAGGCACTCACAGAGGTCGACCTCGATATCCCGGCCGGCCAGGTGACCGCCCTGGCGGGCGACAACGGCGCCGGCAAGTCGGTCATGATCAAGACCATCTCGGGCATCCATCCACCCGACGGCGGGCAGATGTGGTGGGCCGACAAACCCATGCATGTCCGCACCCCGGGTGAGGCCGCCGCTCTCGGGATCGAGACCGTATACCAGGACCTTGCGCTCTGCGACAACCTCGACATCGTGCAGAACATGTTCCTCGGTCGCGAACGGATGCATCGCGGGCAGCTGGACGAGGAGTCGATGGAGAACGCGGCGCGCGAGACGCTCGCCAGCCTCGCCGTCACGACGGTCCGGTCGGTCCGACAGGCAGTGGCGTCCCTCTCTGGTGGACAGCGCCAGTCCGTCGCCATCGCGAAAGCGGTTCTGTGGAGCCCCAAGCTCGTGATCATGGACGAGCCAACGGCTGCGCTGGGGGTTGCCCAGACCGCCATGGTCCTGGCCCTGGTGCGCAGGCTCGCCGATCGAGGTCACGCGGTGATGATCGTCTCGCACAACATGAACGACGTCTTCGAGGTGGCGGACCGGATCGCCGTGCTGCGACTGGGCCGGATGGTCGCCGAGCGACCCGTGGCTGAGATGGACCGGCAGATCGTGGTGGACCTGATGACGACGGGTGTGTCGACGCGGGTCGCACAGCCACGCCCGGGCAAGGAGTAGGCGATGTCGAACCTCAAGGAAGCAACCCCGACACCCGACGCGGAACACCCGAAGGTCGTCGACCCCGCCACCGGCACGGTCACGGCGGCAGACTCCTCAAGCGCCTACCTTCGCGCATCCTTCGCGCGCATCAAGGGTGGCGAGAGCGGGATCCTGCCGGTGGTCGCCGGCCTGCTGCTCGTCTCTATCCTGTTCCAGGTCGCCAACGACCGCTTCCTGACCGCGGGCAACCTCGTCAACCTCCTGGTGCAGGCCTCGGTCTTCAGCCTGCTCGCCATGGGCGAGGTGTACGCCCTCCTGCTCGGCGAGATCGACCTGTCGAGCGGGTTCGTGGCCGGGCTCAGCGCGGTGGTCATGGCCGAGCTGGTCAGACCCACCACCGGCTGGCCCTGGTGGGCTGCGATCGTCGCGGCGCTGGTGGTCTGCGCGTTGATCGGGATCCTGCAGGGGACTCTGATCACCCGGATCGGACTGCCCTCGTTCGTCGTGACGCTGGCCGGCCTCCTGTTCTGGGAAGGGGTGATGCTCAGGATCCTCGGCGACGGCGGGTCGATCCTGATCGAGGACAACACCATCAACTCCATCGGCAGCGGAACCCTCACGAGAGTGGGCGGCTGGGTCGTGATGCTGGTCGTGGTCGCGATCTACTCCATGCAGACCTGGCGCCGTGACGCACGCCGCCGACACGCCGGTCTGATGGCCCCTCCGCAGTCGCTCACCATTGCGAAGATCGTCACCGTGCTGGCTGTCGGCGTGCTGCTCGTCCTGTTGTGCAACGCCGATCGCGGCATCCTGGTCCCGGTCTTCGGGATGCCCTACGTCATCCTTCTGGTCTTCGCCGTGGTGGCGCTGTGGACGTTCGTGCTGGGCCGGTTGAAGTTCGGGCGCTACGTCTACGCGATCGGTGGCAACGCCGAAGCCGCCCGACGGGCCGGAATCAACCTGAAGATGATCCGCACGATGGCCTTCATGCTCTGTTCGTTCACAGCCGGGATCGCCGGAATCGTCTACGCGTCACGGCTGCGCTCGATCTCCACCGCGCTCGACGGTGGCACGCTCGTCCTCTACTCGGTCGCGGCAGCGGTCATCGGCGGCACCAGCCTGTTCGGTGGCCGGGGGAAGGCCATGCACGGTGT
>DASVKO010000286.1:0-3304 GCA_036385355.1 Dermatophilaceae bacterium
GAGGCGGGTTTGGTGGAGACGTTGCGGGCGAAGTTCGAGGCGGTGCTGCCGCACCTGGACGAGCGGCAGCAGCGGCTAGTGATGGCCGGTGAGGCTAGGTCGCTGGGTCACGGCGGTATCGCCGCGGTGGCCAGTGCGAGCGGGGCGTCGCGTTCGAGGGTCTCCCAGGGAGTGGCCGAGCTCGAGGCCGGCGAGGCGCCGTTGCGCCGGGTCCGGCGTAAGGGCGGGGGCCGCAAGGCGCTGGCCGCGACCGATCCGGCACTGATCGCCGCACTGCTGGCGCTGGTGGAGCCGACCCGGCGCGGGGATCCTTGCTCGCCGTTGTGCTGGACAACGCTGTCCACGCGCAAACTGGCCGCCGAGCTGACCGAGGCCGGGCACCGGGTCGGAGCGGACACGGTGGCCCGGTTGCTACGTGAGCAGGGCTTCGGCCTGCAGGCCAACGCCAAGACCCTTGAGGGCGGCCAGCATGCCGACCGCGATGGCCAGTTCTCCTACCTCAACGACCAGGCTGGCGAGCACCTGGCCGCCGGTGAGCCGGTGATCAGCGTGGATACCAAGAAGAAAGAGCTCGTCGGGCAGTACAAGAACGCAGGAACCGAGTGGCGCCCCGGCGGGGATCCCGAGCAGGTCAAGGTGCACGACTTCATTGACCCGGCACTGGGCAAGGCCAACCCCTACGGCGTCTACGACCTGGCCGCCGATGCCGGCTGGGTGAGCGTAGGTACCGACCACGACACCGCAGCCTTCGCGGTCGAGACGATCCGTCGATGGTGGAACTGCGCCGGTCCGGATTTCTATCCGAACGCATCCCGGCTGTTGATCACCGCCGACGGGGGCGGCTCCAACGGCTACCGCACCCGACTGTGGAAGACCGAACTGGCCGCCTTGGCCGCTCAAACCGGCCTGACCATCACCGTGTGCCATCTGCCGCCAGGCACCAGCAAGTGGAACAAGATCGAACACCGGCTGTTCTCCCACATCTCCATGAACTGGCGCGGACGACCCTTGACCAGCCACGACGTGATCGTGCAGACCATAGCGGCGACCACCACCCGCACCGGGCTGAACGTCCACGCCGAACTCGACACCGGCACCTACCCCACCGGGGTCAAGATCCCCGACTCGCAGATGACAGAACTCACCGACACCGGCGCCCTCCGCCGACACCAATGGCACCCAGAGTGGAACTACACCCTCACACCGCCCTCGAAATGAGCGTGTTGTTCATCGGCAAGCCCTAAGTGGTCAGGTTTGTAAGTTCGTCGGCGGTTGGTCCGAGCTTGGGGTCGGAGAGGTAGAGGCCATCGGCGTAGTCGAGTGCGTCTTCGGGCAGACCAGCGAAGGCGCCAGTTGGCAGGACCGGCGAGGACTTCCGCACCCGGTGGGCGGCGCACAACGTCCACCTGCACCGCACCGGGACCAAACTCATCAACCACCCCGTCGTCGGGCGCCTGGAACTGATGTACGACACCCTCCAGCTGACCGCCGACACCGGACTGACGATGCTCGTCTACACCGCTGAGCCCGGTAGCTCCACCGCCGACGCGCTCACCCTGCTGGCCAGCTGGGCGGCCACGCCCGAGCAGAGCGACCTGACGCCCGCGACCGAACGGCGATGACCCAGACACTCTGGGCGAGAGTCGGCCGCTTCGGAGTACAGCGGCAAAGTACAGCAGCGGGGCCACTCTTCGGCGATACGCAGTGTCTCCCGGTGCTTCTCGCCCCTGCTCAACCACGGTTGGCGACATCGCCACCCGTGGTTTGGGAGGAAGAGACCGCAGGTTCAATGCCTGTCACCCCGACCAGTGTTTCCACAGGTCACGGCACGTTCCCCAACTCGTCCAACGTCTCTTGCTGGAACACTTGTCAGCGGCGCTCTCTTATCGAGATGAAGCCAGGTTTGATCAAGCAGCCCCTTGGCGTACGACGTCTGACCGCATTTTCGCGGGTGGACAATCCCTTCGTCAGGTGCCGAGCTGCTGAACTCAAGTAGGCCGGCGAGCGGTCGACGTAAGGGGTTCCGCTGCCGGGACGACCCAGAGACCACGCAAGCGTCCGTAAGTCTGCGTCGGGCGGGACGGGACTTAGGAGGTCGGCACGCCGACACCATTGGTTGCTGTCTGGATGAATCGGCACGAGTCTGTATCAGGCGACCGGTGAGAATCATGGCGCTGACGCGGACCCGAGCAGCCAGCATCCGGTCACGACTTACAGAGCTGACCCGTGTTGCGTCTGAAGCAGTCCTGTTCAGCAGGCGTGGCTAAAGGCAGAAGAGTGGTCCCCACGACCGTACAGTGCGCTAGGAACCTGATGCGAGCGCTCCTTGCGCGACCGCAGCCAGGTCAGCGCCGATCTCCAATTGGATCGAATGCACCACCGCCAAGACCGACCAAAGGATCGGCGAGGGGAGCCGGCAGCGGAGCGGGATCGTGTTCGATTCCTGGCGCCGGGTTCACCTGCTGGGGTCCGACACGGTCTCGAGGTGCTCATCCCCCTGCTAGACCATGTGCTCGACCAAATGTCAGGCGGTGACCACCGGTGAACCTGCTGGCCCGGCTCGACCAGCGCCCGCTGGACATTGGCGTACATCTCGCGGCGGTCCGCGACCCGCGCGCCGGCGCTGTGGCGACCTTCATCGGACTGGTGCGCAACCATGACCCCTCCGTACCCGGTGAGGTCATGGCCCTGGAGTACTCGGCGCACCCCGACGCCGAGGCAGTGCTGAATCGGCTTGCGACCACGGCAGCGGCGAGCCACGACGTGCTTGCCGTGGCGCTCAGCCACCGGGTCGGGCTCGTCCGGGTTGGCGAGCCGGCGATCGTCGTCGCGGTAGCGACCGCCCATCGTGCGCGCGCCTTCGAGGTCTGCAGCGAGCTTGTCGAGTCAGTGAAGGCCGACCTGCCGGTCTGGAAGCGTGAGGTACTCGCTGACGGGTCCCACGTGTGGGTGGGTCTGAGCTCAGCGGTTGCCCCTCGGCTGCCGCGAGCAGCTCTCGAGCCTGCGCGGGCTGGGGCCGCGTCAGCCGCCGGCGAATGGAGGCAGCACGTCCACGGTGACGCCGTCAGCCAGGAGCGTCGCCTCGTCGGAGACACGCACCCCAGCAGCCAGGAGCGAGCACCGCGCGAGCACGTCCTGCAGGCCCGGTCCATGGCTGCGCACCATCGATGCCACGAGGTCACCTACCGACCCGGCCGGCAAGGTCTCGGTCGCGACCCCGGCAGCCTCGGCGGCGGCCGCGAAGTAGCGGACGGTGACCATGGCGCTCATCGGGTAGAGGTCCGTTCGGCGCCATCTGCGGCGC